>CALCGD010000001.1 GCA_937900875.1 uncultured Flavobacteriales bacterium
TTTTTTGGCCTGTATCTTTGGATGCTGGGGTAACAGAGGGCTATTTTCCGATACACATCTCAACCTCTTTCGCTGAGTCCGCAACACGCTTATTATCTGTCATTTAGTTTTAAACACGCGCAACAAATAGGCAACAAGTGTCTAAAATGGCCTTTTTGCTTGCAACGCATAAGCAACAACAAAGAACGGTAAAACGAAGGTAACCTTTTTTGGAAATAGCCGTTTTTGGTGGTCGATTATTTGGTTGGGGCGGACGCGATAGGTTTTGTGTGGGAACAGCTTTTTTCGACTTGTTTACACAAAGATTTTTAAGAACTCGTAAAATCGAGTAGGGGTTTATTATTTTCCCGGGAAGCCTTAAGTGATATTCATTGGCACTGTTTAAATACATCTATAAAACCCCTTTTGATCTGATTTACACATCCTGTAATCGTGTTAGTGTTGTTCGGAATGTTCCGAACACAAGTTTGGAATCACGTATAATGCCAAAACCTCAGTGTATTCAGTATCTCCGTGAAAGAATCAAAATAGAATTTCAATCTCAAAGTAAAGAAGTGTAGTGGATTTGGTTGCCTTACTCTGCGGGACTTGTTAGGCATCAATGGCTGCAATTAATCTATGGAGCTTGATAAACTCTTACGCTTTCAATATACATTGGAGCATTCGCAAATGGATGGTCAATACCAAAAGTGCTATCGTGGTCATATTCGTTCGATACCCCGTTATTAAGAATTAGCTCCATGGAAATGTCAGCGTCTCTGTACAATGAAAACAATTTATCCGTTGAATACTCTCTGTAAAGAACTCCATCGGTGTAGATTTTTACAAAGTCATCGGTCCAATGACAAACGTATTGTACATACCTGTCATAAGGTTTGTACAGAGTCATTGGGTCTTCATCCTCAATAAAACCATATTCTAAGTGCGGTATTAGCCAACCTCTGTGCTGAATACCATAATCAGGATGGTTAACGTTTGTACCTTCGCTTCCAATATGAATATTTGGCTTAGGGTCTACTTGCGTTTCATCACTCTTAGAATCATGTTCCACCAAATCTATTTCAGGAGGCCAAAATTCGACGCCTTGAAGCCAGATTCCTGTCCACATGTATTGATTTAATGGGCACTTAGCTATTACCTCAAACCAACCCTTTTTCCATTTACGCTTGGAGAATACTGATCCGCCATTGTAATCAATCGTAAATTCAGTTATTTTCTGATAATAACCTTCAATACCTTCATCGCAATTATTAACTAGGGAGTTGTATCTATATGCGTCTCTCCCTGTTAAGGCACTCATGTAGTATGTTTTGGGGTCATATATGCAATCAAGGACCAAATTGTCCTGAGCAACAGAAATAGATGTTGAATTTGGACCGATACCGTCAATTGGAAAATAAAAACCGTGTTTACTTGGCTCCTTATGAAAAGTACCCCATCTAACACCTGTGCCCCATTCATTCCTGTCCAACTGTCCACCTGTGAATTCATCCTTAAACACTAAGTTGTATTGAGGAGGTGGCTGAACCAAATTTGGATTCAAATCATTGTTCAATTCTCGGTATGTTTGAAAATTTTTTAAGTCATCGAAGTATTGCCGATGATTCTGATACCCTTGATTGTTCCGATATCTAATAGTAGTTTTTGTTGCTTTCCTCGTGTTGTACACCATATGCTAAAGATTTACTCTAGTTATTGTTGAAAGACTCGAACGGAATCAACCTCAAGTCTTGCAGTTTGGTAAGGGTGATCATCACCAAAATTATTACCTTCACTATAACAATCGGTTACACCGTTGGCAATTTGAAAGTAGACATTTGTGAAGTTCAGATTATTGTTATAAAGTGAATTTAAGGCTTCTGCTGTGTAATACCGATATAGAATTGAATCGTAATAAATGGCAATTCCATAAGGGGTCCAGTGGCAAACATATTGAACAAGCCTATCTGGGCCAGCGAAGAGATTCATCCTCTTCGGCTTAAATAAATGCATAGTGTATTCCAAATTTGGCGCAAACCAACCCAGCTGTTCTGTCCCCCATTGAGGGCTGAAAGGGCTAACAGCACCATGAAAAATATTGGGTAGGGGTTGGATTATAGTTGCGCTGTCCAATGATTTATGGTCAACTATATGAATTTCTGGGGGTGCAAAATCTACGCCATGTAAGCCAAGATGAGTCCACATGTGTTTATTTGCAGGGCACTTTATAATCGCTTCAAACCACCCATAGTGCCAAGAATCCGTGGAGTGTACTGCCCCTCCACCATAGTTTATGGTAAAACCGTCGTACTGTGACTTTTTATATACCTGGGCAATATTTGGATTACAGTTAGATAAAAGTTCTTGTTTTCTTTCTTGGTCTATTCCGGTAAGGTGATCGACATTATAAGTTTTAGGATACCATGTACAATCTAGATTAAGTCTACCACCGTTAACAGAAACAACTTTCGTATTTGGATCTAATTTTCCATCCTCTGGAAAGTAGAAACCATGTTCGTCTGGATCTGTATAAAACGATCCAAAAGGGAGTCCCATCTTCCACTTATTTAAGTCGAGCGAATTTCCTGAAAAGGTGTCTTCAAAAACTAAATTATATCCTGCAGGGGGTGAAACGACCTGCAGACTATAGTCATTATTATCGTCACGTTGTTGTTGAAAGTCCTTTAAATCGTCAAACAGCTCTCTATGATTAGAGTACCCGGTATTTTTCTTGTATCTGACGGTGTTTTTTCCACTGGCGTATTTTGTCTCTAATATCATCGTTAATTAAAATTTTAGTTCTAAACTGATTAAATCAAAAGAGTGAAAAAAATATATTGTACTCCAATGATCTGCAGGGTCCCAAACCCCATACAATGTCAAGCCAGGACCTATGGAAAAATGGTCGTTAATTTGGTATCCAAGTTCAATGTTGTAGTAGGTCATGGTATTGTATTGGACAACGTAATTTGGGATTCCTTGTTTATACCGTAATACGCCGAACTTGATGTTCGAATAAACTTTTTTATCGAGGATTCTATATGCTACATATCCCCCATACACATCTGGTTGAACAAACTCAATTCGACCACCCCAATGTTTATGTAATTGTATATATGTAGCACCAACTTGAATACGGTCATTAACGTAAAATCCAAAATTTGCGGCATGATCAAACCGAGGTACATTCTTGGTGCGCGCTGAATAACCAATGAAAACTTGTTGAGCCCACGATGACTGAAGGGATACCAATATTGCTAATGAACTGAGTAGGAATTTAAGTTGTTTCATTGTATGTGCGTATTTTGGTCTAATGGTGCCACTCATTTCGGTATGAAGGCTCACCATAATTAGTATCACTTAAAAGTAGTGATTTCCATTGGTGTTGTTGGTCAGGCAGCAGTGAAGAAGGAGCGGAGCTCCGAAGTCGCTGCTGTGTAAAGGTTATGGGCGGTTGGTATCCTAGTGACTTTTGTGGTCTTACATTGTTATAGATCCATGCCCAGGCTTGTGACAGAGCATTGGCCCCTTTGATGCGCATAAAAGAGAAGGCATCACAGCTGTCCAAAATAAATTTTCGATACATTAAGTATAGGAAGAAAGGTCTGATGAAATTTTGGTATGTATTCAATCCAATCTTTGGTCATGGCACGGGCTGTTTGTTTGGTACACCAAAAATAACTATTCCAATCTGCAACCGGGTTTACTTGAGCGAAATATACTAGGTGATGCCAATGGTGCAAAGTGTCACCGCACCCGCTCCACCAAGTACTTTAAGTCCGACCGGCTATTGCCCCAATGGCATTCGATTTCGGCTTGGAAAACAAACTCATCTTCTTCTTCTTCTTCTTCGTGCTTTTTCTTTTTCTTTTTTCTCGAAGTGTATTCATCTTTCAAATTGAGTCCGTGCACTTCATTTCGAGCATTCCTTCGATTTTGATATTCAAATTCTTCACGCGCTGCGTCTTCCGCTTTCATTAGTTGAATAATCCAGCGACCCACTTTGGAATTGAGGGATTTCAAGGTGTTCAGGACATCGTCCCATTCGTCCAATTTTCGGATGTGGACATAGTCGGACAGCGTCTCATGAAACATCTCGAGGCGACAGGACATGTCGGTTAAACTGTCCTCGGTACAAGGAATGCCTTCACCGGAGTACTCTTTTATCAATTCCAATTGGTTGGACGCCCACTTGTAAATTGGCAAAAGGATCTTGCGCAATTCCACATCAACCACTTCTTCGGATTCTTGCTTCATGGCGTATTGCCGTTCCATGTCTCGTCGGCGATATTCTTGTTCGCGTTCCTGCTGTGCGAGTTTTCGCAGTTCAAGCTCATGATTGAGTTGCATGCGTTTCAATTCTAGTTCGATACTAGGGTCAGGTTGAGCCGAAATAGGTTGAATAGGAGCGGATTCCTGTAACCACCGGGCAACGGTGCTCTTGCTTGTTTCAATTTTTTCGGCGATTTCTCGAATCGAGTAGCCTTGTCGGCTGAGTTCTTTGGCTTGTTCTTTTGGATTCATGTTATTAAAAATTAAAAGGTGATAATCTGATAATTTGATAATCTGATAATCTTTAGTGTGAAGGGGGTGACTTTATCACCTTATCACCTTATCACTTTATCAGTTGATCACGGGTTCCTCGTTGATAGGATGTGATTTTTTGTACTTGTTGTATCCGAGGCGTTCAAAGGGACCTTGAACGAGATAACGACTAACGGTAGCTGAAGAAATATTGACTTTCTTTCCGATTTCGTTGGCTTCGATTCGGCTGAATTCATGGGGGAGTTTTTCAATAAAGCGTTCCATCTTCTTGTGTTTAAGCGATATTTCCAGGTTCTTAGGCATTTCAGCCATGTGAACAAGGCTGTGCTGTATGGTGTGAAGGGTAATCTGGATTGCGACCGACAAGTCGTGATCGTGGATTAGTCCTTTTGGCGGCTCAGTTCTTTTAAGATCGAAAAAATGTCTCAGGGTGGACAAAATCATGGCAATTCGGAACGTAATAAGGCCAGACCTGTGAATGGTTGCTAAAACGCGTTCTCCGGATTCCGAATACAAGACTTGTGTAAACTCGGTGAAGCGCTTCAAAAAATGTTCTTGTTGATTTGAGTTTAAACTCAATTGGACAGGGTCCTGGTACGATTGCAGCAGTTGGAATAATTCTAACATCCGTTGTCCCAGTTCGTCACAAACTTGTCCCGGGACAATGTCCCGTTGGGAAAAAACATCTTTGAATTGAGGGATACTTTTCATTGTATAGAACATGAAGCGGCTGAACAATCCGTTTTCTGTATTCGGGATGAGTCGCTTGAACTGGCCGTTAGTTCCTGTCAACATCACGGAAAGTCGAGGCTCCTCTATAACCAAATACTCGCGATTTGCTCTGCGCTGCATTTCCACAGATTCATGATGGAAGGCACAGCGAAGGACATCGCTAAAGTTGCCCCAATCCTGATTCAAAGAATTGGCAAGAGTGTCCGCTTCGGTGCTAAATAGAATCCCCATTTCATCATTCTCTGTCAGCGTATTGATGAATGAACTCGCAGAACTGTTCGCAGGTATGAATAGGAGTTTCTGCTTTGGGATGGGCAAAGACGATGGATCCTCATTTTTGGATTTCATTTCGCTCTTGCGCTCTTCATAAGCTTCTACGGCTGAGCGCGTCGACTCGATTCGGCTTAAATGAATGGGTCTCCCTATTAACCTCAGATGATTTAAAATTCCTTTACCTGCGCCTGCCGGGGCATCGATAAAAGCAAATAGGTTGGGATACACTATACGATTGTCATATAGACCGTAAATGTTGGGTAGGCAGCCGGAAATGACAGTGATGGCACCGAGCAAGAGCACATCACGCTCTTGTCTGTTGCTTCCAATGGCAACAATTGGTTTCAAACATTCTGGAATCCAGTCAAAAACAGAATCATGAATGAGGCCATCTACCGAATGGACGATGTTAGGCACAAAGAATGAATCTTCATCTTTCTCTGGATTAATAAATACCTTGCTCATCGGTCCATTGGTTTTCTCTTCGTATAGAGCTGGCCTTCCTTGCTAATGTGGCGAATCTCCTGTTGCTTGCCGCGATTCATCCAATCGTCTAAATCTCCGCGTCGAAAAAGGATTTTCTTGCCATTCTTATAGAACGGAACCTTGCGCTTACTGGTGAGTGTGTACAGCGTTTGCTTGGCAATGTGCAAGTAGGCTGCCGCCTGGTCGGCATTGAGGACCTCTTCGCGATGATCGCTTTGAATTTGTTCGTGAGAACGTTGCTCGTGCTGCTGCTCTAGCGCACTTTGTACTGCACCATTTACAATGTCTCTAATGAATGCTTGGAGATGGGAAAATGTCTTATCCATAGGTAATGATTTTCCCTTTCCCTATCAAACAAATTGCCATGCCAAATTTTACCGATGACTTGACATGTTTATCGAAGTTTTTATGAGGGTTTCGAACCCTCGGAGGTTGCGCAAAACACTGAATATCTGCGCATTATGGTACACTCTGATACAAAATGTTACATTTATTACCCAGTGAATTCCCAGTAGTGTATCATAATGCGCAATTAAATTTTTTTTTGGGTTCGTTTCCCTAAAAACATGACAACCTCCGCTAGTCAGACATCTTGTCATGACATTTAGTGTAAAACCAACCTTATTTGTTGTCAGTTTTTAGTCCAAGATGGATTCGACCCATGGCTTCGGTTTTCGTTTTATCCATCACCTTACCGTATATCTGTGTCGTGTGAATATTCTTGTGACCTAGAAGCTTTGACACAGTATAAATATCGGTTCCTTCCGCTAGCTGCAAAGTGGCAAACGTGTGACGAAAGTTGTGGAAGGTGATTTTCTTCGTGATACCAGCCTTTTGAAGCCAGCGCTGGAGTTCTGAGTAATGCGCATTGAAGTTGTAACCAGGGAAAACGAAAGATTCAGGCGAGTCACTTGGAGCGCCGAGTAAGGCTATGGCTTCATTCGATAAAGGCAGCGTTTCCTCAGATTTGGTTTTGTTCATACTGAATCTTACGAAGTAGCCCATCGATTCTGAATGTTGAACTTTTGACCAGGTCAAACTCATGATATCACCCATGCGCATTCCGGTCAAGGCCGAAAACAAGCAGGAGTTCTTCATGGCCTCAGTAGGGGTTGAAGTATTGGCCAATCGAATGAGCTCCTCCTTGGTCAGAAACTCGCGGTATGTTTCAGGCTGAGAGATGCCTTTCACCAGGTCAAAGGGGTTTTGCTTCACATGCCCCATAGCCGTTGCTTCCCTTACACATGCTCGCAGTTTATTGTAATAGCTGTAGGCCGAGCTGTCACTGATGCGCATCAAGGGTGAGTTAATGCGCGTGGCTTTATTCAACAAGAAATCCTTGTAGTCATTGATAAGCTGGGGTTTGAGTTCGCCAAAAGAACATTGTCCTTTGACAAATATTTCATATGTTTTAAAGGAAGCCACCCAACCACCATGGTTGCTAGTTTCCTTGCTTTTTTTCTCCATCTGTTGGCGGTAGAACTCCAAAAAATCATCGTATTCAGAGGATCGTTGATATCCATAACGACCGGCAATACGATCTAGCTGGCGTTCAGAAGCAATGGCCCGGGCCATCATCTCCACTTCGCGGTTGTGTTTTTTCTCAAATTCATCCCGTGGAGGATTGTATAAATACATTTCTAAGTACTCCCAACGGGTAGACAGTCCGGTCTTGGGTGAGATAATGGGTGGGTAGTAGTCTAGGAATAAGGCGATTTTACCATTGGACCTGGCTCGTTTGCGTAGCGTGACTTTCATTATATTGATTATTTAAGAATTGATTAAAAGATTTCTGAGGGATGATGCGGCGCCCCAAGACTTTGAGGGTTTGCAACCGTCCGCGCTTGATGGCTCGTTGTATGGTCCATCGGGACACGCCTAATAATGTGGCTGCTTCTTCCACACTGAGGTAATCACGGGCTTGCAGCTCCTTTAAAGGGGCAGAAAGTTTTTCCAGATTTTCCTGTGTAGCGTGAACAATCCGCTCTTGTCGCTTTCGGTCTTTGTAGGCCTTCTTCGCGCAATTGGCCGAACAGTACTGGGTTGTGGATTTGCGTGCCTCAAATAGATTTTGGCAAAACATGCAAATCTTGGGGATGGGGTCTTTACTCGCTGTCATCGTCATTTCTCCGCTTTGGTGCACAATGGTGCAGGTTGGTGCAGCATGGTGCAGATTGGTGCAACTATTTTGGTCTCGCTCCAGAATTGTTGCTCATCTGTTGCGCACCCAAAATGCCGCAACAAGAGCGCAACAAAAAGGATACAAATCGCGAAAAGAGCCAAAAATGACAGACGTCAAAATTTGACTGTAAACAACTGAAAATAAGTGTGTTGAATTTGTTTTTAGCTATCGATGCTTATCGATGCTTACACGGGTTTACTTCCCGATACAAAAACGGCTGAATACACTAGAAAGCAAGTCGTCCGCCACAATTTCTC
>CALCGD010000002.1 GCA_937900875.1 uncultured Flavobacteriales bacterium
GCGGTATAAGTATGATTAGCATTATTGTAGCCGCAGACGAAAACAACATCATTGGGAAAGACAATGATCTCATTTGGCATCTGCCAGACGATTTAAAATTCTTCAAGTCGCAAACGAGCGGGCATGCAATTATTATGGGTAGAAGAACATTCGAATCGGTTGGTAAACCCTTACCAAAACGGGTGAATATTATAATTACCAGAGATACCAGTTTTAAGCCAGAAGGATGTATTGTTGTTCATTCTTTAGACGCTGCGCTTACCGAAGCCTACAAAACGGATGAAAACCCTTATATCGTAGGTGGCGAACAGATTTACAGATTGGCTTTACCTCTGACCGATGTCGTGTATCTCACCCGAGTTCATCACAAATTTGAAGGTGATCGTTCGTTCCCAAAATTGGGTGAAGAATGGGTTTGCACAAACTCAGAGCATCATCAGCAAGATGAAAAACATGCACATTCATTCACCATCGAAACGTATCACAAGCGTTAATTAATTTACTTTACACTCTATTCAACAAGGAATAACGATGACTACTAAAAACTACTTCACATTCGCAATCTTACTTTCTTTTGGAGCCCTTTTAAGCACAGGATGCAAGAAACAAGTGCATTATAATATTCAGGCTGCTAGCAACAATTCGCTTGCAATTCTTACCTATAGCGATGTATTTGAGCAGATAAATGCTGCTGTTAGCTCAGAAATGCAATTGGACGAACTGACCAACGGTTCTTGGAACATGAATGGGTCTCTTTGTGCTGATGTTACACTAACGCCCACTGGTGCCGGTTTTCCCAAAACGCTTACAATCGATTACGGTACTGGTTGTGTTGGTCCTGATGGCGTTTTAAGAAGTGGAATGATTGTGGCTCAATTCAGTGGAAATTACAGAACAGAAGGAACTGCCATTGAAGTTTGGTTTGACGCTTACACAACTGGTCAGTATGCTGTTTCTGGAACGGATTCACTCAATAATCAAGGAGATGATGGAAGCGGAAACCCAGTCTTCAGCGAAACGCTTAGAAATGTGGTTATTTCTTGGGGAACCCAAGAGATCCTTTGGCAAGCAGATCTTACTAGAACTTGGATTGGAGGATACAACACCAATTACACCACTCCTGATACTACTAGCACTATGATGATGGCTGGATTGCACGATGATGTTTTTGAACTAACAGGAACTGCTTCTGGAAACGATTCTAACACACATCCTTACAGCTTAGAAACTACAAGTCCGTTAATGTTGCAAACTGGTTGCGATTATATTCAATCTGGAACATTGACCATTTCTCCTGCCAACTACAACGTTGGAACCGTTGATTATGGCACTGGAACATGTGACAAACAAGCAACTCTTGAAGTTGACGGTGAAGTATTCAATTTCACCATGTAATTCTTTTAATACAGAACAAAAAAGCCTCCAAATTGGAGGCTTTTTTGTTTAAACGAATACTGCGTTTTCCACGTTTGGCATTCCAAACTGTATTCCAACTTCATACATTTTGGCAATGGCCGCTTTTCCTTTTTGGCCAAGCTCAAGCGAGTAGTGATTAACGTATAAATCTATGTGAGAACGCACAACCAATTCATTCATTTCTTGGGCATGGCAGGCTACGTATTCTTTTGAAGCATCGGGATTATCAAAAGCGTATTGAACACTTTTCCGAAGCAACACGTCAAATGCTTTTCTATCCTGCGGCTTTAATCTTCGGTGAATAGCTATTCCTCCTAAAGGGATAGGGAAGCCAGTTGTTTGTTCCCAATTTTCACCTAAATCAGCAATTTTAACTAAGCCTTTTTCATGGTACGTGAAACGATTTTCGTGGATAATTACCCCAGCGTCAACTTTATCATTCAATACGGCTTGTTCAATTTCAGAAAATAGGAATTCCCGTTTTTGCTGAGCTTTGGGATACGCATACGACAGCAGGAAATTAGCGGTAGTATTTATGCCGGGTATGGCAATTGTGGCTTTGCCCAATTCATCTTTAGTTAAAGACGATTTGGCAATTAATAGAGGCCCGCAATTATTACCTAATGCGCTTCCTGAATTAAGCAATTGATACATGTAATGAACACGTGAAAAAGCATTGTAACTGA
>CALCGD010000003.1 GCA_937900875.1 uncultured Flavobacteriales bacterium
CAGACAAATGCAAAGAGAACCTCTCTTTATACCGAGAGTATTACAAGCAAAAGAATTACCAAGATGCCTTAATTGGTTGGAGATGGGTGTTTGCTAACTGCCCTTCATCGACAAAAAACATTGTAATCAATGGTCCAAACATCATTGAATTTCAGATGAAAAAATATGCTGATAACCCAGCGGTTAAGAACGCATATTATGATACGCTAATGATGATTTATGACAAGCGTATTGAGATCTTCCCGGAGGATAAAGGTTATGCACTTGGCAAAAAAGGCATGGATCAATACGACTATGCCGAGGAAGATTACACTGATGCCTACAACACACTAACAGAGTCGATGAAAGCTGACGGCTTAGCTGCAGATGGTTACGTGCTTATGAAGCTTTATTTAGCTGGCATGAAGCGCTTGATAGCTAAGGAAATTGAGATGGATGTGATGTACGATTTATACGATCAAGTTGCGAACATCATCGATCATCAATACAAGCAAAATCCGGATGAAAAAGAGACGAGTAAACTTGATAAAGTTCTCGAAATCATTGATCAGAATTTTGAGAGAATTGCAAAAGAAGACCAATACATTGAGCTAATGGAGCCAAAGGTTATAGAAGCGCCAACAGATGCTTCTTTGCTAGAAAAAGTAACCAACATGATGGTTAAAAGAAAGTGGACCGGAAATGCTTTTTACCTAGAGGCATCTGAAAAACTTTACAAAATCAAACCAACGGCTAGCGCAGCTTACAATCTTTATGAGGGTCATGCTAGAAAAGGAAACGATGTAGAATCAACCAAATTCTTGAATGAGTCTATTAAGCTTGAAACGGATAAAAACGAAAAAGCTGACAAGCTTTTAAAGCTTGCAAAGGTTTATGGGTCGCAAAAGAAGTATGCTACTGCTAGGACTAGCGCAGAAGAAGCTGCAGCCACCAAACCAGGTTGGGGAGAGCCTTACATCTTCATTGGCGATCTTTATTTAGGAACGTCAGCTAGCTGCGGAGACAACGCTTGTAACCAGAAATACGGAATATGGGCTGCCGAAGACATGTATGCAAAAGCAAAGTCAGTTGACGCAAATATTGCAAGCGAGGCGAATCAAAAAATTGCCTCATGCAAGAAGTATTATCCAACAACTAAAGATTGCTTCTTCTATGGCTTAAAAGCTGGAGACAAGGTAACCGTGGGACCATGGATAGGAGTAGAAACTACCGCAAGGTTTGTTGATTAAGACTTCGCATCAAATAATTATTAAAAAGGCAGGAGAGCTCTGGTTCTCTTGCCTTTTTCTTTTTGTAATGATTTTTACGGGTTGCGTAAACGACATGAAAGAAGTGAACGCTATAGTAGAGCGCGAACTTTTACCTGTCGAAGTTGCTGATGACATTCGAATTATTTACTCCGATTCAGCTTTATTAAAAGTTATTCTGGAAGCCAAACACCTTGAAAGGTTTTTGGGTGAAAATCCATATCTTGAAATGACCGAAGGAGTTCACGTGAGGTTCTACAACAAACTCGGACAGGTGGAGTCTGAACTTCGATCTAACTACGCTGTAAGCCATCAGAATACCGACATTATGGAGGCCAAAGAAGATGTAGTTGTAATAAACCAGAAAGGAGAAACTTTAAATACAGAACACCTTATTTGGGAGGAGAAAACGGAGCGCATTCACACCGAAGAATTTGTAAAAATTACAACGGAAGATGAAGTAATTTTCGGTCATGGTTTCGAATCCAATCAAGATTTTACCAAGTATAGGATTAAGAAAATTAAAGGGACAATTAATTTAAAAGATGCTGAGAGTACTGAAGGTTCTTGAAATGGCTTGGCTGCTAATTGGTATATTCTCACTAATTATGGGAGCATACGAATACAATCAGCACGGTTTAGAAATATCGAAATGGTTTTTTGGTGGAGCGCTTGTGTCTGGCATATTCTACGGATTTAGAAGAAGGCAAAGAAGCAAGTTTCAAGAAAACGAAAAAGCACAAAACAACGATAAGCAGTGATCTACATTATAATAGTTGTTTGCCTTGTATTATCTGCCTTCTTTTCAGGAATGGAGATTGCCTTCGTTTCAGCCAACCGATTTAAGGTCGAAGTAGACAAAAAACGCGGATCACTTTCAGGCTCAATCGTTGCCAGTTTCCTCACCAATCCATCAAGATTCATTAGCGCTTTACTGGTAGGTAACAACATAGCTTTAGTTGTTTATGGCATTAGCATGGCAGCAATTCTAGAACCGTGGATTAAAACTTTCACCAATTCAGAATGGGTCGTGCTTTTGATACAAACCATTCTTTCTACCCTTCTTATTCTAGTTACCGCGGAGTTCCTTCCAAAGGCATTCTTTAGAATTAATCCCAACAAAATGCTTGATGTTTTTGCCATTCCAGCAAAAATATTTTACGTGCTCCTCTACCCACTTGTGTGGATAATTGATCGATTTTCTAAACAAATATTATCGGCTCTTTTCAAGGTAAAATTGAATGAAGAACAATTGACCTTCGGAAGGTCGGATCTAGACGAATATGTGAACGAGTTTGGCAACAATGATCAAGAAGATCAGATAGACAGCGAAATTCAAATTTTCAGAAACGCACTTAGTTTTAGCGAAATAAAAGTGCGAGAATGTATGATTCCACGAACCGAGATAGTGGCCATGGAAATCAATGTTGATGTTGAAGAATTGAAGCTCAAACTGGTAGAAACCGGGCTATCCAAAATTCTTATCTACCGCGAAAATATAGACAACATCATCGGCTATGTTCACTCATTTGAATTGTTTCAAAAACCAAAGAGTATAAAAAGCATTATTCGTCCTATTGGTCTTGTGCCGGAAAGCACAAAGGTGAAAGATCTACTTAAGCAGTTTGGTCAACAACACAGAAGCGTTGCGGTAGTGCTTAATGAGTTTGGAGGAACAGCTGGCATGGTTACCACTGAAGATATTGTTGAAGAAATTTTTGGTGACATTGAAGATGAACACGACAAAGAGGTTCTTGTTGAAGAAAAAATTTCTGATAACGAATACAAACTTTCAGCACGTCTCGAAATTGATTACATCAATCAAGAGTTCAACCTAGACCTACCAGAATCTGACGATTACGAAACACTCGCTGGATTCATTATTGAGCTATATCAAAGCATTCCAGAACTCGATGATACGATAGTTATTGAGAAATTTGAATTCAAAATAACCAAGGTTGATAGCACTCGAATTGAAGAAGTAATACTCACAATTTTAGATTAGTCGGCAATTGGTAACCCTCACTTAACATCACATTGTTTTAAGATTCTCAGTTTTGCTGTCCAAGAATTAAGTTGCAATGAAGGATAAGTCGAAAATCCTAATAGTAGATGACGAGGAAGACATCCTCCAATTCCTAGAGTATAACCTCAAAAAAGAAGGGTTTGAGGTTTACACAGCATCATCTGGTAGAAAAGCCATAGAAATTGCACAAAACGTTGGACCCGACCTCATTATTTTAGATGTAATGATGCCAGAACTTGACGGTATTGAAACCTGTAAGGAACTGCGCAATATACCTGGCATGAAGAACACACTTATCGCATTTCTTACTGCAAGAAGTGAAGACTATTCGCAAATCGCAGGATTTGAAGCAGGGGCAGATGATTACATCAACAAACCGATGAAGCCTAGAGTTCTTGTGAGTAGAATAAACGCCCTGCTTAGAAGGAATAATCCACTCAATCAGAATCAGGTTTTCGAAACTGAATCTGGCCTAAAAATTGACCGAAATAAGTACATAATTGAACTGGACGGGAAAGAGCAAACACTGCCCAAAAAGGAATTCGAATTACTTGCTCTTTTAGCCTCGAAACCTGGTAATGTTTTTACGCGCGATTTCATATTGAGTTCTGTTTGGGGAGACGAGGTAGTTGTTGGAGATAGAACGATTGACGTTCACATTAGAAAGCTGCGCGAAAAGATTGGAGACCGCGCTATTTCTACCGTAAAAGGAGTTGGTTACAAGTTCGAACAGTAAATAATAGCATGAAGAGCGCAACCAAGAGAAACATCATACTTTACTCGGCATTGGGCTTAGCATTCAGTTCAACCGCCTTTGTTGCAATCCTAGATTTCATTTTTGCGCAAGAGCTCATTCCACTAAAGCTAGCAAGCATATTTATTGGGTTAACCATTGCCTGTTATTTCGTTTTCAAATTAGTGGTTAACGAATTTGTTTACCAAAAGATTAAGCTCATTTATAAAACCATCCACAACCTTAAAACCGGAAAGCAAGAACTCAAAACCATTTTAACTGAAGACAACGACATCCTAGAAACAGTAAATAAAGACGTGGTTTCTTGGGCAGAGTCGCAGCAGTCAGAAATCAAATCTTTACAGGGCAGAGAAAATTTTAGAAGAGAATTTCTCGGCAATGTGTTTCATGAGCTAAAAACGCCAATTTTCAACATACAAGGCTATATACACACACTGCTAGATGGCGGATTGGAAGATGAGGAGATAAACCGAAAATTTCTGGTTAGAGCGGGAAAAAGCGTAGAGAGAATGATTTCAGTGGTGGAAGATTTGGAAGATATTTCGAGACTGGAATCTGGTAGAGTTGAATTGAAATTAGTCAAGATTAATATTGTAGAATTGGCTAAAGAAGTTCTTGAAATACAAGAAATGAAAGCGGCTGAGCGAAAAATAAAACTACGCCTTGGGGCCGATTATGACCGCCCGTTTTACGTGATGGCCGATAGCAATCAGATAAAGCAAGTGTACATCAATCTATTAGACAACGCCATTAAATACGGTGCCGAAAAAGGAAAGATTATTCTTCGGTTTTACGACATGGATCAAACCGTATTGTGCGAAGTGGCAGACGATGGGCCCGGAATTGAAGAGAAGCACATTCCAAGATTATTCGAGCGTTTCTACCGAGTAGACAAAGCACGCGACAGATACGCTGGCGGCACTGGATTAGGATTAGCTATTGTGAAACACATTATTGATGCCCACGGACAAACCGTTAACGTTCATTCGAAAACAGGAGCTAACTCTGGCACAACTTTCTCATTTACACTCCAGAAATCGCAGCAATAAGTCGGTCAATTGCTGTTTTGTACTTATCTGCAGTTCGGGGTGTAAACCCACTATATTCTTCTCTACGGTCCCAGCAAGTTTTGAGGTCAAACTTTGATTGACGCATCATCATATGTTGTCCTTTCGCATCGAATTTTTTGGCCAAATACTCCTGCTCTGTTTGGCCAGGTGTAGGTACAAATGCAGCCTTTTTCCCTAGGGCTGACAAATCCATTATGGTTGAATAACCAGATCTAGAAACAACCAAATTTGCCTGCATCATTTCGGCACCTAGCTGAGCTGCACTTAAATGAGAAACGATTCTATGTCCTAGGTCATCTTTCCTCTCAATTTGCTGGTCTGGTGTGCCCAAAACCGCAGTAGCAGTGCCTTCAAAAGACTCTAACTGCTTCAACACAATCTTTTCAAATCGTGTCCTTTGAGGTTCGGGTCCAGAAATCACAATCAACAAATCTGAAGAATTGTCGCTAGTGCTAGGCTCAAATCGCGAAAGCGGACCTATGAAACTGGCATTAGCCGGAAGCGGGAATTTATGTCCCAAATCACCACTCAATCCATCAACCTCAAAATCTGGAACCCAAACCTGGGCGAACTTTTGCATGTAATTGGCATGAAGTCGATACAAAATGGATTCAAAAAAAGGCGCCTTTATCATTACTTGATGAGTAATGTAAACCGATGGAATTCTTGACGAGTAAAGACCAAATCGATTATCAGAAATAACTGCGTCTAATTTCAATTCGTCAATAAGGCCGTCTAACTCAACTCGCTCTGCTTTAATTCTCTTTAGGATACGAGGGGTTGATTTAAACATTTTCCAAACCATTCCACTGCCCTCAGGATATGAAATGTTATAGCCTTCAAACTCCACAATCTCAATCTTTGGAAATTCTGACTTAAGCAGATTTAATGGCCTACCAGAAGCGGCAATAATTGGTTCGTGACCTTTTGCAATAAGGTACTGTATAAGAGGAATGCACCTAGTTGCATGACCTAAACCCCAATCCAAAGGCGCTATTAATATCCGCTTGCTCACAATTATGTCGCAAATTGATAAAATTCGATAGAAGAACCACTAATCGACTAAGAATAAACGCTTTAGGGCTGTATATTTATAACCCCCTAATTCATCTTTTAATGCGAAAATTGATTCTTGCCGTTTTGGGCCTTATCCTAGGCACTGTGGCATATTCTTATGTCGGAACAGAACCCGACACAGCTAACACACAAATTGAAGCCCCGATTTACGAACGGGAAATGGATTATAAGGGACATAAAAAGACTTCATATTACGTTATGATGGACGACAGCGTGAGCCTAGCTGTAAATGTTTATCTACCCAAGGGATTGAAATCTGACGAAAAGGTTCCTGCCATCCTTTTTCAAACAAGATATTGGAGAGGCATTGGCCTTAAATGGCCTTTCACAAATATGGTTGATGTGGTGCCGCATACTACAAACTTCCCTGTTCTCGAATTTCCTAAGTATGGTTATGCACTGGTAACCGTAGATGTGAGGGGCAGCGGTGCTTCTGAGGGCACGAAAACGCTTACCATGTGCGATATGCGTGAAGTGATGGACAGCAAAAACATGCTTGATTGGATTGTTGACCAGGAATGGTGTGATGGAAACATTGGTGCTACCGGAGTTTCATACATCGGAAACACAGCTCTTTATGCCCTCTTTAATGAGCACCCCAACCTAAAAGCCATTGTACCAACCTATTCGTTGTGGGATTTGTATGACGATGTTTC
>CALCGD010000004.1 GCA_937900875.1 uncultured Flavobacteriales bacterium
CCTTACCCTATTCTTGCCAGTATTCAGGAATTTAAACCCAGGTAGTCCTCCCAACTCATATTGCCCCATCACAAATTCAATCCCATCATTGAACTCTTGCCAGAAACCTACCAAATCAAAATAACCAAAGAACTTACCAACTTTAAACCCTTGTTTGAACCCTAACTCCGCGTTCCAAGATGTTTCGGGTTGGAGGTCTGGATTGGGATAAACACCAAGTCCACCTGATGAAGTAAATATGTATTTCTCGGCAATTGTAGGAAACCTATAACCTTGACCGTAAGACCCTCTGATATAGCTTTCTCTACCAGCCTTCCAACTTACACCAGCTCTAAAAACTGGTCTCACCACAAATTCTGTGTTATTAATTTGAAAGTATTCGCCTCGAACACCAGCAGATAGGTTTAAGACTTTGAAGAACTTTTTATCCAACTGCATATAAAGACTTAAATTCTTCGCATTGTTACTCCCAGATTCATTACCTCCAACAAACAGATCTGAATTACTTTGAGAATAACTACCAGACACTCCAGCAATCAAATTGAGATCTCGCATCTTACTGAATGTTCTCTGTATTTGGTACTCACCGAGATAAACAGTACTCTGAACAGACTGGGCGTTAGAATTATCGCTATTATTAAAAAGCACTCTAGACCGAAATGTATGTTGTAAACCCTTTGGAGTAACGTAATTCACGAATGGGTCTAAGTAGAACGTGGTAATCTCCGTTAACGTCATCGTTCCAGGATATGAACGAAAACGACCTGATTCATCCCTTTCAGTAGCTTGCCAAACCAGCGAGAAATTCTTGCTGCTACGCATAAAATTACCATTCAGTCCATAATTCAAACCACTAGTTTTCCTACTACGTTTTCTAATGTTGAAATTGAATCTTCCACGGATTTCTCGAACGTCATCATCAGCTATGTCGGCTATAGTATCACCAGTCTGCCGATCGATGTAGCCATTTAAAATCATGTTGGAAGTACTGAATGAATCCAGTTTGGAAAGTTGCTTATGTGGTCCCAGATAACCGTGGTCGTATAGGAAATTACCTCCGATAACGATGTCCCATTGTTCAACTTTTCGTGAATGCATGAAATTCATACCTGAAAAATTTGCCACACCGTTCCACCATTTTTTTCCATTTTCTTTCGATGCGTCAAGGCCAAAGAAATTTGCAATTCGTTTTCCTATACCAGCGTCTTCTTCCAAGATTGCACTTCTAAAACCTGTAAACACATTAACCTTTGTTAATGGTTTTGCTTTAGGATACGCAGTACGTACGTTAATTGCACCGCTTAATGCCGATGAACCGTAAAGTACAGATGAAGCACCTTTAATTACCTCAATCTGCTCTACGTTTTCGGTGGGTATAAAACTCCATTCCGCCTTTCCAATGTCACCGTTTAGTATTGGTAAATCATCAACCAAAATGGCTACACGGCTACCAATACCAAAGCTATATCCACTACCACTTCTAATCTGAGGTTCCTCATCTAAGATGGTTAGCCCTGGAGTTTGTTCTAGTGCAGAAGTAATATTTGTAGACCCTCGGTTTTCAATCAAGGCTGGCTTGATAACATTCATGGTCACTGTCAACTCCTCAAGCTTTTGTTCAAATTTTCCTGCGGAAACAACAACGGTCCCCAGTACTTCGGCATCCATTCCCATTACTACATTGTGAACTGTTTCTTGTCCAGATACAATTGTAACATTGAATGTATCAGGCTTCATTCCCGTAAAAGAGCATATCAATTTATGATCTCCAGGAGAAAGTGTGAACGAGTAGTTTCCGTCAATATCAGTGGAGGAGCCTACACCTTTATCCGATTCGAGAACTACGTTCGCACCTATTAATGTTTCATCCGTGGCATCATCGGATACAACTCCTTTAAGAGTTCCACGGTCTTGAGCCACCACTTGCAGTGAGACTAAGACTGATAGAAATACGACCAATAACTTTTGCATGATTATGTCTTTAATAAGCAAAAAGGGAAATCACCTATAAAAGTGTCTCCCTTTTCTTAATAAAATGAACAACCGACTAAGGTTTTACCAACAACTTTCCGGAGCGTAAAACTTGATTTTCTAACGTTCTAATCTGGTAAAGGTAAACCCCAGCTACGAGTTGAGATAAGTCAATTACCGATTTATCATCTGTTAAATCAACATACTTCATTCTCTTACCAGTGACATCAATAATTTCAATTCTCGCTTTTTCCCCTTTAAGTACTTGAACATTCAATTCTCCTTGAGTTGGATTCGGATAAACGGTCCAAGTTGTTTCGGATTCTGTTTGATCAATCCCCTGTGGAGCATTTACGAAGCTAATATTATCTAAAAACAACACCGAACCAACCTCAGCTTCTCCTAATGAGCCATCTCCCCAACTTGAACTAAAAAGTAAGCTTAACTTCTGAGAACTACCATTTTCGGTAGGGCAAAGAGGCAAAGAAAAACGAGTCCAGTTAGTGGCTGTATGAAAGTCGATTCTGTTGTAGCAAGTGGTGTCCATTTCATTATCAGAAAGCCACATAATCTGGCAATAACCAGAATCACTGTTGGCTGGCGCGTATTTAAACCATCCAACTAAACTATCAGGGTACTCTTCTATATACGTAGCTCCACCTTCTTGGCCTCCACCACTTGCCAGACAAATCATTTGAGCAGTGGTAAGAACCCCATTAGCTCGAATATCTCCAAATGCCGCAAAAGTTTCCATTCTCACTGAATAGGTTCCAGATTGAGCATCTGTAGATTTGCTAACAGCAAACTGATTAATCAAAGCCGTACACTCGTTAGAACTACTCCAATCTATTGGTTCCTCGTATGTATTTGAAAT
>CALCGD010000005.1 GCA_937900875.1 uncultured Flavobacteriales bacterium
TCCTTCATCAAGCCTTCCAAAAGTCGTAAAAATTGAACCATTGGTTAGGATATTTCCTCACCATTTTGTCCATTTCATCAACATACTTTGTGAGTAAAAGTTCAGGCTTCATTTTACCCTCAATCGGCTGGGTAGCGTGGAATGTATAATCGTATGTGCCAGCCTTAAAACCATAAACGAAGGTTTTAGGAACATCAAACTTGGAGGCAATTGCAAACGGTCCGTAAGGAAACTGGGCCTCTTGACCGAGAAAATCACTTTTCAAGGTTCTCATACCTTCTCGATACCGATCACCATGAATACAGACTAACTCCTTGTTCAGCAGCGCTTTGCTGATAAGAAACACGTGTGAAATGTCGTCCTTAATGGGTATTACGTTGAACTTTCTACCACCAGTGGTGTCGTCAATGTGCTTCTTAATCTTCTGATGCTCTTCATCATACATCACTACGTTTACAACTCCGCCATAACCACGCATAAGGTGGCTAGCTACCTCCCAGTTACCCATGTGACCCGAAATGAGAATACCCCCCGTTTTGTTCTCCACCATACTACGGATGTGCTCCGCCCCATTGTGTTGCAGATTAAATCGGTCTTTGATAGCCGATGTCATTGCCACCTTATCAATAATAACCTGCCCGAAAACATAATAGGATTTGTAAATGCAAATGATGCTTTTGAAAACGCCATAGCCCAAACCATCGCGGTAATAGCGATAAATCCATTTGGATGACGACCAAGAAAACAGGAAGAAATATAGGACCACGAAATGCAGAAAACCGTAGGTAAAACCTAAACCAAAATTCTTCAGAAAGAAAATGAAAAACCAATAACCTAATGCGTTGCCTCGGCTCTTACCGCTCCAGCCTGCCATGGTGTTTTAGGCGTTTATTTTTGACGCGATGAAATTGTAGAAATCGTCAAAAGTGATAATGGACTGAAAGTCCTCCGAGGTGGTTTTAAAACCGAAATTCTCATCAATTAAGACAACTAAATCTACGTAGTCTAAGCTATCCAAATCGAGCGCTTTATGCATGTCGGCATCCGCAACCAAATCTGCTGCATCTGCTTCAAATTCCTCTATTAGGAACTGATTGACTATGTCTATGATTTGCTGTTTATCCATGGGGTTCAGGACGCGAACTTACGAATTATCAACGTTGAATTAGTACCTCCGAAACCGAACGAATTAGATAGAATGGTGTTCAACTCTTTTTTAACCGATTCAGTGGGAATATTGAGTTTAGATGAATCCTCATCCGCTTCCGTCAAATTAATGTTTGGAGCAACAAATCCGTTCTGCATCATCAATAAAGAATACACCATTTCGCTAGCCCCTGCCATCCAACATTCGTGTCCAGTCATAGATTTTGTTGAGCTTACTAACGGCCCATTGCCTCCAACAACGCTATGAATGGCTTGCGCTTCAAATCCATCGCCAACTGGTGTAGAAGTAGCATGCGCATTAATGTAATCTACTTCGGATGGCTTTACATTTCCCA
>CALCGD010000006.1 GCA_937900875.1 uncultured Flavobacteriales bacterium
CCTATGAAGTAGAATGGCAAGAAGCTGGATCTGCAAACTGGACCCTCGAAACTGGGATTAACACCACAACATTTACTATTTCGGGACTTTCGGAATGCACAGATTATGCATTTCAGATTTACACAAATTGCGATGGCACTCCAGTCGGTCCTTCCTCCGAATTTACGTTCTCCACTTTTGGATGTGGTGCTTGTACAGACGAAACTTTTTGTGAGTCAAACGGAGACAACAATCAAGAATACATTAGCAACGTTACTGTAGATGTACTGAACAATAATTCGGATGCAGGTACGGGTGGTTATGAAGATTTCACAAACGTTTCAGTTGACCTCCAACGTGCCGAAACTTATGACGTATCATTTACGCCAGGTTATACAGGAACTGCATGGAACGAACATTTCAGAGTCTGGATAGATCTAGACCAAGATGGAGCCTTTAGTGCGGCAGAATTACTTTATGATGATGCGCAAGGTGACAACACCACAGTTACAGGAACAATCACAATTCCATTAGGAGCTGAACTTGGTTCGGCTAGAATGCGTGTTTCTATGGCATATGGGGGTCAATTTGGTGGCGGTTACCCACAAGACGCATGCGATACTGGTCAGGATGGAGAAGTAGAAGATTACTGTGTAAATATTCTAGAAGAAGATTCAATTGCCGATGGAATATCGGAATACAATAACAGTTTTGGCATGTCGGTTTACCCTATTCCGGCCAACCAGAATGTGGTAGTTGAAATGCAAAATCAAGTAGTTGGAATGATCACAATCCAAATCGTAGATTTAACAGGGAAGATTGTTGAAACGATGACTACTTCATCACTAAAAACCAATGTTAACATTGCAGGATTGGCGAAAGGAGTTTATTCCGTGAAAGCGCTGAATGCTGAACTAATTCCGATTGGAAATGCGAGACTAATAAAGCAGTAAACCGCTTTACATATTAAATAAGAACGGGCCACTATTGGCCCGTTTTTGCTATCTTATAATCGCTAAACCAAAAGCATTATGGGAGGAGAAGGTTCGATATCAAATATGATTTCTACGCTGCAATCCAACAAGAATCTTGTTGGAACTAGAGACCATTTCTTCTCCCGAAAAAGAAACTTTAAAGAGCTTAGAGCGGCTTACAAGCGAGCAGAAGCTAGATTAGCTGCAGGGCCAAAAGCTACTAAAGAAGAGCTGAGGCAAATTCGACTTCGAATTATTGAGGAAAACAAAACACGCTCAAAAAAGATTGCCATAGCTATGATAGGTATAGCGGCAACAGGTTTCTGCGTTTTTATGGCTGTATTTCTAAACTCCCATTAAGATTTGAAGCCCACCCAAAGCTGTTTCCAGAAAGAATGCACTGGAAACTTATCAATACCAGGAAAGCCCAACTCATAGGTTCCATCTTCTGATTGAGGAACGTAACTGGTTCCAAAAACATAGTCCCAAAGGCTGAGGCTGATACCGTAATTCATTCCGTTAGGATGATTGTCAGGCAAATTCATGGCATGATGGTAAAGGTGCATTACAGAGTTATTGAAGATGTATCTCAATGGCCCCCAGGTAATTCTAACATTAGCATGGTTCAAATGCCCAATTGTTATGGCAATAAAGTGAATAAAAAATGCTTGTTCAGGTTCAAAACCACCCACTAGCATTACTGCTAGAGTTTTCAATGGTTTGTAGAAAATATTTTCCATCCAATGGTAGCGAAGGTGGGCTGCAAATCCCATTTCTTGTACAGAGTGATGGACCTTGTGAAACCTCCACAAAACAGGATATCTGTGCAACAAAACGTGGGTAAACCATTGCACAAAATCATTCAGAATAAAAAAGATTAAGAGCTGAGCCCAATGCGGTAAAGCGGCAAAATTGAATAAACTAAGAGACTGCATGGTAATGCCAGCTTGTCCAAACCCTTTGGCAAGCAGTGCATAAATTCCGCTAATAACCAACCCAAAAATGAAGAAATTAAAAAACATGTAAAATCCATCCAGCCAGAAATCTTTTCTAATTGCAGCTTGATTTTTACGCCAAGGAAACAGGAGTTCTAACGCCCAAACAGCCAAAGAAACACCTATAAGACCATAGAAATAATTTGGATTTGGGATTGAAGGATTCCATAAGGCTGATACCTGACCAACGAGCCAATTCCAATACCCATGAACTTCAGCAAGAAACACTTCCAAAAATTCCATTATATGTTCTTTTCTAATACTTCTACCAATTGATTTGCAGGTACTACCCCGCTTTGCCTCCAGACCATTTTTCCATTTTTAAAAACCATCAGTGTAGGCACCCCTTGAACTTGGTATTTGGCTGCTACTTTTTGGTTTTTATCTACGTCTATTTTCAAAATTTTAGCCTTCTCTCCTACTTGTCTTGAAACGTCTTGAAGAATAGGCCCCATCATCTTACAAGGCCCACACCACGTAGCGTGAAAGTCAATTAGCACTGGCTTTTCTGAATTTATTATCTCACTGAACGTTGCCATATCAGCTATTTTTAAACTTAATACTCCAAATTCCTCTTATCTCATTGGCCGTGTAACCTTTGGCTTTATCCAGCGGGTAAAGGCTATCGATTACGGCAACAACTTCTGGCTGTATGTTCTTTTCATTCCCATGACAGCTTAAGCAAACGCCACCAGTAAAAATGGGTGCATAATAATTCTTTCGCCCTTCTAAATCGATTGCAACCTTTGGAGCTACTGGTTCTCCGTTACTCAAAGATTGATTAAAATCGGCAAGCACGGCTAATTCAACTTCCGAGGCCACATTGGCAGGATTTCGATTATTATCTGAAACGCGCTTAACTTCTGTGTTGTACTTGTCAGAATAAATTGCCGTGAGCTCCATAGCCTCTGAATTGCAGAACGTGACAGCATTTACAGGTCCTCCATTTTCCATGGCTTTAACCAAATTAGACTTGAGCGTTTTACCAACAGTATCCGTTATCTCCTTTCCCAATTTTAGGTAGGTTACCTCGTCTGCTCCCGAAACGTACTGTACATTTTTATTGACCTCAGCAGGCTTCTTTTCGGCACAGCTTTGAATTAAAAACACTGCAATAATGAGGACTGTGGCTATTTGAATAGTTCGAAACATATTATGGTTTTACTGTTGGTTTGTTTGCGCTTTTCCATGCTCCCATTCCGCCATTTAGATTGTATATTTCCTTAAAGCCAAGCTCAGCCATACGCGCCATGGTCTTGCCACTTCTTCCGCCCGATTTGCAATAAACCGTAACCGGCTTTGACTTATCTAGTTTGGCGATTTGAGTTTCAAAATCAGCCTCATAAAAGTTGGCCATTACCGCACCTTCTATAATGCCTTCGTTCCATTCTTCGGGCGTTCTCACGTCAAGAATTTGCGCTTGGTCCGTGTGTTTTGAGAATTCCTCCACATTCACATTTTCAGCTATTGATCCATCAGCTGGTTTATTCTGTCCATTAGAACACGAGACCATGAAGATTGCTAGAATTAATACTGTAGTAATTTGAGTTAGATGTTTCATGTTTTTCAATTATTAAAGGGTTGATGGACACACAAATGCCGTGATAGGTGCGTCCGTTTTTAAAATGGCGTCCATTCCGCCAATCACTTCTACTATATTTTCGATTCCATTTGCCTTTAGAATAGAGCTAGCAATCATAGATCGATAACCTCCTTTGCAATGCACGAAATACTCTTGATTCTTATCAAGTTCGTCCATATTAGAGCGAATAAAATCTAACGAAAAGAGTTTTGCGTTTTCTACATGTTCTGCTTCATATTCGCCTGGTTTTCTAACGTCTAGAACTACACGTTCAGTTGTTCGTTTGGCAAATTCTTCCGGCTGTATAGATGTGATGGTTTCAACTGGCTCTCCTGCATTGGTCCAAGTTGAAATACCTCCTGTTAAGTGTCCCAAGACGTTATCATACCCTACACGCGCGGCTCGTAAAGCAACTTCTTCTGCTTTATCGGTATTTGCAATAAATACAATAGGCTGATTGATGTCTTCCACCAAAGTTCCCAACCAAACAGCAAAGCCACCCTGAATACCAATAAACAATGAATTAGGGACAAAACCTTTATTAAAATCTTGCGCTGCCCGTGTATCGATAACCAATGCGCCATCTTTGATGAATTGCTTAAACTCATCAAGTTTAAGCGCTCGACTTCCTTTAGACACTACTTCATTCACTGATTGGTATCCTGATTTATTGAGCATGGCATTCTTAGGGAAATATTGAGGAGGAGGAAGAATTCCTTCTGTTACCTCTTTTACAAATGCCTCTTTGGTCATGTTTTGCAAAGCATAATTAACCTCTTTTTGATGCCCGAGAGTATCAAAGGTTTCCTTGCTCATGTTTTTACCGCAAGCAGAACCCGCGCCATGTGCTGGATAAACAATTACGTCATCTGGCAGAGTCATTATTTTCTCTCGAAGAGAGTCAAACAATAGACCTGCAAGGTCCTCTTTTGTTAAGTCAGATTTAATTGCCAAATCAGGTCTTCCCACATCTCCAATAAAGAGTGTGTCTCCACTAAAAATAGCGTGTTCTTTCCCGTTTTCATCCAACAACAAATAAGTTGAAGATTCAGGGGTATGACCAGGCGTATGAAGCACCTTTATTGTCAACTTTCCAATTTTAAACTCTTCTCCGTTTGTTGCTATGTGAGATTGAAAGGATGTAGTTGCCGTTGGGCCAAAAACAATTTTAGCACCTGTTTCCTTGGCTAAGTCAACATGCCCCGAAACGAAATCTGCATGAAAATGTGTTTCGAAAATGTACTTAATCTTGGCGCCATTTTCCTTTGCCATTTCTAGGTAAGGAGACGTTTCTCTTAGAGGATCAATGATAGCAGCTTCCCCTTCTGATTCGATGTAATAAGCCGCTTCGGCCAAACATCCTGTATATAACTGTTCTATTTTCATTGTTCTATTCTCAGATTAAAACACTAATTCTTTTCCTAGGATATAAACTCCCATCACTAATACAAACCATCCGAACACAGGCTTTAATTTCTGGCCAGGAACTACGCTAGACAATCTCGTTCCTATAAAAATACCCGCAACCGCAATTGCCGAGAAACTCAGCAAAAAGACCCAATCCATTTCTCTCATCTGAAGGTCGCCTGTAAACCCAATAAGAGAATTGACTGCAATAATTGATAGTGATGTTCCTATTGCCATTTTCATCGGCACTTTTGAAAAAATAACTAAAGCCGGTACGATTAAAAACCCACCACCTGCACCAACCATTCCTACCAACAACCCTATTACCAATCCTTGAATAATCAACATTGGATAGTTGTAAACAACGTTTTTCTGGAGCTGTGGTTCTTTCACACCTCCGCGTATCATAGATACAGATGAAGCAAGCATAAGTATTGCAAATAGCACCATTACTCCAATCTCTCGCGTTACAATAAAGCCACTGACACGAAAAAGTTCATCAGGCAATGCAGGCACTAATACTCTACGTGCTAAGTACACAGACACTAGGGACGATGCTCCAAAAGCAGCAACCATTTTAGGGTCAATCAGTTTTTTTCTTAGGTACCCCAAGGCACCAAAAAGAGCGGCTATACCAACAATAAATAGTGAATATCCTGTTGAAGTAATTGGATCAATCTTAAGCAGGTAAACCAAAACGGGTACAGTGAGGATGGACCCACCACCGCCCAGCAAACCGAGGGTAATCCCGATTACCAAAGCCATTATCCATCCTGTTATTTCCATTCTACAATTTCTATGTCAAAGATACTATGGAGGACAGGGCAAATGTGTAACGGTGGTCACAATCGGCAAACATCTAATACATCAAATCGGAATTTGAGATGAACAACTCATCTGTGAGTGACGCTAAAAAAGCCACTAAATCTTGCTTCTCTTGCTCCGATAGAGACAATGGTTGTACATCTGAACTTTGATTTATATGTCCAACCCCACCTTCATTAAAATGATTGACAACCTCTTGAAGCGAGGACATACTTCCGTCATGCATATACGGTGCGGTCAGTTCAATATTTCTGAGGGTTGGAACTTTGAACTTTCCGTTATCTGAAGAAAGGTGCGTAATACGTGCCCGTCCAGAATCCGGATAAGCGCTATACAATCCAACGTTTTCGAATTCGAAATTGGTAAACAACGGAGGTTGATGGCAATCAGCACATTTGTTTTCAGTGCTAAAAAACAGCGCCATTCCTCGAATTTCTGATTCCGAAAGAACGTTCTCGTCTGCTTCATAGTAGAATTGATCAAACCGAGAGTTTCCGCTAATGATAGTTCGTTCAAATGCAGCAATGGCTCTAGAAATTCCAAAAGCGTCAGGCGCTCTTTCATATGCTTTCATAAACATCTGTACATAGGACTCGTCCTCTTCTATTCGATCTAAAAACCCCGCAATCGAAAATTTCATCTCCATATCTGAGAAAATGGGTTGCTGAGATTGCAACTCCAGATTATCCACCCCTCCGTCATGAAAAAGAGTTGGCGAAAAACCAATGTTGGCGAGCGTTGGGGCATTTCTCAATCCTAAAACCCCATCAACCCCTTCGCTTATGGTTAAGCCATCGGTAAATGCCTTAGAAATTTGATGACAAGTAGCACAAGAAACGCTAGAATCTAAGGACAACAATGGCTCGTAAAAAAGCCTTTTTCCAAGGTCAATTCTTTCTTGAGTAAGTTGATTGTCGGCCGGAATTTCTAATTCAGGAAACCAAGCAGGAATCTGCTGATTGTATGGTTGTGCCACATCATTTTGGCAACCAGATAAAAGGATTGCTGCGGCAATACAACCAGTAGTTGACTTGCCTAGACGATGGAAAAAGCGCCTGTTATTGATGAAGGCTAATTGCTTCATCTAAATTTGCAACCATCAGGGTGGCTAAAGGTGGGTTGTTCATAGTGTGGGTAGAACGAGAATCTACCTCTGCAGTCATATCTGTACCATCAAGCAGTTTAAGCCAATCAATATTTATTGAAACATTTACGCTATCAGATGATGCATCTATCTGAGAAACAAAAGCCAAATCTACTTTGTGAATATCTGTACCAACATGAAAAATGAACGGTGCATCCACTAGGCCATTCATGGCAGCCGAAGTATCTACTAATCCTTCCAAAACGTAAAAAATATATCCAGGATCCCAACCCCAATGCATGTGATCTGGGTTATTAGATGATAGTGCGCTCGCTGCCGAAAACGTAGCTGGATCCATATGGTTTGAAGCGCTATCTACTCCTGCAGTAAAGCTAAAACTGGTGTACATATCCTGTGGCAAATAGCCTAGATTATATTCCATTACCTCTGGTTTAATAAGTGCATGCGGATTTAACAATTGATACCCTCCTCCTGTACCGTTGAACGTAAATCCGCTCATATACATTTGAGCCCTAGTGAACTTAATAGTTCGACCTCCATCAGTAACTACATCGGTGTTATAGGCGAAATCAGCCTGACCCAATTTTGAATAAACTGAGAGGTTCAAATTCTCAGCTAAATAAACGCAGGTTCCATCATCGTTTTCTGCATTTGGGTCGTAATTCAATGCGGTTGGGTCTATACACCCGTCTTTATTACAAGATGTAAATCCAATCAATCCCAATAAAATCAAGCTTAAATACTTCATCATTTTAATTATATACAACTCAAATATGCACTGAAATGTTTGTAATTAATGTGACCAGAGGCACCCAATTAAGGATTTGGATTTGCAAAATCTGGATTACTTACGAACTCAGTATCCGTAAATGTTTTCAGAAATGCCACCAAATCTTCTTTCTCAGATTGAGTCAGCTGCGCACCGCCAATTCCAACCAATTCCATTAACGGATCTAAAGTAGCAGAAGCCTCTACATGCTCGCTGTAATGGTCCACAACCTGCTCTAACGTAAAAAACCGACTATCGTGCATG
>CALCGD010000007.1 GCA_937900875.1 uncultured Flavobacteriales bacterium
TACTTCCCTAATCACCATGCGTCCGTTTCGGTCTCCTCATCATACAATTTCAGATGTTGCGCTGGTTGGAGGCGGGCAAATGCCTCAACCGGGAGAAATATCATTAGCACATAACGGAGTTTTATTTCTTGACGAATTACCGGAGTTTCAGCGTTCGGTTTTGGAGGTTATGCGTCAGCCGTTAGAAGATAGGGTGGTTAATATTTCGCGAGCCCGAATGTCTGTTGAGTATCCGGCAAGTTTTATGCTTGTTTCTAGCATGAATCCTTGCCCTTGTGGGTATTACAACCACCCAGATAAAGACTGCGTTTGTGCTCCTGGAGTGGTACAGAAATACCTCAACAAAATATCAGGACCACTTCTGGACAGAATTGACATTCATGTAGAAGTGACGCCCGTTCCGATTAACGAATTGGCTGATTTTAGCCCGGCAGAAAAAAGCGAAAACGTTAGAAAACGGGTTATTGCCGCGCGTCAAAAGCAGATAGAAAGATTCAAAGATCATTCAGGAGTACACAGCAATTCCATGATGGGAACGAAGCTTTTAAAAGAGGTTTGTAAAATTGACGAAGCGTGTAAAACCATGTTGAAAAAGGCCACAGATAGGTTAGGGCTTTCGGCCCGAGCATTTGACAGGATTTTAAAAGTTTCTCGTACAATTGCAGACCTAGAAAACTCAGAAAACATAGAACCAAACCACCTGGCAGAAGCAATTCAGTACCGAAGTTTGGATCGCCAAAATTGGGCAGGATAAAATTATTCTCATGATGATAATGCGTATAATACAAGGCCCGGGAAACCAAATGTTTCAATACGCCTATGCATTGGCTACTTCGAAACGTATTGGAGTTGAACTCAAATTAGACCTTCATTGGTACAAAGAAAACTCTGGGCACAGACCGTATGTGTTGGATCGGTTTAACATTAGCGCTAAAGAAGCTACTCCCGAAGAAATTGAGTACGTGAAGTCTAAAGACGCCCCGAATTTTTTAAACTACAAATGGAATTTGGTTAGGGATGCGCTTGCTCCTCCACATAAAAAAGTGTTGGTTGAAGAAAGTCTAATGGCTGTGGATACAAAATTGATGCATCCACATTCTAGCTGTTACATATCTGGCTATTTCACCTCCGAAATATTTTTCTCGGACTTTAAGAAGGCCGTACTACAAGAGCTATCATTTGCTAAGGAAATGAGCCCAAAGACCAAAGAGGTTTCTTTACAGATGCAAGGCTGCAATTCAGTTGCAATCAGTTTTCGAAGAGGGGATTTTCTTAATAAGGAGTGGCAAAATGTATGTTCGGTAGAGTATTATAAGCGCGCAATGGATAAGGTGAAAGAGGAAATTGAAAATCCAGTATTTTATGTGTTTTCCGATGAATTAGAATGGATTAGGAATAACATTGTCTTTGATAACGATGTGCATTTTATGGATTTTAACTACCCAGATTATATGGAGGACATGCGATTGATGACTTATTGTAAGAATCACATAATCACGAATAGCACATTTTCTTGGTGGGGCGCTTGGCTTTCTGGATCCGACAATGTTCTCTGTCCCGAATTCTGGTTGAACCCTAACATTGAAACACACAAGGTTGAGTTCGATGGTAGGTGGGTCGAGTTTTCGCATGTGCTTCCAAAATCATGGAAAAGAATTCCTAATCTTGTGGTTGGTGATACTTTTATGAAGCAATAAGGGCAGCACTTTTCACTTGAAGAAGATGAATGATTTTTGATTTTAAGAAACTGATGGATTTGGCTGAGAAGCATGGTCCAGAGTACCAATCCAAAGAGCCTTATCCATACGTGTTTTTTGATGGTGTTGTTGATGTCGATGTACTAGGAAATGCCTTTGATGCTTTTCCAGTACCCGATGATACATTTTACAAGTATTCTAATCCATTAGAAAAGAAATTTGCCAAGGACAATATTTACGAAATGCCAGATGCAATTAGCAAGATTCTGGTACAGATGAACAGTCCTTTCTTCCTCTTATTCTTAGAAACTTTAACAGGTATTGAAGGCCTAATTCCAGACCCTTATTACAGAGGTGGGGGGATGCACGCAATGGGTAAAGGCTGCAAGCTTGATATTCACGTAGATTTTAATTTGCATCCCAAACTCAAGTTAGATAGGCGTATTAATGTCCTTCTTTTTCCGGTAAAAGAATGGAAAGAAGAGTGGAATGGCGATTTTCAGGTTTGGGAAGGTGCGTTAGAAGGGAAAAAACATACGCTTAGTAAGATGGGTGAAAAGATCTATCCTAAGTTTAACAGGATGGTGATTTTCTCAACTTCAGAAAAAAGCTACCACGGGGTTCCCGAAATAATAGATTGCCCAGAAGAAATGTACCGGTATTCTCTAGCTACCTACTATTATACAAATGGTAGAACCGATATTTTTCAAGAGTGGCAACCACACTCTACAACCTATATAAAACGACCAGATGATTTGGACGATTTAGATGAATTGAGGGAAAAGAGAAATAATGGTAGGTTGAATTCCAATACCAAGGGGATTATCAATTAAACGACCCACTTTTTTATCATTCGTTCAATATCCATTGACACCACGGGCTTAAGAAGCAAATCGTCCATGTCAGATTTTAGGTTACCATCTTCATCTCGTTGAAGAATGTTGCCGCTAAGCCCAATTACTGGTGGCACGTTTGAGAATCGTTTTTTGATTTCTGTTGTTGCTTGCAGTCCATCCATTTCTGGCATTTGAATATCCATAAACACGATGTCATATTGACTTTTGTCAAAATTTTCTACAGCCTGTTTTCCGTTAGAAAGGACATCAACTTTACACCCCATTTTCTGAAGCATAACCTTAAATGCTTGCTGATTAATTAGGTTGTCCTCAACCAAAAGAACCTTAACGCCAGCAAGGGTTGTTCTAAGCGTGTTGGATGGATGCTTGGATAGTTTCCCATTTTTAACCGTTTCAATGTTTTGGTGTGCAAGAATTTCAAACCAAAAAGTACTTCCTTCACCCATGTTGCTCTCTACTCCAATTGTACCTCCAAGCAGTTGTATAAGCTTCTTACTAATTGATAAACCCAATCCTGTCCCTTCCAGATTTTGGGCGGTCGTATGTTCTAATTGAGAGAAATCAATAAAAAGCTTTTTCTGATCCTTTTTTGGAATTCCAAGACCGGTATCGCTTACACTAAACCGAATCTTTTTGTCGGTCATCGTTACGTTTACACTTACAGTGCCTTTTTCTGTGAATTTGATGGCATTCCGTACGAGATTAGAAAGAACCTGAGTTAGCCTTCTTCGGTCGGAGTTGATTTGAATGTCTTCCTCTAAATTTTTGAATACCAGCTGTAGTTTTTTTACCCTCGCTTCTGGAAGGTAGCGCTCAGAAACTGTTGAAAGCAATTCAGATACAATGAATTTTTCTTTTTTCAGAACTACTTGTCCAGCTTCCAATTCAGAGAGGTTGAGTACGTCATTTACAATCGATCGTAAATCATGACTGGCACCAAGAATATTCTGGAGCTTTGACTTTTGATCAGCCGTTAGTTTCGTGTCTAGCAGTATTTCGCTTAAGCCCATTATCCCATTCAAAGGAGTGCGAATTTCGTGGCTCATGCTAGCCAAAAAGTCGGTTCTAAACTGAAGAGATTTTTCTGCGACTAATTTTTCCTGAAAAAATTGTTGCGATAGTTTTTGCTCGGTCACATCCACGATAGTTCCTAAATATCCACGGTATTCGCCTTGATGGCTGAACAAAGGCTGTGCTTGTTCCATTACATGAACAGTGGCCCCTTTTTTGGTTTTAAAACGATACTCAACAGAAAAAGGCTCTTTCTTCTTTACCATTTCATCCCATCCTAATCGTACTCGCTTTAAATCATCCTTATGAATCATTTTTGTCCAGCTTCCGTCTAGAATAGAGGTCATGTCGGCACCGATAATCAGTTGTAAACTTTCGTTTATATACGTGGTGTTTCCATTAATGTCAACCTGATAAATTCCAACAGGAAGAAGGGAGGCCAATTTTCTGAATTTGGTTTCGTTTTCCTTTAATGCTTTTTCAGCTCTTTTTCGGTCTGTGATGTCAATGGACCAAAGCGTAATACGGTCAACCTCTCCTTTTGAGTTTTCGACAGGATTAATGTGCCTTTCAAACCAGTATTCTTTATGGTTAAAATTGAAATGCTTTTCTACTTGAACATGTCGGCCAGAAAAAGCTCTTTCAGTTTCGACCTTAAATTGAACAAGGTTCTCCTTGGCCGTTATGTCAATCAAATTCATTCCGATACTTAGCTCGGTACCAAATTGCTCAACCACAAGATCGTTAGCTGGTTTATTAAAGGCTAGAATTTTAAGATCCTTATCTAGAAGATAAAATGTTTGAGAGCTGCTGTTGAAAACGGCTTTCAAATTTTCTTCAGAGCGGTGTACCTCGCGTTCTGCACGAATTCTATCTGTAATATCAAATGCCCAAATTGAAACCATATTCTGCTTGCCCAAACGATCCTTTACCGGTGTAAAACGAATTTCAATTGTTTCAGTGTCAGGTGCAGGCTTATCAAATTCAATTGCCACCGTTCCTCCAGATCTAGCAACCTTTAAACCACCCAAAAACTGCTCTTTCCAATACGGATGGATGCATTCGATAATATTCATCCCATAAGGGTCCGAATCACTAGTTTGCGTAGCAATTAGAGCTGGAGCTAGGAGGTTGCAACTTAATATTCGGTCGTCATCATTAATGAGAATGAAGCCTTGCGAATTATTGTGGTCAATCGCCTGAAGAACGTGTGATTTCTCAATATTGGCTTGTTCGTTACGTTTGACATCTGAGATATTTGTGTACGAGTAAACAACGCCACCAATCTTATCATTCTTATCGTACAAGGGACTGAATCTACCGTCAATCCAAAACTCTTTTGAGTTAGATTTTGAGCTCAAAACCCTTTGTTCAGTACTAATGTTTCTACCAGATAATGCGGACTGAAAATTTCTGATGAATCTTTTGTTTCCCTCTTGGTCTACATAATCCCAATAGGAATTACCAGTTTTCAAATCCTCCTTAAAATAGTTGAACATCTCCCGGGCGGCCCTAGAGTTAAACCACAGGATTCTGTATTCCGAATCGAGAATAATTGTACTCCGGTTCGAATGTTCCAACAAGCTCCGCATTTCTGCACTCGGTGCTAATGGTTCAAACTTCATATTGCCTGTAAGCTTAACGTCCATACCTTGTTAAAGTGGTGGGTGTAGTTTAGATTACGTACAAATTGAGGAAACGTTCAAGTTTTCGACCAATTGCTCAAACGAGCGTATTAAGTGCGTCTTCTCGCCTTTTCTTTAATAAGTAAAGACAATTCTCGCCCAGTTTGCCCAGCTACAGCTGTGTTTTCCTCAGCTCTTCTAATCAGGTAGGGCATAACGTCCAAAATTGGGCCGTATGGTACATATTTAACCACGTTAAAGTGGTCAGCAGCTAAGTTGTAGCTGATGTTGTCACTCATGCCGTATAACTGCGAAAAGTAGATGTTTGAGTCGCTCGCAGAAATGTTCTTTTCTGTCATTAATTCAGTCAATTTCCTAGAGCTGTTCTCGTTATGCGTACCTGCCACTAATTGAATATTTGGGTGGTGGTCGATGCAAAATTTAAGAGCAGCATCATAGTCTCTATCTGTGTCTTCTTTAGTGTTGTGAATCGGTGATGGATAGCCCTGCTGTTTTGCCCGTTCTCGCTCTTTTTCCATGTAAGCACCACGCACCAGCTTTACCCCGAGTTTGTACCCATTGTTTTTTGCGGTTTCAAAACTTGATTTGAGGAAAAGAAGCCGATCTTTCCGATACAGTTGAAGAGTATTGTAGACAACTACGGTCTCTTTATTATGTAGCTGCATTTGCTCCTCCACCAAATCGTCAATAGCGTTTTGAAACCAAGTTTCTTCTGCATCAATTAAGATTGGAACAGCATTTTTTTTGGCCTTAGCACAAATGGTATTCATTCGTGCTTTTGCGGCTTCCCATTCAACTTGTTCCGTATCGCTGAACTCTAATTTTGCGTTCTTTTTAGAAAGCAATCTGTTGGGGAAAATTGCGGTTGGTTTAAACACAGAAAATGGCACTCGTTTATCACCTATACCTGTGTTATTTGCCGCTAATATTTCCAACGCAGAAAGGTCTAATTCTTCAGCAGTCTCTTTTCCTTCTGATGAATAATCGAGCAAAGAGTAGACCCCAGACTTGTGCAATGTAGCAATGGTAGTTTCGCACTCGGTAATACTTTCTCCACCGCAAAAATGGTTGAATACCGTTTTACGAATCAGTCCTTTGATAGGCAATTTAAGACCAAGCCCAACATTAAGGGCAATTTTCCCAAGTTTAACCAACGTTGGACTGCCTACCATTTTGAACAGAAAATAGGCTCTGTTCAATTCTGCATCTGACTTGTCAGAAAACGCTATTTCAGTATTCTCAAAAGAGACCATTTATGCCTGTGTAAGGAGCGCAAATATAATCGTATTGCTAGCCTAAAATGAATGATAAAAGACAGGTTTTTGGCTTAGAATTTAAACCTTAGTTGCACTTTGATATCAGTGCGGTGGTTGCTTGGAGTTTGCTCCAGTCCAGAGCCAACAAAGTCGCGATTGCTGTAGAAAACATTGGCTACTCTAAACCAAGCGTCAATGTTTTTGTAAATGTTGTACCTAAGCGTAATGTAGGTCTTCATTCCTCTGTAGTAATAAGCAGGAAAGCTGTACGCGTAGAGTACATCACTTTCGTAAACATAGATTCTAGCGTTGTAAGATTCAGTATCGAAATACGCCAACCTAGCACTAAATGATACTGGGAAACCAAGCGGCTTAAAGTGAAAATCTTGATAAATCATGAAACCCTGTTCTACCTCTTGATTACCTCTTTTGTATCTCGAATATTCAACGCGATTTCCAAGTTTAATGCTCTTATTTAAACTGTAAGTAAGATTAAGTCTGTAGGAGCTTTTAACTTCGTTTTCTATACCTCTAATTGGTGCATCGGTAAAAGTAGCCGACTCGGTAACCTGCTTGTTTTTTTGTCTAAATCTAAAGTAGACTTCAAGAGTTTTTGAAGGCCGATAAATAAGTTGCCCAACGCTTTCGTATCCGAAAGACGGACCATTAACCTGATAGCGCAGCCAAGGAAACTTGAATAAATCGAAGTAGCCATTTAAATACCAGCCTTTAAAAGGGTTGACATTGAAACCAAGATAGTACCCGGTCTCATTATTCATCCTAGAGTTTTCTGATACAGCATTGGCATAAAGTGCTTGGTATTGGGGCTGAAAATGCCGAACCATTGCGGTTAGAGTGACCCTCGGGTCAATAGTCATAAAGAGCCCATGGGTTGTAGCAAAACCTAAGTTTTGACTTAGAGCAAATTCTCCAAAAAAGTGAAAGTTTTTCCAGATATAACTGTAGTCCAATCCGTAATTACTGTTTTGCTTACCAGAAAATTCGTACAGGTTGTATAAGGCATCGCTTCGCTGAATGTTTTTAGAATATTGATATCCGATGGCTGTTATTCCCAGGCTCAACTTTCTTCCTTTATAGCTCAAATTTCCACCATAAACAGCTTCAGTTAAAGATTGGCGGTCTTCCAGTTCACCAGGCGTTCTATGAAAACCCCCGCTAAAAATTGAACTCACAGATTCTTCTCCTTCCGTTAGTGTGTCAGAGGCGGAAACGTTCGCATCCATCAACTTGTACGACCCAAGTGCGGTAATCTCAATTTTTCCAAACTTGAGGGTTGCGCCACCACCCCGTAAAAACCGGTTTTCGTCTACCGAAGTGTAGGGTCTTAAGCCTTGGGCGTTTCTTTTTACACTTACCCCATCTGAAGATTTACCGAACGCTAGGCCACTCCAAAAAACCAAACCCTGTCCAAACTGTGCTTGAAAGTCACCTAGAGCGGCCGCTTTTAATACGCCCATGTTAGACACAAATAGATGACCACTATAAAAGTCGAAGCCTTGCTTCATAGTTCCCTTAAAGAACTGCTCGCCAGCGTCTTTTTCCATAGTTAACCCCCAGCTAACCTTATTAGAATATTTGAATCTATAACGGGCATAATATTTTTGAGAAGAACCTAGGTATCTACTGTTTGGGCTTTCTGCCAATACGCTGTCTTCAATGTGCGAATAGCCCACTTGCTCGTTTAGTACTTGCTGGTAGCGCATCACCAATTCATGACTTCCCTCTTTTATCATTTCCTTGAATGAGAAAGAAGTAGCATCTGGGTTGTCGGATACTTTAATGAACGGCTCTAATTGCCTAATCCTGTTCACGTCAAAGCCATCAACCGCTTGTAATTCGAAGATGTTGAGCAGTTTGCCGTGGGATTCAATATGGTTCCAAAGATTGGCTATCGCTATATCATCCAACATTGGCAACTGTGCCAATTCGTTAGGCGTGGTTGAGTTAATGTTTATCGGATGCTCTGCGAAAAAAAGGAGGTCGTCTAAAAGGGTATTAAAATCGAGTCCTTCATCACCTTCTCCAAGCTGTTCTGCAATGGTTTCAATTTTCCGCTGAATGAGGTTTTCCTGCTCCGGATTTTCTTGGGCGAAGACAAAAATGCTCCCGAAAAGGAGCAAGGTAGAAAGAGTGTATTTCAACCACTTTTTCATTTATTCTTAAACACACTGAAACGGTAAGCGAGCGAAGCTTTTGGTGAAAACCCAAGCACCGGATGCACAGATCCAGCAATGTCGAAATGCAGGTTCTTTAGTTTGAGCCCTAACCCAAAATCTGCGTGAAATGGTTGCGTGCCAATTCCAACGCGAATAGCGAATATCTTAGCAGGAAAATATTCGATACCTGCTTTGAAAACAGCAGGTAACTCAAGGTCTTTTTCTGCTTCAATTGCCACCTTCACTTTCTCCGAAAAATCGTATTGGGCTCCAAGTCGAAAGTTCATCGGTACCCGCTCACTATACGCATCAGCTAGTTTGGTACGGGTTAAGTTGAAAGCGTGAAAACCAATTCTAAACTTAGGTGTGACTTGTGAAAGCAGCCCTATTTCAGCAATAAAACTGTGTCGGTCGCCATAGTTTTCTTCTATATGCGTGTTTAAATAACTGAGTTGAAGTCCAACTGAAAGGAATTTCCAAAGCCTCTTACCGTAAGCTAAACTGTACCGACTCTGGTTGTATAATTTGTTGCCAAATCTGGCATATGTAAGGCCGAAAACGCCTGCTTTAGGCGTAGGTAAAACAGCCGTGGCGCCTTGTAAATTAAGGTTAGAGAGTAGAAAACGGTTTTCGTAATAAGCCGCAACACCTGCTTGTTCTAAACCAACTAAGGCAGCTTGATTATGATGAACAGCCCAAATATCTGTTAGTGTTACCGAGGCATTTGCCATCCCTGCCGAGCGCGCTCCGATTGGAAAGTCGCTGGTTTGCGCAAAACCGCAAATGGTAATTAATAGGATTGAAACTAGAAGTAGTAGTTGTTTCATGCGGCTGCTTGGTACTGCCGAATTTACAATTAATGGTTTATGCAAGAAGCGAAAGTTGTGTTAAGCTCTATGCAGTTATTCAACAATAAACTTCTGAATCTCCGCAAACCCTTGGCCCTGAACTTCTAACAAATATGAGCCAGACGAGAGTTTCAAATTCAAGTTTTGAACGGTGGTTTCGTCATGCCTGAAAGATTCATGCACTAATTGTTTGCCCAATATGTCAGTGACAATTAATTGATAATCCCCTATTTCGACAGATTCGAAACGCACCAAGAATGATCCGTTAGATGGATTTGGATAGATAGAGAGACTGCTTTTTGAATCGTCCAACTCCCTCACATTGTCTGGGTCAATAATGGTATTTCTGGTTACGTTGGTCATAACGGAATCCTCTCTATTAAAAAACACCCATGCGCTATTTTCGATTACAGTTCCAATTGGCAGGTTCGGTTTCATACGAATGTTATACTGAACAAAGCTGTAGCTATCGATATAGCTTGTGCCGCTGTCAGGAAGTACAATGGCATCCATTTCCCATACGATGGTGTTGTCTTCAAGTACATGAAATTTATGCGGAGACATGGAAAAAGGCTGAGAAAGCGTTTTAATGTCGAGGTGCGGAGACAGATGATCCACAATTCGAACGTGAAAGGCTGTATCAGAAGTTGTGTTTTGAAAATTAATGAGGTAATAAAAAGTAGAATCGTTGGGCGTAACGTCTCCTGTTTCTTGGTCTCCGGTATGAATAACAATTTTACTTACTGGAGCGAAAGGTGCCGCTTGAAATTTTGCTGGGCCTTCCTGAACTTCGTTTGTTCTGGTAAATGTGTTATTGTTTAGACAAGCTTCTTGGGTGGTGCAAGTAAATGACGCGTCCCATGTTAGAAGTTCTCCCTCTTGAGCGGTCGAGTCCAAATAGAATGTCATTCCCATGCATCCGCCAATTGGTGTTGTTGGATTAGTGAAAATCCATTCAACGAAACCGCTGCCAACATTAGTAGGAACAAATCCCGCATCGACAAAAGTCACCAAAGCGGGGAGGTCAACTCTCAAAGCGCAAGTACCGTTCAATGTTCCCAAAATTTTCCAATCCATCCCGCTATTGAACTCCTCACCGGCTCGAATGCCGAAATCTGGCCATAAGCTGTAAATACCAGCATCCATAGATTCTGTGAAGTAAAGTCCAAAGTCGTTATTCTCAGAATTAGGGCTTCCAGAACTCATAGTAACCGAGTATCCTTGGTTGTTGGTAGGAAACGTTTGGGTGTTGATTGATGAAGTATTGCAATAGAACATCTGACTGTTAGTTCCCGCGGGTATTGAAACATCATAACTGCCAATAGGTAGTTCAATGAAATAATCTCCGTTTGCATCAGACTGAGCAATGGAGACAAACCCACCTTGATTTTCTATGTAGATATTGAGTCCGAAATATCCGATTTCACTTCCGTCCTGAACACCGTTTTGGTTTGTGTCTTCAAAAACATGCCCCGAAATACTACCGCATTGCTGAGGGTCTCCATAGGTGAATCCAAAGTCGTTTCCAGGAGCCTCGGTTGTCGATGGCAGAAGGTTTATCAAATACGATTCAAAATTGGCAGGTAATGTTTGCTGTCCTAATTCGATTGTGTTGCAATAGAATTCGGCTGGAACGGTTAAAGCGGCAACTGAATGAGTTCCAAAGGCATCAACATACATAGAGTAGTCTCCATTTGTATGACTTATTGCATAAGACGAGACTTGATTTGAAGCGGTATCTCTGAGCCAAACCCCAGAAATTCCTGGCTCTCCATCGTCTATACCATTAGAGTTCAGATCTTCAAACACTCTTCCAGAAATGAGAGCACAACCTTCAAGATCGATTGCAGAAAAATCTGCATCCGCAAATCCTATTCCTCCTAAAGCATCTACAACCCAAACTTGGTAAACTCCCGGTGTTGTTACGAAAATGCTCTGGGTTGTTTCGCCCGTACTCCATTGGTAAACAGAAAAACCCGAAGATGCTGAGAGGGAGATACTACAACCAACAGTATCTGTTGACAAATCCACTGAAAGACATCCAGCGGTATCTATTTGTAACACGAAATCATCGTTTGCACCTAGCGCATCGGATATGGTTAGAGTTACAGCGTAGGGCCCATTGCCTATTGCAAAGGTATGAGTAGGGCTTGGAGTACTTGACGTGGCTCCATCACCAAAATTCCATATATAGGTTAATGGAGGCGTGCAACCCACACAAGAAGAGTTATCTATAAATGTTATTTCATTGCAGTTAGCTGTATATGTGAAATCAGCAAGAGGCTGTGCGAAAGCCGCAATTGAACCTAAGAGAAAAATGAGGGTCGGGAAGAATGAATATCGTTTCATCAGGTGTCTGTTTCCTGATAAATGTAGTCAAAGAGCAGATTCTAACAAACTATAATCTGATTTTAAGAATATCCCTCAACCTCGTCTTTGCTTTCTAGCACCTTGAATTTCATGGCTTCCTTATAGTCGACCATTCTTTGCTGAACGGTTTTGTCGGATGCCCCAATAATCTGAGTTGCTAAAATGCCAGCATTTTTAGCGGCATTTAGCGCCACAGTGGCAACAGGCACGCCATTTGGCATTTGTAGGATTGAAAGAATGCTGTCCCAACCATCTATCGAATTAGAACTTTTAACGGGAACTCCAATCACGGGGAGTGGAGTTACAGAAGCAACCATTCCAGGAAGGTGAGCTGCTCCGCCTGCACCGGCAATAATCACTTTTAAGCCGCGGCTAGAAGCGCTCTTGGCATATTCCATCATTCGTTCTGGTGTACGATGGGCAGATACCACGGTCATCTCGAATTCGATGCCAAGCTCTTTCAAAACATCTGCGGCATCTTTCATCACCTTCAGGTCTGAACTGCTGCCCATAATTATTCCTACTTGTGGATTGCTCATGCTTTTACTTTCAATGTTTGTTGAACTGTTTTAGCGATGGTTTTGGCTTCTTCCAAGGTTTCTGAAACGACCGTTACATGGCCCATTTTTCTGTATGGTTTGGTAAGCTGCTTGCCGTAAAGATGCACATTCACGCCTTTTAGGGCAAGCACATCTTCTAGGCCTTCATACTTGGCGATACCAGAAAAACCGTCCTCACCCAACAAGTTTACCATTACCGAAGGTTTTACAATTTCTGTGTTGCCTAAACTGAGGCCTATTATTGCCCGAATGTGCTGCATAAACTGCGAAGTGTAATTGCCTTCTATGCTTTGGTGGCCGCTATTGTGCGGTCGTGGTGCTACTTCATTTACCAATACATTCCCTTCTTTGTCAAGGAAAAGTTCAACCGCCAGCAGGCCAACAATTTCAAGTTTTTCTGCCACCTTTTTTGCCAGTTTCTGTGCAGTTTCTTCTACTTGCGTAGCAACGTTTGCCGGGCTGAAAAGGAATTCTACAAGATTGGCTATCGGATTAAATTCCAGTTCAACTGTGGGAAATGATTTGATTTCACCGGCTGCATTTCTAGCCACAATTACAGAAAGCTCCTTGTCTAAATCAACTGCTTTTTCCAAAACAGAAGGTTCGTTAAATGCCTTGCCAACATCGGCAGCTGAGTTTAGCGCTTGAACCCCTTTGCCATCGTATCCGCCTTGTCTCAACTTTTGAAAAACAGGAAAGAAGTCGGTATGATTAGCGGCTTCATTTTGACCGATTAATCTGTATTCAGAAGTAGGGATATTGTGCTCAGAATAAAACTGTTTTTGGGCACCTTTATCCTGAATGAGACGGATGACGTTTGGTTGTGGATAAACCTTAATGCCCTGAGATTCTAATACTTCCAGGGCATCAACATTTACATGTTCAATCTCAATAGTAATCACATCCATGCCCTGTCCAAAATTCAGGACGGTATTATAATCTTTAAAGCTACCAACGGTAAAAGCATGTGCTATATTCTTGCATGGCGCATTGTCATCAGGGTCTAAAATGTGAACATCAATATCAAGATTGATGGTCTCCTGAATTAGCATGCGGCCAAGTTGTCCGCCTCCTAATATTCCTAGTTTGGTTTTGGGGCTATAGCTCATGCCGCAAAGGTAAAACCTTGTTGCTATCAGATGCATGCACTAAAAACGTCACAGCTCGGTCAAATTATGGTATTTATAACACTTAAATTGGCGGCTCCAAAAGTTAATACCATGAAAACAATATTGCCGCTTTTTGTAGCCTGTCTAGGGTTTTTGTCTACCTCGGCTCAAACTAAATTTTTTGAAGGAACATGGAAAGAAGCTGCCGCTGAAGCCAAACTACAGAATAAGTACCTGTTTGTAGACTGTTTTACAGACTGGTGTTATTGGTGTAAAGTAGCTGATAAGGAGACCTTTCCAGATAAATTGGTGGGCGATTTTCTAAATGAAAATTTTGTGGCGGTTCAAGTAGACATGGAAAGGGAAGGGGTGTATTTGAGCATGAAGTATCGCGTAACGGGGTTCCCCTCTTTTTTGGTGTTTTCTCCTGATGGAAGCTTTATCTCGAAATTTACTGGCTATACCAAAGAAAACAGCGAGTTTGTTGAGAAACTAAAGACTGCAATTGAAACGGATGTAAGGCCTAATTACCCCTCAAAGATTACCGATAGCGTTGAATTTCCAAGCTTTTATAAGAGTTCGTTTATTTCAAAAAATGGAGATCAAAAAAAGAGGGTAAATCCTGAAATAAATGAAATAAACAAATGGTTTTCAAAAAATCAAGATTATACATCCGAACAAGCTTGGTCTCTAATTTATAAGTTCAATGTTGGTGATAAGGCCAATAATTATTTCCTCGATAATTTGGAAATTTATGAAACCAAATATGGCAAATCTGAGGTAGAGGACAAGTTGTATGCATTGGCTTATTCAAAACTAGACACTGCACTCAATACTTTGAAAATGGAGGATCTTGATGTAGCTATAGATTTTGCGGGTAAATATTTAGGCGATGGCTCTGAAGACCTTAAGTCGGTCTTTCTTATTCAATTTTATGAGGCCACAGAAAACTGGGTTGGATACATAGAACGTGCGGAAATACTGATTGATAAGCACGGGTTTGAAAATCATTTAGCTGAAATAAACAGCTATTGCTGGACCATCTATCTAAAGACTGATTTAAAAGATGCCATGTACTTAGCTAGAGAGTGGATGAAAAGGGCTGTTGAAACCGAATTGAATTATTTCTATTTGGACACGTATGCGGCTGTTCTTTACAAATCTGGAGAGTATAATGAGGCTTTATCGGTAATAGATAAAGCAATTCTTGTTGGCAAGGACAATGAGCAGAATGTAGATGAATCGTTAGCTTTAAGAGACAAGATTGTTAGCGCGATAGATGGTAAATAAGCTGAGTTCAGTCAGTTCTGATCTTGGATTGGTTTCCTACATTTGCCGCCTTTAATAATGGCCCATACTATAAAACTTCACGACCTAGAATTCACGCCTTATTTATCCGAAGATAAATTGCGGGCAATTGTGTCTGAAGTTGCAGGTCGGATAAATCATAAATATGAAGGTAAAACTCCACTTTTTGTCGTGGTTTTAAACGGAGCTTTCATGTTTGCATCCGATTTACTGAAAGAAGTTTCGTTTGATTGTGAAATCAGTTTTCTTCGAGTTAGTTCTTACAGAGGAACTTCTAGCACTGGCGAAGTCAAGGAGTTAATGCCAATCGGTACAGATGTTACAGACCGCGATGTGATTTTGGTTGAAGACATTGTAGATACAGGAAAAACGATGGGCGAGGTAATGGCCAAAATGAAACTTGAAGGAGCCCGTTCGGTGAGTGTTTGCACTTTACTTTTTAAACCAGATGCTTTTCAAGGAAGCTACACGGTTGATTATATAGGAGTTGAAATTCCCGACAGATTTGTGGTGGGCTATGGACTCGATTATGACGGTCTTGGAAGAAACCTTCCATCCTTATATCAGATAAAACCAAATACTTAGTAATGTTGAATTTAGTGTTATTCGGGCCTCCTGGAGCAGGTAAAGGAACCCAATCGGAAAAACTAATTGGGAAATACGGATTAGTACACATCTCCACAGGAGACGTATTTCGAGCACTCAATCCAGACTCAGATCTTGCAAAGTTGGCAAAGAGTTATTCAGACAAAGGAAACTTGGTTCCAGATGAGATTACGATCGAGATACTTGAGAATGAAGTTGCCAAACACCCCGATGCCAAAGGCGTTATTTATGACGGATTTCCTCGTACCAATACTCAGGCAGAAGCTCTAGATAAATTTTTGTCCTCGAAAGGAAGCGGAATTACCATGATGGTAGCCCTGGACGTGAATGAAGGGGAACTGAAAACTAGGTTATTGTCGCGTGCAAAGGTTTCTGGTCGAGCAGATGATGCTGATCCGGATATCATTCAGACAAGAATTGATAATTACAATAAGCAAACAGCACCTGTGGCAGATTTTTACAAATCGCAGGGTAAGTTGAGGTTGATTGACGGAATTGGCTCAATTGATGAAATTTTTAATCGCATTTGTACCGCGATAGATAAAGGTTAAACAACGGTAAACCGTAGTGGCGTTGGCTACTTTTACTTGGATTAGCATAAGAACCAGCCATTACAAATTACCCTACCGAAAATGAAAAGCAATTTTATTGATCACGTTCGAATTTGCTGTAGAAGCGGTAAAGGCGGTGCTGGGTCTTCACACTTACTGCGCATGCGGGGCGATGCGGAAGGTGGTCCTGATGGAGGTGATGGTGGTAGAGGTGGCCACGTAATTATTGAAGGCAACAAGCAAATGTGGACACTGCTGCATTTGCGGTACAAAAAGCACATTATGTCTGGCCATGGCAAGTCTGGTAGTAAATCAGAATCCACTGGCGCTCAGGGAAAAGACGAGGTTATATACGTGCCTCTTGGCACCGTAGTGAAGGATGCTGAAACGGACGAAATTCAATTTGAGATAACTGAGCATGGAGAGCAGCAAATTCTAACTCCAGGAGGACGAGGTGGTCGAGGAAATGTTCATTTCAAGTCTTCCACAAATCAAACGCCTCGTTATTCTCAACCTGGAGAATTGGGAAGGGAAGAATGGAAAATACTTGAACTAAAGGTGCTGGCTGATGTAGGCCTGGTTGGCTTTCCAAATGCTGGTAAATCAACCCTGTTATCAGTTGTTTCTGCAGCAAAGCCAGAGATTGCGAATTATCCGTTTACTACGTTGGTCCCGAATCTTGGTATCGTAGGCTACCGCGATCATCAGTCGTTTGTAATGGCAGATATTCCTGGAATAATTGAAGGTGCGCACGAAGGCAAGGGTCTTGGTCTTCGCTTTTTGCGACATATAGAAAGAAACTCAATTCTTCTTTTTATGGTGCCCGCTGATTCTGACGATGTTGTTAAAGAGTATCAGATTCTGCTTAATGAACTAACGCAATACAACCCAGAGCTGCTCGATAAATCGAGGGTACTTGCTGTTTCTAAATGCGATATGCTTGATGAAGAACTGGAAACCGAATTAGCTGCAACTATTGATCTCGATATACCAGTAGTTTATATTTCTTCCGTAAGCCAAAAGGGAATTTCTGAATTAAAAGATGTTCTTTGGGAGAAAATGCAAGCATGACAAACTGTTGACACACACTGTGTTTGGTAATTATTTATTTTCAGCATCTCAAAACAAAATCTAACCTCTATAATTATGAAAAAAATCTACTCTAGTTTATCAATGCTGTTGATTTCTGCTGCTGTAATGGCGCAAGGCCTTCCCACTTCTGGCCTTCAAGTAGGACAAAGCGTTGCTAAAGAAATTATTCCAATTAACAATTCAATGGCAATTGATGCCACAGACACTCTTGGTCTGGAAGAATTTGGACAGAACATTGTGTTTTACTCATCTCCATCAGGATATGTGTTTGGAACCAATGATTTAGAAGGAGAGCTTTCTCCTGGTGTGCCAATTCATCAATTAAATCTACAATATGCAGCAGGTTATATTGTTAATGGTGATTACAATGTAATTGGTGCAATGATGTGGTTTGGCGCAAAGGCTAACGTTTCTGGAAGCCCCGCTGATCTTAAGGTAAAAATGTACAGCCTTGCTGATAATAAAGCGCGCTCTTCAGCTACCGTAACTCAACCAGATGTTATCGGACCAAACTCAGTTTTGGCTAATGTAAACCTACCATTTGCTGATGTAGACACAGCTTCGTTCAACACTCCTACTTACGCGTTCTTTGATGCTCCGGTTTGGTATTCACAAGATTTCGCTATTTCTGTTGATTTGGCAGATTTGTACGGGACTCCAACTGACACGGTGATGTTGTATGCTGATGAAGATGGAGACAGCGATGGTACTTACACTTGGACCCAGCTTGGATTTGATATTAATCCAACAGTTGCTTGGGCACTCTCTACTGGAATGCTTCAAGGAGGATTGGATGTGAATCTTGCCATTTTCGCTATTGTTTCTGAAAGCGAAACAGGTATTGACGAGCAAGGGTTTTTGAATGGAGTTAAAATGACTACATACCCAAACCCAGCAGTGGGTGCTGAAAATATTACCATTCAGTATGCTGTTGAATCTTCTGTCAAAAAAATTGACATTAACATTTATGACATGAATGGAAAGGTTGTTTTTACAGCAGCAGAAGGAGCAAAGGCAGGTGGTCTTTACAACCTAAACGTTCCAGCCGGAACGCTTAACGCTGGTTCTTACATCTATGCTATTGAAGCCGGAAACGGAAGAATGGCTAAGAAATTAGAAGTTCTTAAGTAGTCTGAATATTTTGAAAATAAAAAGGGAGGCCATTTGGCCTCCCTTTTTTTATGGACTGAATTTAAAGTTACTTGGCTAAATCAGCTCTTACTTTCTTCATGAATTTAGAAGCATATACAAAGTCTACTACTTCTTGGTTATCCGTACGAAGTATCTCCTCCTTCGAACCTTCCCACCATTTTTCACCCTTGTATATGAAATTGATGTTCTCTCCAATTTCAATTACAGAATTCATGTCGTGGGTAATCACAATGGTAGTGATGTCGAATTCTTCGGTAATCTCCTGAATCAACTGGTCAATTACCAGTCCTGTTTTTGGATCGAGACCAGAATTGGGCTCATCACAAAAAAGATACCTTGGGTTCATTGCAATGGCTCTTGCAATGGCAACTCTTTTTTTCATGCCACCGCTTAATTCAGATGGATAAAGCTGAGCCGCATTTGGCAGATTTACACGCTCTAAACAAAACTGGGCGCGCTCCTTACGTTCTGCAGTAGTATTATCAGTAAACATAGAAAGAGGAAACATTACGTTTGCTTCAACCGTCATAGAGTCAAAAAGTGCTCCTCCCTGAAAAAGCATACCAATGTCCTGCCTAATTTCTTTTTTATCCTTAAAAGACATCGAGGTAAAGTCTCGACCATCGTACGTGATAGAGCCAGAATCTACCTCATGTAAGCCAACCATACATTTGGTAAGAACGGTTTTCCCAGAGCCACTCTGACCGATAATAATATTCACCTGTCCCTTGTGAAACTGCGCATCAATATTTTTTAAAACGTGATGTTCTCCAAAGCTTTTATTGATGCCCTTAACTTCTATCATTGTAGAAGCATTTGGGTAAGCATAAGATTGAATATGAGCACAATTACAATACTGTAAACCACAGACACAGTACTTGCTTTCCCAACCTCAAGCGCCCCGCCTTTAGCGTGATAACCAAAATAAGCAGGCACGGTTGTAATTATAACAGCAAAGACCACAGTTTTAATAAGCGCGTAGGTAATATAGAAAGGTTGAAACCAGTATTGAATTCCATAAATGAACATACTTCCAGGTACTTCTCCGGTTAAAATACCTGCAATGTATCCTCCAAAGATTCCAAGAATCATACTCATAATTACAATGAATGGATTGCAGATCATTGCCGCAATCATCTTTGGTCCGACCAAATAATTGGTAGAGTTAACCCCCATAATGTCCAAGGCGTCAATCTGATCAGTCACACGCATTGTACCAATTTCTCCGGCAATGCTTGACCCAATCTTTCCTGCTAAAATAATGCTGATAATAGTTGGTGAAAACTCCAATAAAAGTGAATCTCTAACCCCTAATCCAACAGTGTAAGTCGGAATAAGAGGGCTATCAATATTGTATGCCAACTGTATGGTGAGAACGGCTCCCATAAAACCACTAACAATGGACACGAGTCCTATGGAAGCGTAACCAAGGTTCTGAACCTCTTCAAAAATTCGCTGTCTGTAAATACTCCATTTTTCGGGTTTCTTAAAAACTCGACTCATCCAAAGTACGTACCGCCCAATGTGAAGGAATATTCCCATGTAGTTGCGGCTAAATTTAGGGATTCTGAATACACTCAGAAAATATACAGGCACTTTCCATGTTTAAACTTGAGTTATCTTAGCCGTCTGATGAAAAACCGACTTCATATTGTACTCATTGCCTTGTTTTTATTGGCACTTAGTTCTTGCGCAAGCAGAAAACGAGGTAAGGGTTGCGACTGCCCTGGATTTGGGCAGGTTGCCCCTGAATTGGACAGAAAGAATGACACTACCTCATTTAGGGTATAACGCTTCTTAGACCCATTTCAGGTTAATTTTCTACTTACTTTCGAAACTGTTTAGAATCATTCTAAGAAGCAATGACAGCAAAAGATCTTATTCTCGGACAGCACGCAATCGTTTCTGCATTCGCAGATGACGTTCTTGCTGGCTATTTGGCAGAAAGAGGCGTGGTTGCTGGAGAGCGACTTTGTGTGGAGCGCATTGCTCCATCAGGGGATCCAATCGCCATTCGTGTTTCGGACCATCTTTTGTGCATCCGTAAACGAGAAGCGTCTAGTATTCTAGTTTATACAGAACTGGTTTAGAAAATATTACTTGTATGGGTGAGGAGAATGGTAGGCTGAAAGTTGCCCTTATTGGCAATCCAAACAGCGGGAAAACCTCTCTTTTCAATAGGCTCACGGGTTTGCACCAAAAAGTGGGCAACTTCCCGGGTATTACGGTTGAGAAAAAATCCGGTCAATTTAAAACCGGAAATAAGAAAGTGGAACTGGTCGATTTGCCAGGCACATACAGTCTTGAACCACGATCATTAGATGAGAAAGTTGCTGCACAGGTCATAACCAAACCAGACAATCCTGATCACCCTGATTTGGTGCTGATAGTTGTAGATTCCTCTCACCTAAAAACCAGCTTATTCTTAGCTCTACAAGTGCTGGAAAAGAAAATTCCAGTCATTTTGGTTCTTAATATGGCGGATCAGCTGGCGAGGCTCGGACCAAGTTTTAATGTGGAGGTGTTGGCAACCGAACTTCAGGTTCCTGTGCTGAAAACCAATGCAAGAGATGGGGTAGGAATTACTGAACTCAAAGAGGCAATTGGCTCTCACGCTTTGGCTATTTCGGACGCCAAGTGGGTTGCTAGAAAGCAGGAGCGACATGTAATTATTCGCGAAATTCTCGCTTTAGCGAAGGGAAATGAATCTGTTTCAGAGCATGTTATAACTAAAAAGCTAGACGACATCTTAACCCATAGAATTTGGGGTGTTGTTTTCTTTCTCGCATTGCTCGGCATAATGTTTCAGAGTATCTATTCTTGGTCGGCCTACCCGATGGAATTAATTGAACAGCTCTTTGCCACTGGAGGAGCGTTTTTCACTGATGTTCTGCCAGATTCTTTTCTCAGTAGATTATGGGTCGAAGGAATTTGGGCTGGTCTAGGAGGGGTGGTCATCTTTATTCCTCAAATAGCTTTCTTGTTCTTGTTTGTTGCAATTTTGGAAGAGTCTGGGTACATGGCTCGCGTTAGTTTTATTGCTGACGGATGGCTGCGAAAATTTGGATTGCAAGGCAGGTCAATTGTTCCGCTGATTGGCGGAGTGGCCTGCGCGGTTCCTGCCATTCTTGCAGCAAGAACGATTTCCAATGAAAAAGAGCGGATTCTTACCATTATGGTTACTCCATTTATGGCATGTGCAGCACGTTTGCCTGTTTACGCTCTGTTGATTGCTATGGTAATTCCAGTTGGGTTTCAAGGTTTAGCGCTGTTATTCATGTATCTCTTAGGAGTAGTTGCTGCGCTGGGAGCAGCCCTTGTTCTAAAACGAACAATAAAATCAACATCAGACAGTCATTTTCTGATGGAATTACCAGATTACAAAGTGCCAAAATTCTCCAATGTTCTAATTGAGATTACCCGTAAAGTCACTCAATTTGTGATGAGTGCAGGTAAGGTGATTGTGGTTATTTCGGTTATTCTCTGGTTGGGTGCATCTTATGGACCAGCAGAAAAGCGTGCAGCTATCGAAAAAAAATATTCAGAAATGGGAGTTCCTAATTCTGAGCAGATGAAAAACGCAGAGCTTCTCGAAAATTCCTACATAGGAATGTTGGGTAAATCCATAAACCCTGTAATTGCTCCTCTTGGTTACGATTGGAAAATTGGAATTGCGTTAATCACATCTTTCGCTGCACGAGAAGTATTTGTGGGAACCATGGCTACGATTTACAGCGTTGGCGGTAGTGAGAATGAGGTAACCTCAGTTAGAGAAAAAATGCAAGCACAGCTAAAACCAGGAACAAATGAGCCTCTGTATGACTTGCCATTTGGTTTATCTCTCATGGTTTTTTACGCCTTCGCCATGCAATGTATGAGCACTTTAGCGGTGGTTAAAACGGAAACAGGAACTTGGAAATGGCCTTTGGTTCAATTGGTAATGATGACAGGGCTGGCGTACCTGTCAAGCTTGCTAGTTTATAATCTTGCTTCGTTACTTTGATAGATGGATCGTGAAGAAAGAATCCTAAATGCTGTAAAACCGTTTGTCCCTTCAGGAACAGAGGAGCGCTTGGCAAGGCAAATTGTTCAGTATCGGTGTCATTTAACCATTACCCGAGACAGGAAGTCTAAGGCTGGAGATTACCGCCATCCTTACGGAAAAATTGGGCACCGTATTTCAGTTAATGGAAGCCTGAATCAATTTGCGTTTCTCATCACATTTGTTCACGAAATGGCACATTTAGTAAACTGGGAGCGCCACGGAAGAAAGGTAAATCCGCATGGTGCAGAATGGAAATTGGCTTTTCAGCAATGCATGTCTGAGTTTTTGGTAGAAGAGGTTTTTCCACCAGACGTGTTAACAGTTTTGAAGAAACACATGAAAAATCCGAAGGCTGCCACGGTTCGCGATCTTCAACTCATGCGGGTTCTTAGAAGCTACGATGCGCCTACAGAAATGGTGTTGTTGGAAGACTTAGCACTTGGCACTGAATTTAGTCTTGGAAAACGTATTTTTAGTAAAGGTGAGAAGTTGAGAAAGCGGTTTCGTTGTGAACAGCTTGAGACAGGTAAAATTTATCTGGTGAGTGCCATAGCGGAGGTAATTCCCTCAACCTAGTAGAATAAGTATCTTCGCCACCTTAAGAACAACGTATGTCAGAATCAACAATAGAAGCGATAAAAAGCGTGTCCAATCTGGCCGAAAATCTAGTTGGCTCAGAGATTATCAAAATTGCGGGCGAAATAAATGCACGGATAGCTTCTGGCGAGAACATTATCAATCTGACCATTGGCGATTTTGACCCTGCCATCTATCCGCTTCCAAAGGCATTGTTAAATGAAATAGTGGCTGCCTATGAAGCTGGTCATACCAACTATCCGCAAGCGAATGGAATGGAGGTTTTGCGCGCTTCTGTTGCATCCTATGTGAGAGAAAGACAAGCGTTGAGTTATGATAAAGACGACATTCTAATATCTGGAGGAGCTCGACCACTAATATATGCTGCGTATCGTGCCTTGGTCAATCAAGGCGATAAGGTGATTTTTCCAATTCCGAGCTGGAATAATAACCACTACACTTACCTCAATTTTGCAGAACCGGTAATTGTAGAATCTCTGCCAGGAAACAAGTTTTTACCAACTGCAGCAGACCTACAACCGCATTTGAAAGATGCTGCTTTGGTTGCGTTATGTTCTCCACTTAATCCGACTGGTACTTCCTTTACCAAGCAAGGACTAACAGACATATGTGATTTAATAATTGCCGAGAATAAAACGCGCGAAGGTCAAAAGCCACTTTACCTTTTGTACGACCAAATCTATTCAGCACTCACACTTGGGAAAACAAAGCATTACGACCCCGTATCGCTTCGCCCAGAAATGAGAGAATACACCATTTATGTTGATGGAATTTCTAAAGCTTTTGCGGCCACGGGTGTTAGGGTGGGTTGGGCTTTTGGACCAACAAAAGTGATTGCAAAAATGAAGGCTTTACTAAGTCATGTAGGAGCTTGGTCTCCAAAACCAGAACAAATTGCAACAGCAGCTTTTTTAAATAGAACTGAAGCTGTTGATGCAACTATTCAAAAGCATCGAGATATGATTTCGGAGCGGGTGAATAAGCTCTTCAACGGATTTTCAGCGCTAAGAGAAATTGGATATCCGGTGGATGCTATTCAAGCTGAAGGAGCCATGTACTTAACCGTGAAAATCGACCTTATTGGTAAAACAACTAATGATGGAGAGTTGCTAAAGGATGCCAAAGATGTAACCATGTTTTTAATTAAATATGCGGGAGTTGGTATTGTTCCATTTTATTGTTTTGGAGCATCGAGGGAAAACCCGTGGTTCCGTATATCTGTAGGTACATTAAAGACAGAATCAATCTCTGTAGTAATAGATAATCTGAGGGCTGCATTAAGCCAATTCAAGAAATGAGTAAGAAAAACCCCAATCACTACGTTGTGATTATGGCCGGAGGAGTTGGTTCAAGATTTTGGCCAATGAGCCGAACGCCACATCCTAAGCAGTTTATAGATATTCTAGGCACAGGAAACTCACTGCTTCAGCAGACTTATGATCGCGCCAAGAATGTTTGCCCAACCAAAAATATCTTCATAGTAACCAACGCTCAGTACAAAGGCTTGGTGATGGAGCAGTTAAAAGGCATTAAGGTTTCACAAATACTTCTGGAACCATCGAGAAGAAACACTGCGCCATGCGTGGCTTACGCTGCGTTTAGGATTAGAGCAATAAACCCGAATGCGAGCATGGTTGTAGCTCCATCAGACCACCTTATTCTTAAGGATCGAGAGTTTACCGACCTTATTAATAAAGCACTTGAGGAAGTTGAGAAAAATGAATCTCTCATCACTTTAGGAATTACACCAACTCGACCTGATACTGGATATGGATATATTCAGTTTGAAGAAAGCACTGATGACCAAGGAATTCACAAAGTGAAAAGCTTTACCGAAAAACCGGATTTGGCGATGGCCAAAGAATTGGTCAAAAGCGGAGAATTCCTTTGGAATGCTGGAATTTTTATCTGGTCCGTGGCTGGTATCTTAAATGCATTTGAACAGCATATGCCAGAAATGTATCAACTGTTTGAGGAAGGCGCGGAGGAATTCAACACTAAAAGCGAGGCTAAGTTTATCCAAACAGCTTATGCTCAATGCAAGAGCATTTCTATTGACTACGGGGTTATGGAAAAAGCCAAGAACGTTTTTACAATTGCTGCTGATATTGGGTGGAGCGATTTAGGAACGTGGGGTTCTCTATATTCTTACTCAGAAAAGGATGAAGAAGGTCACGTAATTCAAGGGAAGAATGTTCTTACCTACGATTCTAAGAATTGTATTGTAAACGTGCCAAAAAACAAGCTCGTTGTTTTGCAAGGAATGAAGGATATGATTGTGGTAGAAAACGATGATATTCTTCTTATTTGTAAGCAATCTGACGAGCAGCAGATTAAGCGAATTGTGAATGATGTAAAGGCTACCAAAGGCGAGAAGTTTGTCTAGAGGGCTGTCTCTCTCATTTATCAGAAAACAAAAAAGCCCCAATTTTGGGGCTTTTTTGTTGACATTAACAGTCTGTTTCTTAGTTGTTCCCGATCATCTTCTTCGGGTCAACCCACTCATCGTACTCTTCAGATGTAAGATAACCTAAAGCCAAAGCGGCAGCTTTAAGGGTGGTTCCTTCTTCGTGTGCCTTTCCTGCAATTTCTGCTGCTTTATAGTAGCCAATTTTGGTATTTAGAGCCGTTACTAACATCAAGCTATTGTTCACCAATTCCTGAATTCTAGGATGATTTGGCTCAATTCCAGAAGCGCAGTGCTCTTCAAAAGAAACACATGCGTCTCCCAAGAGTCTTGCAGATTGAATAACGTTATAAGCCATCACGGGCTTAAACACGTTTAACTCATAATGTCCTTGCGTTCCGGCAATTGTTACCGCGGTATCATTTCCCATTACTTGTGCGCAAACCATTGTCAGTGCTTCACACTGCGTTGGGTTTACTTTTCCAGGCATGATAGAAGAACCTGGTTCGTTTGCTGGAATGATTAACTCGCCAATTCCTGAACGCGGACCAGAAGCCATCATTCTTATGTCGTTTGCAATTTTATTCAACGATACCGCAAGTTGCTTCAAAGCACCATGGGTTTCAACCAACGCATCATGTGCCGCTAGCGCTTCAAACTTGTTCTCGGCAGTAACGAACGGTAAACCGGTGAATTCGGCAATTTTTTCTGCCACCAAAACCGAGTAACCTGGTGGTGTGTTAATACCTGTTCCTACTGCGGTTCCGCCAAGTGCCAACTCAGAAAGGTGTTCCAAGGTGTTGTTCAAGGCTTTTAATCCATGATCTAATTGCGAAACATATCCGCTAAATTCCTGACCTATTGTTAATGGTGTCGCATCCATTAAATGTGTTCGGCCAATCTTAACCACATTCTTAAATGCGAGCGACTTAGCCTTCAATGTATCTCTAAGAGATTCAACCCCTGGAATGGTGTTTTCTACAATCAGCTTGTAGCAAGCGATGTGCATTCCGGTAGGGTATGTGTCGTTTGATGATTGGCTCTTATTCACATCATCATTCGGTTTAAGCACCTTATCAGCATCGGTCAAACTTCCACCATTTAACACGTGAGCGCGGTTTGCAATTACCTCATTTGAGTTCATGTTGCTTTGCGTACCAGAACCTGTTTGCCAGATAACCAACGGAAATTGATCATCGTGCTGCCCGTCAAGTATTTCATCGCAAACAGCAGAAATCAAATCTCTTTTTTCTTCGGTCAACACTCCTAGCTGGCAATTTGTATGAGCAGCGGCTTTTTTCAAGTACGCAAAGCCATAAACCACTTCTAATGGCATGCTGGCAGCTGGCCCAATTCTAAAATTGTTTCTAGAACGTTCTGTCTGCGCTCCCCAATATTTATCGGCAGGTACTTGTACCTCGCCCATTGTGTCTTTCTCTATTCTAAAATCTGACATGACCTGTTATATTTTTTCTCCAATTTCCAGCAAATTTACCCTCAAAGGCTAATCAACCAAACTCCGATTAAATATCGTCTACTTTTACGGTTGTTAATCACACCATCCATGAAACTCATTTTATCTATTTCTACCTTTTTATTGGCAGCAATTGCCACTAACGCCCAAACATTGCTGTTGGAGTCCATTCAGCATGACGGTCTAGAGCGAGACTATCGACTTTACATACCCGATGTTTATGATGGCTCAACAGGTGTTCCTTTGGTAATTAACCTTCATGGTTACACTTCAAATGGTTTCGAGCAAGAGGTTTACGGTGATTTTAGACCAATTGCAGACACTGCAAATTTCATCCTCGTTCATCCAGAAGGAACCCTAGATAATACTGGAACTACCTTTTGGAATGCATTTGGGTCTCCAAATGAAACAGTTGACGATGTAGGTTTTCTTTCTGTGTTGATTGATTCCATTGCCTCGGAATATAATGTTGATATGAACAGAATCTATTCTACCGGAATGAGTAACGGTGGTTTTATGAGTTACAAACTTGCATGCGATCTCAGTTATAGAATTGCCGCAATTGCTTCTGTTACTGGTGCAATGATTAATCCAAGTTTACTGCCCTGTAACGCGGTTCATCCAACTCCAGTTATGCAGATTCACGGAACTGCCGATCCAACTGTACCATACCTCGGGTCTACGGGCGTTCTAGGAGTTGAAGCTGCCATTGACTATTGGGTTGATTATAATAATTGCAGCACTACGGCAATTGAAACGGCTGTACCCGATACAGACCCGACAGATGGCTGCACTGCAGATCATTTTCTATACGAGAATGGAGATTCAGGTTCAAGTGTTGAGCTATATCGAATTAATGGGGGAGGTCATACTTGGCCAGGGTCAAACCCGTTTATCGCTATCGGTGTAACCAACAGAGATTTCTCTGCTTCTTCTGAAATTTGGAGATTTTTCAGTCAGTACCAACTCGATGTTTTGAGCACGGGGATTGAAGAAACTGAGCTTGAAAATTCCGTTAGTGTTTACCCAAACCCTACCACTGAAAGTGTGGTTTTGAAATTTGACCAAGTTGCAAAACGGACGATTCAACTTCGAAATGCTTTAGGGCAAATGGTGGCAGAGTACCAGGTTTCTTCCGGCCAGTTTGAACTTAATTTAAAAGTAGCGGGTGTTTATCTACTCTCAATCACCTCAGATGAAGGAACTATTACCAAAAAGTTGATTCGAGAATGATGCAAATCACTTGTTCATATCATTGGCAAGCATTACTTTCGAGGCAAAATTCAAAGCAATGAGCGTAGGTATCGTAGTAATCTTCATGTATATGCTTCTCGGTTTCTGGATGTTGGTATTCCTCGGGATTTGGATTCCGTTGATGGCTACTTTGCTTTTTATGGAGCGATTTAGCCCACAAATGGGAGAGAAGCTTGCCGCTATCATTGCCCCAAGAGATTAAGATTACAGAAACGTTTTAACGTTTTCAGGAGGTCGTCCCAAGACGGCCTTTTTTTGTTTCACTACAATAGGTCGCTCAATCAATTTTGGATACTTCACCATTGCGGCTATCCATTCATCATCCGAAAGCTCTTTTCCTTTGAAGTTCTCTTTGAAATCAGCCTCTCCACGTCTCAATAAGTCGTAAGGTTTGATGCCAAGCATTTCAACGATTTCCTTCAATTCATCCTCAGTCGGAACGTCTGTCAGGTACTCAATTACCTCAGGTTCAACTCCAGCATCCTTTATCAATTGAAGTGTTTGTCTACTCTTCGAGCATCTTGGGTTGTGGTAGATTTTCATTGCTTAAAGTGATTCGTTCTCTTCATTCCCGAATTGCAGCAAATATCCTTTAATAAACTTGTTCAAGTCGCCATCCATCACAGCTTGAACATTGGAAGTTTCGATGCTTGAGCGTAAGTCTTTGACCAGTTTATATGGATGGAAAACATAATTGCGAATCTGAGCTCCAAACTCCACCTTCATTTTTGACCCCTCAATTTCTGCACGAGAAGCTAAGCGCTTTCTCAGTTCCACATCATACAGCTGAGACTTTAAGAGTTTCAAAGCAGCTTCACGGTTCGCCAATTGAGAACGGCTTTCTGTGTTTCGGATAATGATTCCACTTGGATGGTGAGTTACACGTACTCCAGTTTCCACTTTATTCACGTTCTGTCCACCTGCTCCACCAGAGCGGAATGTGTCCCAAGTAATATCTGCCGGATTGATTTCAATATTGATAGTGTCATCCACCACAGGATAAACGAAAACCGAAGCAAATGATGTGTGTCTTCTCGCATTACTATCGAATGGAGAAATACGCACTAATCGATGCACTCCATTCTCTCCTTTTAGATTTCCATAGGCGTACTCGCCATCAATTTGTAAAGAGCATGATCGGATTCCTGCAATGTCGTCTTCTTGCAAATCATTTTCCGTGACTTTGAATCCATTCTTCTCAGCCCACATAATATACATCCGCATCAGCATTCCAGCCCAATCGCAGCTTTCGGTGCCGCCCGCGCCAGAGTTGATTTCTAAAACCGCGCTAAATTCATCACCCTCATCACCCAACATGTTCTTGAATTCAAGGTCTTCCAAAAGATCGATGAATATTTCATCCTGGGTATTTACTTCCTCTTCCGATGCTTCACCTTCTTTATTGAATTCGTACAGAACCACCAAATCTTCTAAAGCAGTTTCGGCCTTGGCAAATGCCTTTGTCCAATCCTTTTTGGCGTTGGTCTTTTTCATCAACTCTTCCGCCTTTTTAGGGTCGTCCCAAAAACCAGGGGCAAGAGTCGTCTGGGTTTCCTCTTCAATTTCGCGCAATTTTCGGTCAATATCCAGGTAGCCCCGCAAGTCGGAAAGCCGAGTTTTTAAATTATTAAGTTGATCGCTTGTGATCATGATTATTTCAGGTTTTGGGATTGTTTTCCCGAGGCGCAAATGTAATGCAACTGTGTGGCTTGCTTAGATTGATTTCAATGCTTCGGTAATAAGGTTTCCCTCAAACCCACGCTGGGCAGCAAAACGATAGATGGCAGATTTTCGTTTCCATTGGTTTTTTTCTTTCAAAGTGGCTCGCTTCTCTTCAATTGCACGGAGCAAAGCCTTTTGATAATCGTCTTCATCAATTTCGGATAGCCCAAGTTGAATACATTTCTTGCTTACCTGGTGTCTATTTAAACCTTGAATAATTTTAACACGCCCCCATTTTTTAATATTGAATTTTCCCCGCGCGTAAGTTCTTGCAAACCGCTCTTCGTTAAGGTAATTCTCTTGAATTAAGCCAAGGACAATGTCATCTCGCCATTCCAACGGAATTTCCAAATCCCACATTTTTTGGTCCACATCTTTGTAACTGCGCTCTTGATAAGCACAGTATTTTTTTAGCTTTTCTAAAGCTGCTTTTGGGCCAGAATCCATGATTGAAAATTAACGATATGAGAATCAAAAAGGAGAATAGCTTTGCGCATCGTAAATGGAAAACAAACGCGCCCTATCCCTTTTATTCGCCTCGCATGTTGTTTCCAGCTTTGCACAGGGCATTACCATGCTTTCTATTCCATGGTATTTTGCGTCCATAGTGAATGAATCAGTCGTGTTTGGACAAGTGCTGGCTATTGCCACGTTCATCAGCATTTTCTGGAGCTTGTTTGCTGGAACACTCATTGATAGATACCCAAGAAAAAACATTTTTTGGATAGCGTCTGTTATCGGATTTATTGTTCTTGGTTTGGCAGGTATTTATGGTGAGATAAACCAAGAAGCACCAATATGGTTGGTTGCGTTCATTTTTGTTTTCACCTTTTTTGGGTTTAATATTCACTACCCAAATCTTTATGCTTTTTCGCAGCAATTAGCAGCTCGTGGAGATTATGGACGGGTGAACTCAATGATTGAAATCCTAGGTCAAAGCACAAATGTGCTCTCAGGCGCATTTGGGGCAATTCTTTTGTCTGGAACTACGGGTGGCGCTATTGATTTACTCGGTTTTCAAGCAACAATTCCATTTGAAATAGAACAATGGACCATTTGGGAGATTTTTCTTTTAGATGCTTCGACTTACGCCATTGCCGCGTGCATAATCCCGTTTATTAAGTACGTTGATGTAAATCCTCTACCCATTGATATGGAGGCAATTGTGGTCCGTTTTAAGCGCGGGTGGAGTTTTTTAATGATGAATAAAGAACTGTTGGTTTTTGGCTTGGCATCTTATTCAATATTCGTTGTACTCCTTGTTGAAGTTCAGTTTCTGCTGCCAATTTTTGTAGATAATCAGTTAGAAGCGGGAGCTGATGTATATGCAAGCAGCGAAGTTTACTTCGCTTTAGGAAGCCTTTTTGCTGGGGTTATGATTCGAAAATTGACCAAGAATTTTGCGCCAAGCAAATCGGTAGTAATGCTAATGTTACTAGCTGGAATATCATTTGTGGTTGTAGCCTTTAGCAAGAGTATCATCGGGTTTTACCTGTTTTCGGTACTAATAGGATTCAGCAATGCGGGTACACGAATAACCAGAGTTACATTTCTGTTTAACCATGTTCCGAATAATATTATCGGGCGGGCCAATAGCATTTTTTACATCTACAATATTGCAAGTCGTGGCATACTCATTACCATTTTTGCAATGCCGTTCTTCTCAGAATCGAACAACATTACTTGGACTTACATCATCAGTGGCATTTTCATCTTGGTTTCTGTTGTGCCTCTATTGGCAACACTTAGCAAGCTCCAGGCCATGAAGATTAGAACAGAATGATTACTTCATCCAAAAGGTTTCTCCAAAAATCCAAGCTGGATGATTAGGAGGAACTAATTGGGTTTGAAACGAAACGTTCTCTAAAAAAACAGCTACTTGTTTAGATAAATGTTCGTTTTGTGTATTGGATATTGTACTGAATACGTTGCTTTTTCGAATCTCAAATTCACCGGTGCTATTCAATTTTAATTCAAGTTCACATCGGTATTTTGCATCTTCAGGAATTGCCAATTTAGCGCTGAGCGATTGACAAATTGAATCCTCCACGTCCTCGTTGGATATTAATTTAGGAAACCCTTTGGGTAGGTATTCACCCCAATTGTAATCAGTTTTAAAAGGCGCATTCGGCACCGAATAATAGTTCTGGAAAAAGTGATTCGCTCCGTTGCCTGTGTAAATGTGAAACATCTGATTCATGTCGAAAACAGAAAGTATTGGCGTATCAAACGAGATAAACACCTTGTCTTCAGAAACATAAAATGGATTGTTTGCCATCTTGTGCAAAATGCTGTCATTCTTTAACCAACCACTTTTCGGAATTCTATCCGCAACAATTGCTTCTTTCAACTGATAGCTTATTAATCGCGATAATTCCGCCTCGTCAAACATGATTCCGTTGCGGTAAAAACTCAACTTACACTTATCTAAAGGCACACCATTTACTTCAGTAATAAGATGACAAAACGTTTGGCCATCACGACTCAATCCCACCCAACCAAGCAGATATTGGTCTACATGGTAAAGGGTGTCGCCACTTTGTTTATTAACTACGTAAGTAAAGCCCTCCGTATTTCCTCTTTTGTGAGAGAAGGTTAACGAAACCAGCTGGTGAGTTCCTATTTCATTCTGCAACTCAAAACTAAAACCTGTATGCTGGGCATATCCGGCATTAGCTAAGAATAGAATTAACAGTACAGCTCTGAATAACATCAGAATTGGGTTGGATTAGGTGAAGGCGTTTATACCAGTAACATCCATGCCAGTTATTAAAAGATGAATGTCGTGCGTGCCTTCGTAGGTAACTACACTTTCCAAATTCATCATATGGCGCATAATTGGATACTCACCTGTAATTCCCATGCCACCAAGCATTTGTCTCGCTTCGCGAGCAGTTCTTAAGGCAATTTCAACGTTATTTCTCTTTGCCATTGAAATCTGTTGTGGCGATGCTCGATGATCATTTTTTAAAACCCCCAATCGCCAAACAAGTAATTGCGCTTTGGTTATTTCGGTAATCATCTCAGCAAGTTTTTTCTGCTGAAGCTGAAATCCGCCAATTGGTCTTCCAAACTGAATTCGCTCTTTAGAGTACCTCAATGCTGTGTCGTAGCAATCCAGTGCAGCACCTAAAGCGCCCCAAGCAATGCCGTATCTTGCAGAGTTTAGGCAACTCAATGGCCCTTTCAGTCCGCGGATGTCTGGAAACAGGTTCTCTTTTGGAACCTTTACATTATCAAAAACTAACTCGCCAGTTGCAGATGCCCGCAAACTCCATTTTCCGTGTGTTTCAGGGGTAGTAAAACCTTCCATTCCACGCTCTACAACGAGTCCTCTAATTGTACCTTCTTCGTCCTTGGCCCAAACCACAGCAATGTCTGCGAAGGGTGCGTTGCTAATCCACATTTTAGCGCCATTCAAGATTACGTGATCCCCAGCGTCTTTAAAGTTGGTAACCATCCCGTTTGGGTTAGAGCCATGGTCTGGTTCTGTAAGCCCGAAACATCCGAGCAATTCTCCGGTAGCCAATTTTGGTAACCATTTTTGCTTTTGGCTTTCGGTAGCATAGCTCCAAATTGGAAACATAACCAACGAGCTTTGAACCGATGCGGTGCTTCTGAGGCCGCTATCGCAGCGCTCCAATTCCTGCATGATGATGCCGTAAGATATTTGGTCTAATCCAGGTCCACCGTATTCGGCTGGAATGTATGGCCCGAATGCACCTATTTCTCCTAATCCTTGTAAAAGATGTCGTGGAAATTCAGCTTTCTGAGCGTATTCCTCTATAATAGGAGATACGTTTTGCTTAACCCAAGCTCGCACGGTATCTCTAATAAGTTTGTGTTCATCTGTAAGTAACTCATCTACCAAATAGTAGTCGTGTCCTTCGTATCTGTCGTCTGCCATAGTGCTAATTTGTGGACGGCAAAAGTAGGAAAAGCTGATGCTGCCTAAAAACGAACAAATTGAAGACTTGTCCTTCTGACATTCATCACGGTGTTTCCGTTTTCGAAAATTAATTTAGAAGCCTGAAACAAATTACATGAGAACTTTTGTCATTACTTCGTTTATCACAGTAATCTGCCTAGCGTTATCTTTTGCTTTTGAAGATAAGCCAGCGATGAGTGTTTCTGCTGGAGCGCCAGTATCTCGGACTGGGTCGCCAGGCGATGGAATGACGTGTATGGATCAATGTCACGGAGCTAATCCAGGGACTCCAAACGGCAACGAGGCAATTACCCTTATCGGGTTGCCAATTGAAGGGTATGTTCCTGGACAAGTTTACAACTTAACCCTTGCAGCCACTGGCAGCTCTAATGATATTTTTGGTTTTGAAATATCGCCTCAGGATTGGACAGGAGAAATGCGTGGGTCTTGGATTACTGGAGGATCCAATCTCGTTCAAATACTGAATACCAAATGGATGACGCACACATTTGCGGGTAATTCTGGTTCTGGAGGAGCTCGCAGTTGGGATTTTCAATGGGAAGCACCTAGTCTTGGAACTGGTGATGTAAATTTTTATTTCACCTCAATTTTTGCCGATGGTATGAATGCTCATTTGGGCGATGTGATGCTACAGGATAGCGTAATGATTATGGAAAATAATGGCGTGAGCATAACCGAGCCAACAACTGAGGTGACTGTTTCTCTCAATTCTTTGGAGAAGGTTATCAATATTAATAACCCAATTCGGCTAGTATTTAATGTTCAGGTGTTAAGTCTTGACGGAAGACTCGTGCACAACGCAAACGTATCGGGATTGGAATCTAAAATTGATCTCGCCTCCCATGCACAAAATGGCGTTTACTTAGTTGTTCTAAGAGGTGAGGGCTTTATGCAAACGCTCCGAGTGGCTCTATTGAAATAACGGAGCCTTAAAATTTGTTGAAACTAAAACTGACAATTATCAGTAAATTGTTCCTAATAAATGTCGCTTGTCGGTATATTGGCGCCTAATCTATAATCGTTTATCCATGAAAAAGAAGTTTACTCTAGCACTTACTATGTTGTTGATGGCCGGAATGGCGTATGACTACAATCACAATTCTGCCCACACATTTAGTAATGGAGCGCCTGGAGGTCAAACAGGGTCTCCTGGAGACGGCAGTAACTGTTCATCTAGCTGTCATACTGGAGGACCTTCTCAAACAAATGAAACGGTAAGCATTACCTCGGATGTTCCAGGTAGTGGGTGGGTTGCTGGAACGACTTACTCTTTCACAGTTACTGCAACCAACGCTGGTGGTACTGAATTTGGATTCCAAATCTCTCCTCAAGACAATGCAGGAAACCTTATTGGAACACTCATAGCTTCTGGTTCAGGAACAAATTTTTCGGCTGGAGGAAGTGATTATATCACGCATGCTCCTGGAGGAACAGCTGGTGCAGGAAGCAAAACATGGACGTTTGAATGGACCGCTCCTGTAGGGGGCACAGGAAGCGTGACTTTCTATAGCGCTATCAATTTCTCTGACAACACAGGCAACCAATTCAACGATGTGATTGTTACCGAGACACATGTTATTCCAGAATCAAATGTTGGTATAAGTGAAGCAGAACTTGCTTCAATTTCCATATACCCAAATCCTGTGATTAATGAAATACATGTTGCCGCAAAAGATGTTGACGAAGAAATCATGATTACCATGTATTCAATGGATGGAAAGAAAGTTTTGCAAGAGCAATTTGATGGTGGAGACATAACTATTGACATCGCTTCCAGAAACTTGAACACAGGAGTATATTTCTTGAATTTAGAAATTGACGGAAAAACAACAATCAAGAAATTGTTGGTTAAATAATAGCAATAAGAACAGTTACAAAAAAGGTGCTTTGCGGCACCTTTTTT
>CALCGD010000008.1 GCA_937900875.1 uncultured Flavobacteriales bacterium
TGCGACCCTTGTTATACCGATGTTGAAGACGATTTTATTACTAATGTGACTTTCAGCACGATTAACAACAACTCCGTAAATGACGGTCCTTGCAGTTTCGGAGACTATACCACCACAAACACAACTGTAACCCCAGGAAGTAGCTATTTGTTATCAGTTTCATTCTTGTCTGAAGGAACTTGGACTGAGTTCGTTTCCGTGTGGTTTGATTGGAATCAAAATGGAGATTTTGAAGCATCAGAGCGCTACGATCTTGGCTCAGGAATCGATGCTACTTTAACTCTTTCCATTACCATACCCTTGACTGCACTTCCTGGACCAACTAGAATGCGTGTGAATGAAGATTGGGGCGGTTATGCTGCGGATGCATGTAATACTGCTTCCAGTGCTTTTGGAGAAACAGAGGATTACACCATTATCGTTTCTGGAAGTGGCGGCTCGCTTCTCAATGTCTGTAATGTTTCGGATGTTACCGTAACAGGCTTTCAGTGCGATTGCTCAGATCTTGATGGTGTTCCAATCGATGTGGATTACCACTTCTCCGCTTTCGGAAACTAATTCAATTTATTACAACTACTCATGAAGAAATTGATATTCACCTTAGGACTTATCGGACTTGTACAATTTGTGTCAGCACAGGTTCAACCAACAAACGAAAACGATAATACAGCAAGAATAACGCTCAGTCAAGACGATGCCCAAAAGGCAAAATCATTAAAAGAGCTTACTGCTGGAAAAGTTGTTTCTGGAGAGTCTGCTACTGTTTTTATTGTATCGTATAATGCTGGAAATTTTGAAGCGCTTTCGAAAGAGCTGCACATGTTTTTCCCGTCTTGCGAAATTGCCATTATTGAGAACAAAAAGAAGTAAAATCACACTAACTTTATTTAATTGGCCTTGCTCTTTTGCAAGGCCTTTTTTTTTGGCTTATTTTTCCGAGAAATAGCAAGGTATCACCAATCAATAAATGCCTTAGTTTTGTAACTTCAGCAAAACCCCTAAAAATGATTAAGATTTTCTCCTTTAAATCTGTTTGTAGTGTTATTGTGGTTATGGCCTTATGGTCTACAGCAACCGTTGCACAGGACAATGTTGGTATTGGAACCACAACTCCCCACGAAAATGCCTTATTAGACGTATCGTCAACCAACAAGGGCATTTTAGTACCTAGACTTAATACGCTTCAACGCTTGGGTGTAAACCCTGTTGCTGGTGCTGATGGACTTCTTGTTTACGATACCGACTTAGACGAATTCTGGTATTGGGATGGAACACAATGGGTTCAATCTGCCGGTCCTGCCGGACCTGCTGGTCCAACTGGACCTGCCGGCCCAACTGGACCCCAAGGACCTGCTGGTCCCGCTGGAGCAAATGGTGCAATCGGACCTGCTGGTCCTGCTGGAGCAAACGGTGCAACTGGACCTGCCGGTCCTGCCGGAACAAACGGTGCGACAGGCCCCGCTGGAGCAAATGGTGCAACTGGACTCACTGGAGCTAACGGTGCAACTGGTCCTGCCGGAGCTAATGGTGCAACTGGACCCGCTGGTCCTGCCGGAGCTAATGGTGCGACTGGACCTGCTGGTCCCGCTGGAGCAAACGGTACAACTGGACCTGCTGGTCCTGCCGGAGCTAATGGTGTAACTGGAGCTCAAGGGCCAACTGGACCGTCTGCTGCCAGTAACTCCCAAGCACTTCATTTTGCTTCACAGACTCAATTAACCCAAGCCCCTACTGGAACTATTTCCTATGTAGCCCTACCTAACCTTACATATACTTTCACTGTTCCCGTTGGCGAAACCTGGAAGATTCATGCTAGTGCTTTTGGTACGGCATTAAATCTCGGTTCGTTTAGAGATTGTGTCGCTCAGTTTGAAATTTTTGTAGATGGCGCGCAAAGCACAGCACTCCAAAGAACATATATTTCCGATTTAAACACAGAGTTGACATTTGCATATGCAACTTGGGCCATCGGATACGCTGCTGAATACACCGCAGGTTCTCACACAATTGACGTTAGAGGAGCTCACGCTGGGCCTTCAGGTACAGGAACCAATGTTCAACTGGCTGGAGGTGTTGGCGGATTTCAATCTCATCTAAATCTCCTAATAATCAAATAATGAGACAGCAAATCATTCTTATTTTCTGTGCTTTAGCCTGTAGTTCATTTTCTGCCTTGGCGCAGTCAAATGACATTAAGCCAATTGTATCTGAATTAAAGACAGAACAACTGCGAGAACCAAAGGTTTCTGATGGTGATACTGAAGCTACAACTTCTCAGCCAAATGAAAAACTGGAAGCTCCTGCGTCTGTCGAAACTACCGAGCAAGTTGCCCGGACTAAAAGCAGCGCTGTAATGATAGAACGTTCGCCAGAAATGTTAGAAAGCAAAAAAATTGAGCCTAAGCTTAGTGACCCACAGTAGGAGTTTAGACATATACATCAAGAGAAAGGCCCGATTTAAAATCGGGCCTTTCTTGTTTAAATCCATAAAAACTACCCTGTCTAAGCGTCAATCTTCGCGTACTTTGCGTTACGTTCTATGAATGCTCTTCTTGGTGGAACTTCATCTCCCATCAGCATACTAAAGATTCTATCCGCTTCAA
>CALCGD010000009.1 GCA_937900875.1 uncultured Flavobacteriales bacterium
GAAGAAGGAATAATCGTGTTCAGCACACGAGAAGAACATGGCGGTGGAGCAGTTACTTATTTAGGTAAATACATTCAAGAAAAGTACGGAGTGCACCAGGCTCTTATTTCAGACATTACTTGGGTAACTGAAGGCGTAAAGCATGGTAATGGAGTAGCTGTGTCGATGAGAGACCGAGGTTTACCAAGGCGAGTTTTCTTGAATCGTGTGCTCGATATCGCTAAAGAATCGGGTATTCCTTATCAACTAGAAGTAGAAGGTTCTGGCGGGAGCGATGGTTTAGAGCTACAATCATCCCCCTTTCCGTGGGAATGGGTTTTTGTAGGCGCACCAGAGGACAATGTTCATTCTCCAGATGAGAAAGTGCATAAGGATGACATCAAATCAATGACAGACTTATATAAGTTGTTGATGGAGAAGCTTTAGCTTATCTCAAATACTTGTTTGCCGCATCTACAATTACCTGTGGCGCACGCAATGGCCGCATGGTTTTACTATCCACAAAAACCAATTGGGTCATAGCAGAATTCAAATGTTCGCCTTTAGAATTCCACGTTTCATATTCAAAGGTGATTCTAGACCGAGGCACTTCTTTCACTCGCGTAACAATGGTCAGTTCTTCATCATAAAAAGCTGGCTTCTTATAATCTATTTCGTATCGGATAACGGGCATCATAATCCCGTCTTCCTCCAATTCTGCATAACTAATTCCTAAAACACGCATTGCCTCTACCCTGCCTACTTCAAAATAAGTAGCGTAATTGCCATAATAGACATAACCCATTCTGTCTACTTCCGAATAACGGGTTCTAACCGTGGTCTTGTGTTCAAACATGGCGTTTAAGGTATTATTATTTGTGCTTTTACACTGCCTATTCCAACTTACGATGCTTAAACTTGCGCTATGCGTTATCTCTGGTGCCTCTTAATTCTTTCTGCTTGTGCTAGTCCAGAACTGGAATACAAAGCTGTGCCGATGTCCGATTCGATTGCTTCGGAAATTTCGGTAGAATCAATAATTATCCCTTATCGCGACAGCATTGAACTGAGCATGAATACCGTTTTGGTTGAAAACGAAGAGCCGCTAACGCGAGGCATTCCAGAGTCAACCTTAGGCAATTTAATTGCCGATTTGTTATTACAACGAGCACTCATTGAGATGCCAGATTCTATTCGTCCGATGGTGTGTTTGGTAAATATTGGAGGACTTAGAGTTGACCTTCCGGCAGGACCAATTACGGTAGGAAAAGTGTTTGAACTAATGCCGTTTGAGAACGAAATAGACATCATTAAGCTTTCGCCTGATAAGATTGAAGAAATGCTTGAATACCTGAAAGAAGTTGGTGGTCAGCCAGTGGCGGGTATGGAGGTATC
>CALCGD010000010.1 GCA_937900875.1 uncultured Flavobacteriales bacterium
GACATTGAAGGAAAGGATGTAGCCCGCGTTTATTATGAAGAAAAAGACCTTGATAGAATTGAGCGATATTGCAAACGAGATACACTTGCTGTGGCTCAAGTTCTTTTACGGTTTAGAGGAGAAGATATTTTAAAAGATGACCAAGTAGTGGGATTATGAAACAGGCTTTTGCATTTATTTTAATAATTGGGCTTGCCGCATGCAGTTCGCAGGAGGATAGCTTTAAGGCTATTCTTGGAACTGAAAAGGGGCACTTTCAAGGCGTTTCCATTGGAGACAAGTATGAGAAAGTAGCCAAGAAAACCAATGGGAAAGCAGTAGCAACCGAAGCGGGTTTGATAGCTTGCGAATACGATGAAGGAGATGTTTCGGTAGTTGCGCGATATGATTTTGACGGAGACATCCTTTATTCGATCCAAGCTGATTTGTTTTTTCCTGATTCAAGCTCACTTATTAAGTTCGAAAACGCTCTGATAAAACAATACAGCAATTCGTATGGAGAATTGACCGAGGACGGTGGCTTTTTTGTGTGGCAAGAAAACAACCAAGTTGAGTTTACCTTGGCGGATGAAAGCATAGAGTTTGGCGAGCCGAAGCTCTCGCTCACTATTTATTATTTTGGATACTGATTAACAAACACGCATGTCAGACAGAAAATTACTGGAGATTAAAAACCTCGTCACTGAATTTCATACCGATGGAACGGTAGTAAAGGCGGTTAACGATGTAAGTTTTACGCTTAACAGGGGCGAGACCATTGGAATTGTTGGTGAGTCAGGCTCAGGGAAATCGGTTACTTCTCTTTCTGTAATGCGATTAATTCCAGACCCTCCAGGGTTAATTTCTGGTGGCGAAATTCTGTTTCATAAAGATGACGGAAGCAGCGTTGACTTGGTCAAGATTAGTGAGCCGGAGATGCGGGCAATTCGTGGGAATGATATTGCCATGATTTTTCAAGAACCAATGACTTCTCTTAACCCCGTTTTCACCTGTGGTGATCAGGTTATGGAGGCTATTCTTCTTCATCAAAAGGTAAACAAGAAAGAGGCTAAAGAGAAAACCATAGCTCTTTTCAAGCAGGTTCAACTTCCCAGGCCAGAAGATATTTTCGATGCTTATCCTCATCAAATTTCTGGCGGACAGAAGCAACGGGTAATGATTGCTATGGCCATGAGTTGCAATCCGAGTATTCTGATTGCTGATGAGCCAACCACCGCACTTGACGTGACGGTGCAACAAACCATTTTAGACCTGATGCTGCACCTGCAAAGAGAGCATGACATGGGTATTATGTTCATTACACACGACTTAGGCGTTATTGCCGAATTGGCCGACAAAGTTGTGGTTATGTACAAAGGCAAAATTGTAGAACAAGGGCCTGTTTTGGACATTTTCAGCAATCCAAAACACCCTTATACTAAAGGGCTATTGGCTTGTCGTCCGCCCTTAGATGTAAGACTAAAGAGGTTACCAGTCGTAAGTGATTTCATGAAATTGGATGAGGCTGGAAACATAGAAGAAATTGAACAAACTGTTTCTGAAGCCACTCAAAAAGAAATTCAGACTGTTGCCGAGCGAGAGCAAGCACACAAAGAACTTTATGCTCAAGAGCCAATTCTAAGAATCAAAGGGCTTAAAACTTACTTCCCTTTAAAGAAAAATTTCTTTGGGAAGGTAATTGAAGAGGTAAAGGCCGTTGATGACGTAACATTTGACGTTTATCCTGGAGAAACACTTGGTTTGGTTGGAGAGTCTGGCTGCGGAAAAACCACACTAGGTAGAACTGTACTCAGATTGGTAGACCCAACCGATGGAGAGGTAATCTTTAAAGGAAAACCATTGCATTCTATGAGCAATGATGAATTGCGCGAAGTGCGTAAAGACATCCAAATTATTTTTCAGGATCCTTACTCCTCTTTAAACCCAAGAATAACAGTTGGCGAAGCTATTATGGAACCGATGACGGTGCATAAACTTTACGCCAATGAAAATGAGCGGAAGAATAAAGTGATGGAATTGTTGGAGCGCGTAAACCTGCTTCCAGAACATTTTTATCGCTACCCGCACGAGTTCTCAGGTGGGCAAAGGCAACGAATTTGTATTGCTCGTGCCCTAGCACTCCGTCCTCAGTTTATTATCTGCGATGAGTCGGTTTCTGCCCTTGATGTATCTGTGCAAGCCCAAGTTCTTAACCTTTTAAACGAACTGAAAAACGACTTTGATTTCACATACATTTTCATCTCTCACGACCTCTCGGTAGTAAAATTTATGAGCGACCGAATGGTAGTAATGAATAAAGGGGTTGTTGAAGAAATGGGAGATGCCGATCAGATTTATTCTAATCCACAGACAGAATACACCAAAAAGCTAATTGCCGCTATTCCGAAAGGAAGATTGGAAGATATTGAAGCTTCAATAAAGGAAAAACAAGAGTGGCTTAAAGCCGTTGAAGTTGCCTCGTAGATTCATCCCGACATTAACATCTCATTAACACATAGGAAATGCAATACTGCATTTCTAGCATATACTTTTGCGGCATTAAATCACGTTATCTAAAAATGAAAAAATCAATTCTCTTATTTGTAGTTGCCGCATTGCTTACTTCATGTGTTTCTACAAAAAAGCATACTGCATTAAGCGGCCAGCATATTCAACTAACGGATATGTTCGAGAAAAATCAATCTGACCTTGGTCGCGTGCAACGCGAACTCGTTTCCCTCAAAAACCAACTCCTAAGAGATAGCTTGGAGCTAGCGCGTCTCCGCTCTCAAAATGACCGTTTGATTGGTAATATGGGCGATATGGCAACTCTGTCTAAAAAGGAGGCTGAAAACCTAGAAAAGTCGTTGGAGAAGATTAACGAAAAAGACAAACAAATTAGGTCTATGCAAGATGCCATTAACCGCAAGGATTCTGTAACATTTGCGCTTGTAACCAGCATTAAAGGAGCTATTGGGGATTTAAGTGATGAGGATATCCAAATTAAGGTAGATAAAGGCGCTGTTTTTGTTTCAATATCAGATAAGTTTCTCTTTAAAAGCGGTAGCTATAAACTCAACTCAAGTGCTATGACTGTACTTGCCAAGGTTGCCAAAATTTTGGTTGCAAAGCCTGATTTTGAAGTGATGATTGAGGGCCACACGGATAACGTAAGTTATAGAAAAGGTGACCTTGAGGATAACTGGGATTTGAGCACAAAACGTGCAACTTCAATTGTACGGGTATTGCAAACAGATTTTGATATTGACCCTGCACGAATGACTGCTGCTGGCCGTGCCCAATATGTTCCTTTAACAGAAAACGAAACGGCTGAAGGACGCGCTGCCAATAGAAGAACTCGAATAATCATTCTACCTAAACTGGATCAGTTTTATGGTATGATTGAAGAGGGGCTAAAAGAGGCGAATTAATTACCACCACCTTTATCTGTTAGTATTAATGCCTTAAGACGCTTATTGGTAAGGATTCAGCATTTCGGCTATTAAGCATCTGCACGAAATAGTATCCTTCTGCCAAATTCACCATGTTTATGGTATAAGGCGTTTCTGCATATTTCTTCTGAAAAACCATCCGACCAAGACCATCTACAATTCGGATTTCCGCATTTGTGTCCGCAAAAATGCCGGTTTCAATCACAAACCGGCCATTGCTTGGGTTAGGATACATAGCAAAGCCTTTGTCTTCAGTACTCCTTGGTCCTTCAGTAATGATGGTTGTTTCTTCTTGGCATATTTCAATCTCGGTTGAATCGATGTTTAAGCAGAAATTGAGATTGCTAAAAATCTCACTGCCTTGGTCGGCTAAAATCTCATAAGTTGAACTAACCGGAACTCCAGGAAGGCTTACGTGAAGAGTATAGAGCGTATCGCTATTTGGAACAAACTGAAACTCGTATTCTCCGTTGTTGTTAGTTGCAACTCTTCCTTGTGCCTGACCTGGAGGTGTTTTTTCAACTACCACGTCAATTAACGGAATAGGATCTTCCTCCGTTTGGGTTTTACCTGACGCACTGTAAAACACAGTACCATTCAATGAATTGCTGCCACCAAAATTCATCGGCTCCGACAAAGCCACGTGCTTGTTAAGCGTTAGGCCACAAACGTCTGCAAGTACCGTAGCAGTGCTCCAGAGGTGTCCTTCTGGATAGAAGCCAGGAGATGCCATTGGATGGTTTGTTTCGTTCGGGTCTGCCATAATGGTGAACGGTAAGAAGTTCTCAATTATTCCGAAATCATAATTTCCTTCACCATCTGTAATAGTGCTGTTTAGAACATGCCAAACTCCTGGCTGCGTATCAAAATGGTATTGAAACACATCGCAGTCTATACACGGACCAGAACCGACCGAAACCGTTCCTCCAAGGAAACTAGGTAATGACTCGATAAATATTGAGTCTTCTGCGATACAACCAACTGCGTCAAACATTTGAAGACTATACATTAAGTCAAGGCTGAGTTCGGTTGGAGTGAATTGCATAAGACTAGGACTTACTTGAGAAACAGCGGTAGAAATATTCCAAACCGCCTGATAATTACCTGCCCCACCAACAATGGTTATTGGAATATCGGTGAGCCCTGAGGATGGGCAAAGACCTAATGTGTCAGGCAAATCGATATTTGACAAAAATTCTTCTGGTGCTGGAAGATTAATGGCGCTCGTTTGTAAATCGGTACAACCCAACCCATCAGCAATTATCGCGGTGTAATCACCAGCACAAAGGTTTGAAACGGTGATTCCTGGTTCTCCAACAATATCCCAATAAACGATGTAAAGAGGTGCATTGTCCGATTGTACATCTACGGTTAGTTCTCCATCACAATCACCAAAACAATCAATGCCACCAGTTATAATGTTGTAGTTTGGGTTTCCAAGCACTATAACAGTATTAGCAATTGTAACCTCTGCGCATAGTAATGATGCCACGGTTAGGGTTACAGTATAAGTTCCTTCTTCAGTATAAGAATGTGTGGTTTGAGAGAGAGGCGCATCTAATTCTACTTCGCCATCACCGAAAGTCCAGTCTCTATTTGTTAGTATCCCATCCAATATGGACTCATCACTAAAAGTCAGCGGCATTCCAACGCAGGTATAAACAGTATCGTTGGACTCTTGCAAGGAACCTAGAATATCCAAAACGCCAAGACAACTTGGAGGTGCCGACTGACCATTTACGTTAGTTACAATCGTAAGTAATGCAATAAATGCTAGGGGTAAAAATCTCTGCGTATTCATAGCTCTAATCTTTGGATGGTAATCAATGCAATTGGTTTTGTCCCACTACAAGTATTCGTTAACGCGAGAGGTTTTTGTTGGTTTCTACAATTAGACAAACGACTTCAATTATCGGCAAACAGCCACATTCATCAGATTAGTGCAGAGCCAGGTTCTCCAGCACTTAAAAATGTAACTGAATGATAGGTTGAGCGTACAAAACCAACCATCTTGAAAAACCTTGTCACTATTCTTCAGCGGGTCTTAATGACGGCTGCCATGCTTACGTATGGTGGATACGGTTTTACACAGACCTACGATTTTCAAAACTTTACGGTTGAAGATGGCTTGTCTCAATCACAGATTCTATGCTTATTTCAGATACATACCGGAGAAATCTGGATGGGAACAAACCAAGGAGGAATCAACAAATTCAATGGTTCAGAATTCAGTTATATCACCAAATCTGAGGGCCTATCAGATAATGTTGTTTACGCTATTGCCCAGGAAAAATCTGGAAGAATATTAGTTGGAACTAATAATGGGTTAACCGTGATAAACGGTGCGACAATCGATACGCTACCAACAAATAATGCCCTTCCTCATAAAGGCGTAGTTAGTATCCACATCTCTGAATCATCTGACATTTGGTTGGGAACCGGTAAAGGGGTAGCGCGGTTATTAGGCGATTCAATAGTTCCATTTACTCCCAATCTCTTACTGTCTTCCTCTACTGTATTAAATATTCGAGAAGGATTGGAAGGAGATATTTGGTTTTGTACCGTTCAAAATGGCGCCTTTCGTTTGAAGGATGGATTAATAACCCAAGTAGGAACCGATCAAGGGTTAGATCATAATTACGTGTATGATGTGATGCCTATGGGTTTAGAAAAGGTGTGGATTTTTGGGCACAAGGGACTTTACGAGTTAAGCAATGACTCCCTAACAGATGTGAAAATGCCAAGTACAATTCCCAAAAACACAGTGTTTTATGGGTTTGAAAAGGATCGGGTAGGAAACGTTTGGATAGGTACATCTACTGGTGTTATCAAATACTTTCATGGTCGATTTAAACAACTTATAACCACCAACAATGGGTTGGTGAACAACACAATCTGGAAGATTCTTCAAGACCGCGAGGGAAATATCTGGTTCGGATCTAAATCGAATGGTATTTCCAAACTTACCAGCGAACGATTCAAAATCTACAAGTCAGAGGATAAATTGCCGAGCCCGGTGGTAAATGCAGTTTTCCGGGACGATAAGGGGCGGCTGTGGTCCGGCACCAAGAAAGGACTTGCAATTTGGGACAAAGACTCTGTTCTCCAAATAAGACAACCAGATGGGTTAAGCTCTGAGGTAATTAGAGATATAGACCAGTCTCCAGATGGTAAAATGTATATCGGAACCAACTACGGTTTGACCGTTTTTGATGGACAAACGTTTCGGTCCTACCTAGCAGAAACAGACAACCTCAACTCCACGTACGATGTATATGTTGATGGAACAGACATCTGGTTGGGTACTAACCAAGGTCCAGTCAAGTTTGAAAACGGAAAGTTTCACCAACCATTCAACGCTTCCGAATTTAAGAGCACCGTTTTCGATGCCGTTAGGGCTGGAAAGGATATTTGGTTTGCATACGATGATGGTGTTCTAAAATTTGATGGTAAATCCTTTACTCAATTGACCAAAAAAGATGGTTTTTTTGATGGAAGAACTAGGAGTATAGTGGTAGGACCAGAAGGCAATATTTGGTTTGGAACCAACGATGGAGTGTCTCGTTTTGATGGTAAAACATGCACCAACTACGGGGTTGCAGATGGGCTTCTTTCCGCTGCGGTGTATTCCCTCGGCTTTCATAAGGATGGAAGTCTATGGATTGGGCAATCCAAGGGTCTATCAAGGCTCTTGTTTGATAATGATGAATTGGAGGACGTAATCATCTACGAAAAGGCACAAGGTTTTCTTGGATTAGAATGCAGCACCAACTCGATTTGGATGGACTCTGATGGGAAAATCTGGATTGGGGCAACCAATGGTCTGGTGGAATATGATCCAAGAAAGGATAAAGGCATGTACTACAAGCCCCTTACACGTATTACTGACGTTAAGCTGTTTTCGAGGTCTGTTTCTTGGACTGAATACACAGATTCGGTTGGAGCGAATGGAATACCATATATGCCCATTTTACCAAGCGATAAAAATGACCTAACAATAGAGTTTTCTGGTGTTTCACTCACCTCTCCTGCTTCGATAAATTACACTTGCATTTTAGAAGGATTGGATGACGAATGGCGCCCAATATCTCACAATAATTTTGCCTCGTTTCCTAGTATACCACCTGGCGATTATACATTTAGGGTGAGGGCTGGGTTTGGTGATGAGTTATGGAAAAACACCCCCGTTTCATTCAGCTTTACTATAAGGCCGCCTTTCTATCAGACCAATTGGTTCTATTTAATCTGCGCTTTTCTCGTTTGTGCCGCCATATACTCTTACTTCACGATACGTCAGGCAAACACCCAAATAACGAAGCAAAAGCAAGAAATTGAATCACAACGAGATGTTATTGAAACGAAAAACAGAGCAATGGTTGACAGTATCAACTATGCTAGCAGAATTCAATCTGCCACGCTACCGTCAGATCAGGTTTGGAGCACCCTTCTGCGAAATTCCTTTGTTCTATTTAAACCAAAAGACATTGTAAGCGGGGATTTTTATTGGCTGGCCAATCAGGGAGACGATGTGTTTTTTGCTGCAGTAGACTGTACAGGTCATGGAGTGCCTGGTGCTTTAATGAGCATTGTTGGGTACAACGGCCTGAACCAAGCGGTAAATGAACATGGCCTATCTAAACCTGCCGAAATTCTCAGACATCTGAATACGAGCGTAAATGAATCATTACGGAAGAGTGAACATGACAATTACGTGAGAGATGGTATGGACATCGCTCTATGCAAGATCAATCTCAAAAGTTTAAAAGCAGAGTTCTCGGGTGCGGTAAACCCGTTGTTTATTGTTCGTAATGGTGAGCCAATTCTTATAAAAGGCGACCGTTCTGGAATTGGAAGTGAGGAGTCTGAAAAGGGGTTGTACACCAACCACCAAATTGCACTTGAGAAGGGAGACCGGATTTACATTTATTCGGACGGTTATGCGGATCAATTCGGAGGTGATAAGGGTAAAAAAATGAAGACTACAAACATGAGGAACAAGCTACTTGAAACAGCCCATTTGAGTATGAATGACCAGCGTACTCAACTGCTAATCTACCTACAAGAGTGGCAGGGCTCACTAGCGCAGGTAGATGACATTTGCGTAATTGGAGTGCAGGTTTAGACCGTTACTCTATAAGAAGCTGAGTAACAAACCTATCGGTTTCTTCAACAAATTCTTGATAGTATTCTCCCGTGCCCGGTCCGGCAAAGCCAGTGTGTATTTCTCTCACCTTTCCTTTTCTATCAATGAAAATACTGGTAGGAAAAGAAAGAACGTGATTGAGCATTGGTAGCTTGCTTGCAGCTTCCTTTTTACTGGATTTTCCAGCCAATAATATGTCGTAAGGCACATCGAAATGCTCTTTCAGCCGCTTTAGAGAACGAATGTTGGTTTCGCGATTATCACTCTTTTCGAATGCAAGTGAGACGATTTCTAAACCCCGCGGATGAAACTTTCGATGCAGCGAAACGAGATATGCTGTTTCATCCATGCAATTTGGACACCAACTACCCATAATTTGAACTATTACAACCTTGTCTTTGAACTTGTCATCGGACAAACTGATTGTCCCACCGTCCATATTTTCAAATGCAAAATCGACACTGCTGTACCCTGGTTTTAAAAATGTAAGCGATTTCGAATCTGGTAATTCATACGATTCGTTTCGATGGCCAACCCAGTTTTCTTGCCAGTGCGATCCAGACCAAAAATCACCTTCAATCTTGTCGCCATCAATTTTAGCCTTAAACAGAAATGCATGAGAGCCATCAAAACAAGAAAGCATGAGGCTGTCACCAGATACATTACCTTCTAAGTAGCGGTAATCTCCGGTGGTGGTTAAAAAGGTACCAAATGCCTTATTTCCTTGTTGTTCAAACTGCCCAATTGCCAAGTATTCATTGTCGCTTCCGGGGCTGAATTCTACTTGCCATTTACCTGTTACTGAAATGTTGGGTTCATCAATTACATCAAAACGAGTCGTGATATTCTGCACTCCTACAAAGGGTATTTGATAATCTCCTTTTCTAGAATAATCGTGGTATAAACCCATAATTTGGCCGCCCTCAAGTTTCCCAATAAGCGCTGTATTGAAAATCGGAAGTCTTATTAAGAGACTATCATTTCGAAAAATGAACTCATCAGCTCTAATTCGTTCAGAGCCATTTATCGCGTAAAACTGCAATTGACCATCTTTCGATGCTAGGATTTCAGCATTAACAGGCAGGGGGGTACCTCCTAAATCGAACGAAATATGCCAAGAACCGATAATCGAAGAATTGTCCGTTTCGGTTTTACACCCTGCTGCTAATATTAGTCCGATAAAGACTAAATGCAGTTTAACTTTCGATAAACTCACTTTCGATAGAATATTCGGAATCGAACAGCAACGATACCGACAATTTTCCCTTCATCATGTAGCCTTCACCTGTGGTGAAAAACAAGCGCTGGTCTGAGCTGTAAAGAAAGTTTTCTGTATGCCTATCCACTGTTAATTGAATGCATTGACGAGAATCTTTGTCAATGGTAACTACCACATTCTTTACTGGTATTTGCTCGTTCTCTGTCTTGTAAGTAATGATGAATGCACGCTCTAAGGAGATGGTATCAACCCTGAATTCACCACGCCAAGCAGGTCTATTGATGTCTGATTCTATGAAAGCATCAAGCTCCTCTTCCCAAACAATATTACCTCGTTCAATAATATGGCTATGACCATCTTTAGTTACGTGCTTTCTAACCCATTGCTCCTTATCGTTAAGATTAGAAGCTTGGTTTTTAATAAACAAAGGCAAGTCGTAATAATACCGCTGGTCTTCATAATACGCTTCTGCTGGATCCTGATTACAGGAACACAGAAAAATGAGAACTGCTATGTATATAGGTCTTATCAAAGATGATTTATAGGTCGAACTTGATGCCTTGCGCTAAAGGCAATTCTGCGCCATAATTAATAGTATTTGTCTGTCTTCTCATGTAAACTTTCCATGCGTCAGAACCAGACTCTCTACCACCGCCAGTTTCTTTCTCACCACCAAACGCACCTCCAATCTCTGCTCCTGAAGTTCCGATATTAACGTTAGCAATTCCACAATCGGATCCAGCATAAGATAAGAACAACTCTGCTTGTCGGAGATTTGTTGTCATAATGGCCGAAGATAGACCTTGATCAACACCATTTTGAAGGGCAATTGCCTCATCAATTGTGCTGTATTTCATGATGTAAAGAATAGGAGCAAACGTTTCTGCCTGAACAATGGCATAATGGTTTTCAGCCTCTACAATAGCTGGTTTCACGTAACACCCACTTTCGTAGCCTTCTCCTTCTAGTACTCCTCCTTCAACAAGAACTTTTCCTCCTTCAGATTTTACTTTCTCCAACGCGACCAAGTATGCCTCTACTGCTTGTTTATCGATAAGCGGACCAACGTGGTTGTTTTCGTCCAATGGATTACCTACTCGGACTTGTGTGTATGCCTTAGTCAAACTAGCTTTTACTTCTTCGTAAACGCTTTCGTGAATAATTAATCTTCTTGTGCTGGTACAACGCTGACCACAGGTTCCTACGGCTCCGAATAATGCTCCAACTATTGAGATTTTCAAGTCCGCATTTTCTGTAATAATAATGGCGTTGTTTCCGCCTAATTCAAGCAGCGTGTTACCCAAACGCGCAGCAACAGTCTGCGCAACAAGTTTACCCATTCGAATAGATCCTGTGGCAGAGACAAGAGGAACGCGCTTATCACTGCTCATCATTTCTCCAACCGTATAGTCTCCTTGTACAACTCCACTAATCCCTTCAGGAACTCCATTGGCTTTCAAAACACTTTTAATGATGTTTTGACAAGCCACGCCAGATAAAGGTGCTTTTTCGGACGGTTTCCAAACACAAACATCTCCGCAAACCCATGCCAGCATTGTGTTCCAACTCCAAACCGCAACCGGGAAATTGAACGCTGAAATAACACCCACAACTCCAATTGGGTGATATTGCTCGTACATTCTGTGAAGCGGTCGTTCAGAGTGCATAGTTAAACCATAAAGCTGTCGAGAAAGACCAACTGCGAAATCGCAGATGTCAATCATTTCTTGCACTTCTCCTAAGCCTTCCTGAAGGCTTTTACCCATTTCATAAGAAACCAGTTTTCCAAGCGCATCTTTCTTTTCTCTAAGCGCATCTCCCATTTGCCGCACAACTTCACCTCGCTTTGGTGCTGGCCAAGTTCTCCACTCAACGAACGCCTCTTGAGCTTTAGCAATTACATTTTCGTAATCTTCTTTAGTGCAAGACCCCACAGAGGCAATCAATTTTCCGTCTACAGGTGAGTAAGAATCAATTAGTTTTCCTCCTCCTTTAAAGTCTTCTAAACCAGTAGACCCTGCTGGGTTTACCTCTTTGATATTCAGCGCTTTGAGCACTTCATCCATCTCCGTTGTCATATCTATTAATACCTCAGGCATACGTTTAAAATTATGTGTTTTGGCAAAGGTAGTAAATAAGGTTTCCTTGAGTTTGAACAAACAAATACCCCCACCGACTCAGCCGAAGCGTCATACGATGGGGGTGAAACCAGGAATTGGAACTGTAATTCAAAGTTAGAACATTAGTTGGAATATTGACTTTTTATTTAAATTATTTCTGATTCCCCCGCAAATTACCAGTAGCATTTTGCAACAGCAAGAGTAAGCC
>CALCGD010000011.1 GCA_937900875.1 uncultured Flavobacteriales bacterium
AAGATCGTGGCCCGATCACTTATGAACAATGCAGGGTTTATGACGCAATCTGACGGTTACTGCTATGAAAATAAGGCTTTAACATTACTGACCTTTCGACAAGCACCGAAGTTTGTAGAAAGCACAAGGGTTGCGTATAGCACGTCACGCCCTATTTTGATGGGTGATGTTGCCAAATGTTTTTTCTTTTCAAAGGCTTCTTAGGATGATGACTTCCAGATTGTCGCACGTGACGAAGGTATGATTTGCCAAAAATATTCTAGCCTGTGGCCCTGTGCATTTGAGATGAATATACGTCAGAGGTATAATTTAAACCTCACACGTATAATTTAGACGTGTGACGTCTGATCTTTTACCCAAAACCTTCTGAGATTTGAGAACTCAAACCTTATAAAACTCATAACCATGAATTTCAGACTTTTACCTTTAGCCTTAATTGCCGTGATGATTACCACCACCAGCATTTTGCCATGTTTCGGTCAAGTTCCCAAAGGAGCCTGCGCTGATCTTATGGTTTCTGAAGTCAAATTTGGGAAAGAAATTGATGCAAACGGAAACATAACGGCCATCAACCATGCGGTTGAGCTTTTCAATACAACCGATGACACTATTGACCTAGGACTTTATACGCTAGAACTTGTCCCCGATACGGGAATGTCAACCGTCATGTACCTAAGCGGAAGTATTGCTTCCCATGATACATACGTTTTAACCAACGTAAACTCAAGTAATGGCATCATCGCATTGGCCGATGCGGTAGAATTGCTTCTCCTATTTGACGGGCAAGTATCCATTGAACTCAAAAAGGGGGCTGAGGTAAAAGACAAGATTGGTAAGGAGGGTGTAAGCAATTTGGCAATAGATATTGATTTGAACCAATTGATAGCTGACCCTATCGGGTATCTAGAAAACGCTGAGATAGACCTAGGCTCCATAGAAAACCTAACCATCAAGCGAAAGCCGATCATTCAAAAAGGCAAGAGCAGTTTTGATGTGGAAAGTTTCCTCGAAGAGTGGGATGCTTATCCCGAAAGCTTCAGTCAAGGGTTGGGTGAGCATGCTAACGCTTGTATGGCACCTGTAGTAGGATGGACTTTAACCCAAATGACGGTAAATGAGAATGTTGGAGCTGTCCAAGCTGAACTCAGTATTTCTGGTAACCAACCCGACTGGGTCGATGTATTTTATTGGGATATCAACGATGCGTTTGAAACACCTTGGGCATTTGGCGGACAGGATTACAATAGTGTTACAGGATCTTTCCAGATCCCTCCGTTCAACGGGCCGTACTATTCCAATGCCGCAGTAAGCATCATTGATGACAGCACTCCCGAACCAACGGAGTGGTTTACTCTTCAGATAACTTCCACAAGCGCAATTCTTGGAAACTCCATGCTGGATCTGAAACTGACCGATAATGATGGTCTTTCTGTTGAAGATCAATTTTTACAAGACCGAATCTCGGTATTTCCAACTGTGTTCAACAATGAACTACGGATAGAATCAGACTTGAGCGGGATAGAAATATTGGAGGTCATACTTTCTGATGCTTCTGGAAGAATGGTGCGGGTGGATGGTGGCGTCAACGAAACCATGTGGTTGAAAGATTTTCATGGCCTTTCGGATGGATACGTGTCCATTTTTATTAATACCAATAAAGGTCGAATTACAAAGAAACTCCTCAGAATCACCACCGAATGATTAGATGCTCAAGAAATCGTTTCACATCCATATTTGCGATTTCTATCGTTGCAAGCATTTGTATTCCTTCAACTTCTGCCTATTGCCAAGACGTATTGATTGAGGCGAATGTACGGCCGTTCGAAGTAAGTGAATTGCACGCTGGTGAGCATCAGGATTCCTTAGATATTGAACTTGAAACTACCGGTTCTACTCGGATGCCTGATGTTGGATTGACCTTTAGGATTGGTAGCGTTTCAAAATTACTCTATCGACTCGATATTGGCTGGAATCGTCAATTTAGTAGAAGTGCAAAGGACAACGCGGTTCAAGGAAATCAACTGGAGATATGGCGTACCGATAATAGATTTGAGTCAAATTCCCTAACGGGTTCACTTGGAGTTGAAAAACCTCTTTCCGTGCATCCAAAACTTATGTTTCTAATCGGGTCGCAATTTTCGTACTCGGTGCTTTTTGGACAGGCATACCGATTTGAAAGCTTGAGAAGTGATACTCTTGGTTCTCGTATAGGCGGACAATTAAGAACGTTGGATTATCCCGATGAACATACAATTGGAATTCAAGCAAGTGCAAGCCTTTACTATAAATTGCATGACCGATTTTCGATTGGGTTTTCAGTCAATAATCGATTTGGTTACACACTAACATCGGGTAAGTTCTATGAGGCATCAAGTAGCTCGGATGAAAATGGCGGATTGCTCAGCGAGTCCATTCGAACTGCAGATGTTTTGGAACACCGTTTCGCCTACAATTTCTCTGTCTCATTCGGTATTCAATACCAAATAGCCAAGCGTAAGGATAAAAAGAAGAATGAATGACGTTCACTTGTATTCAGTTACTCGCAAGAGCAATTGAATACAAATTATGAGCATGGTATTGCACCATCAGTCAGTTCTTCAAAAGCTGTTTCCAGCAATTTGCAAATGGATACAAGTTGTTCAGCACTCATGTGGCATTCGCCTCTTTCCAGCCGTCCATAATGTGGTTGGCTAATGTTTAATTTTTCGGCCATATAGTCCTGGGTATAGCCTTTCGCGATGCGTTTCAAGCGCAGTTTCGGAAGTTTCATTACAGTTCAATTCAGGTTAGATTGTTTTCTACATAAGTGTTAGCGTTCTATTGATAATTGTCTTTAACCGCACTTCGGCCTTTTAAAATATTTGGCAAC
>CALCGD010000012.1 GCA_937900875.1 uncultured Flavobacteriales bacterium
GGCACGTTATGCTGCGTGGAGTTATTCGCCACATCCGAAGCCATAACGAGGCTTGTAGCGGTCTTCTCACGTAGTTGCACAATGCCGTTGGATGAAAGGTCAACTTGAGGCGTTTTACCCGTCATTTCTCCCAGTTTGGTGGTGAGACCATCCACAATCATCTTCGCTTCTAACTTGCTCAGAAACTGTTTGATGGCACTTCGGATGCTGCTTCTAAACGTGTGTTTTGTGGTGGGGTCAACTAAGAGCGTGATGTACGGTTCGAGGTTGGGGTGTTTTACTTCGGTGGTTTCATCGCCCGGCATTAAACCCGCCAACATACCCGCAACCTGTGCGTCAATTACTTGTTTGAGTTCGCTTCCGAGACCTTCTTTTACGATGATGCCAATTTGGTAATCGCCCGCATTGATGGCCGTAGCGAGTAGCGTGCTATCTAGCGGTTGTCCGTTGAGGCTGTCAATCACGAAAAAGGTCTTGCCACTTTCAATGGCTTTCATGATTTGCTGCGAAATCTCCCCGCTATCCTCGTTTACAAATAGCACGGGAATTTGCTGTTCTTGATAATCACGGAAAGGTGCGTCTTGCACAACGGCCATTACCACTACCAATACCATTGGCATGAGGAACAGGATGCCCAAACCGCCTTTATCGCGGATGAGCAACAACCATTCTTTCTGTATGGAGGCGAGGAGTTTCATTAATCCCTTAACTGCTTTCCAGTAAGTTCAATGAAGTGATGATGCAAGCTATTTCCATCCGAAATGAGCTCAGCGGTCGAACCTTCAATCAGTAGTTTTCCGTGATCGATAATGCAAACTTGGTCACAAAGCTTCTCTGTTTCATCTAATTGATGAGACGTGTAAACGATGGTCATTCCGTTGGTATTCAACTCTTTTAGGTAGGTGTTAATCATGTGGCGCGAATGCACGTCAATCCCAACAGTAGGTTCATCCAGAATGAGAATTTCAGGATCATGAAGCAGCGCCACCATCAGGTTTACTCTCCGTTTCATGCCACCTGAATAGTTCTGCAATTGTTTGCCTTTGTGCTCAGATAAACCAAAAGCATCCATCAATTCATCTGCTTTTATGGCAATGGCTTTTCTATTCAGTCCTAACATCTGTCCGAAGAAGTTCAAGTTCTCCGTAGCCGTCATTGTATCATACAGCGCAATTTCCTGCGGAACAAAGCCAATGGATTTCTTGATTGTTGTTGCATCCGTTTTCCAATCCTTTACTAGAATAGAAACGTTGCCTGAAGTCGGTTTTAGAATGCC
>CALCGD010000013.1 GCA_937900875.1 uncultured Flavobacteriales bacterium
TTACATTGATTTTGCTTTCGTCTATGTTGAGGTCTTCCAAGAAGCGAAGTACAACTGAAGCAAACGCTTCATTTACTTCAATCAGGTCGATGTCACCGATTTCCATTCCGGCTTTCTTCAATGCCTTTCTGGTTACTGGTGCTGGTCCTAATAACATGATTGTTGGCTCGGTTCCAGTCAATGCCATAGATACGATCCGAGCGCGTGGCTTCAACCCTTGAGCAATACCAGCTTCTTTACTTCCAATGAGAGTAAGAGCTGCACCATCTACAAGTGCGGATGAATTACCGGCATGATGAACATGGTTGATTGTAACAACTTCTGGATATTTCTGTAGTGCCAATTGGTCAAACCCCATATCACCCAATTTCTGGAACGATGGGTTCAGTTTCAACAAGCCTTCGGCTGATGTTCCAGGTCGGATAACTTGGTCTCGATCTAACAAAACATTTCCAGCTGCATCTTTTACGGCAATAATCGATTTTGCAAAACGGCCTTCATTCCAAGCTGTGTCTGCTTTGGCATGCGAACGTGCTGCAAATTCATCCAATTGTGTTCGGTTGTAGCCAAACTTAGAAGCAATTAAATCGGCAGAAATTCCTTGAGGCACCAAACCATGCTTGGAAATGAAATCGCGGTCGTCATACATCGGTCCGCCATCAGAAGCAATCGGCACGCGGCTCATGCTTTCCAATCCGCCAGCCACCAATAAATCGGCATTACCGCTACCCACATACGCAGCCGCCATGTTTATGGCTTCCAATCCTGACGCACAAAAGCGATTCACCTGAACCCCAGCTGTTGTTTCGGCATACCCTGCCTCGATGGCAGCAGCCTTGGCAATGTTCGCTCCTTGGTCTTTCACGGGGCTCACACATCCAATAATGGCATCTTCTACCAAATTAGTATCCAGGTTATTTCTATCTCGAATAGCCTTGAAGGTTAAAGCCAGCAAATCAACTGGTTTTACCGAAGCCAAAGCTCCGTCTGGTTTACCTTTTCCGCGCGGAGTACGTACCGCATCAAATATGTAAGCGCTCATTTTCTGGGATTTTGGACAAGTTTAGACAATGAATTTGAAGGCTGAAAGTGCCCCTATAAAAACTTTAAGAGTTACATTTGGGGCAAATTCAAGCCATGCAAATAGACTCAACCTTCACCAACGCTATTCACATTTGTGTTTATCTCGAACGGACCGATAAAAACCTTGTAAATAGTACAGAACTTGGGGAAAGTATTGGGACAAACCCTGTTGTTGTGCGAAGAATTGTTGGTCGGTTGAAGGAATTTGGCCTAATAAAAGTGAAACAAGGAATTGGCGGTGGTTACTTTCTAGGCAGACCAGCTGCAAGCATCACTTTATGGGATATTTACCTTGCAATGAAGAAGGAAAATCCGTTTCGATGTAAGGTTGGAAATGACGAAGACAGCGTTTCTGTGAATTTACCAGAAGCACTAGAAGAGACATTTGCTAAAGCGGAATACGCGCTAAAACAACCACTAGGTGCTGTTACTGTGAAAATCGTTTCTGGAAGGATTGGCTAGTAAAGCAGCTTATCATACGGATACCGTGTGACGTGAACGGCCTTGGCACGTTCATACAGCAAGTCGCGAAGTTCGGTTATGTTCTTTTTCTTAATGGCCGAAATGTAAATAGTCTCTTCACCCATTGAGCTGGTCCAACTTCCTTTCAGCTCATCCAAAGTCCAATTCTCACGCGTCACAGGGGTTAAATCATCCTCATCCTTTTTCACATATGTGTAGGCGTCAATCTTATTGAAAACCACAATCGTTTTCTTATCTCGTGCTCCAATTTCCGCTAAGGTCTCATTCACCACCTTCATGTGGTCTTCAAATTCAGGGTGAGAAATGTCCACTATGTGAAGAAGAATATCAGCTTCTCGAACCTCATCTAACGTGGATTTAAAGCTTTCCACCAATTGATGAGGAAGTTTTCGAATGAAACCTACTGTGTCCGACATCAAGAACGGAAGGTTGTTTATTACAACTTTTCTAACCGTGGTATCTAAGGTTGCAAACAGTTTGTTTTCGGCCAAAACTTCCGACTTACTCATTAGGTTCATGATGGTAGACTTACCCACATTGGTATACCCTACCAGCGCCACACGTATCAACCTTCCGCGACTCTTACGCTGCGTGGCCATTTGCTTGTCAATATCCTTTAGTTGCTTCTTGAGCAACGTAATTTTATCTCTAATAATCCTCCTATCTGTTTCTATTTCCTTCTCTCCTGCTCCACCCATTGAGCCTGTTCCGCCACGCTGTCTTTCTAGGTGAGTCCAAAGGTTTGTAAGCCGCGGAAGTAGGTACTGACTACGTGCTAGTTCTACCTGTGTTTTGGCTTGTGCGGTCTGCGCTCTAGCTTGAAAAATGTCTAGAATGAGAAGGCTTCTATCGTAAATCTGAATGTTGAATATCTTCTCTAGATTTCTGAGTTGAGACGGAGACAAGTCATCGTCAAAAACAACTACATCAATATTATTTGCCTTGATGTACTCGTCTATTTCATTCACCTTACCCGAACCTAAAAACGTTCGCGTATCCGGTTTAGAAAGTTTTTGTGTGAATCGCTTAAGTGGAACTAGCCCAGCAGTTTCGGATAGAAATGCTAATTCTTCCATGTACTCTGCCACCTTCTCTTCGGTGTCATCTTTTTGAATCAATCCAATGAGAACTGCAGTTTTTTCTTCTGGAGCCGTTTCGTAATAGTTTCCCAAATCTTTATTCTGAAGGTTTTAATTCGTTTAAATAGACGGCCACAGCTTTAATTTCTTCTTCCGAAATAACCTCAGCAAAAGCGGGCATCATACTTCCGCCAATCGTCACATTTTCAATCTTTTCTTCCAGCGTCATTTTTGAAAATGTGAGGTCAGGAGCACCGTTCAGTTTCAATTTTCCATCAACTCCGTGGCAGGCCATACAATAGGTTTGATAAGTCTGCTTACCCAATTCGTTCTCATAACGCCCAGAATTAATGCTGGTACATGCGATAAATGATAGGCCAAGTGCCACAGCTAGAAGAGATTGCATTAGAACCAACCTCTTCCTAGAGCTTCTCTAAACGGCCATGGAATAGAGAAGAGAAGAATGAACAAAACTAATCCGAAGTAAATGAGAATACTCTTGAATTTCTGTTTGTCTTCGTTTGCTTTTTTGCTGATAATTCTACCAATTGTCACCAAAATGGTCGCCATAAGCATGGCACTTAGATGTTCCACCAACCAATACCGAAGAACAGGATCTTTCATAGCCACTCCCATGCCAGATTCCATTGCCAATTGCACAAGTGGGCTTATGAAATACAAGATTAGCCCAATCAAAAATTGCGTGTGAAAAGAGATGAGGGTAAACAAACTTAGCTTGTTGTCTAGACTATCGTATGGTTTTTTAGAACTCAATGACAGAGCACTTTTCACAATAGCACTGACCAAGAGTAATAGAGCTATCCAACGTAATCCAGAATGCGAGCGAAGAAGTATTTCGTACATGGGTTTTTTGTTTGAGAGCAAAGCTAATCATTTCACTTCCCGCAATAGAAGCGACACACCCACCGAAGTCAAATTCTGTAGTTTTGCCGCCCTCATATTTATTCAGACAATGACTCGATTTCTTCTGTCAATTTGCATCATACTCGGAGTTGGTGCCAGTTTACGTTCACAGGCGCAAACAACATTCCCATTAAATGGTGTTCAAGATAAGGACGCAGCGGTGTATGCATTTACCAACGCCACAATACATATTGACGCCACAACTGTTTTAGAAAACGCTACTCTTCTTGTAAAGAATGGGCGAATAGTTGGAACCGGTATTGGTCTAGCAGTCCCTCAGGGAGCAATAGCAACTAACCTTACAGGCAAACACATTTATGCATCGTTGATTGACGCGTTTTCGACCTATGGAATTGAGCAACCTCAGCGAGAGAAAAAAGATAGTCCTGGGCCGCAATACGATGCCGATAAGAAGGGGGCCTTTGCTTGGAATGATGCGCTAAACCCAGAAGTTAGTGCCGCTGAAAAATTCATGCCAGACAGCAAAAAAGCAGAGGAACTTCGAAAGATAGGATTTGGAGCAACTATTTCTTTTGTAAAGGATGGAATTGCAAGAGGAACATCTGTCCTTGTCCTAACAGCCGATGGAACAGCAAACGAAAACCTTATTCAAGCAAACGTATCAGCTAATTATTCGTTTTCAAAGGGTACGTCAACACAGAATTATCCTAGCTCACAAATGGGAGCCATCGCGTTGCTCAGACAAACGTATTTAGATGCCGAATGGTACGCAGGGCTCAACGACAATACCAAGGAAATGAACCTTGGTTTAGATG
>CALCGD010000014.1 GCA_937900875.1 uncultured Flavobacteriales bacterium
GGAATTCGCTGAATAAGTATTTTTTTCCTAATAGTCTTGATTTACATTTTTCATTTCATCCAGCACAACATGCCTACCCTTTATTGATACTGTCTACAATTGGCTTTGGAAATAATCTTTAATCTCAATTAAAATTTTCTTTTTGATTAAAAACTCTTCAATTAATTCCTTGGTTCTAGATACCACTTCATTGTGTTCTGAGAAATCTGAACCTAGACAGGCTTTGATTTCAGTTTTCGATATGTTGTAAATGGAACCCAGCTTCACCATTTCTTCTGTTGCCAATCCTTTATCTTTAATTGTGCCAATTTCATTAATGATTGTGCTCAATGCATAAAATCCTCCTCGCAAGAAGTATAAGGGACTAATCTGTTCATTGTTAAACGGCAACTGGTTGAACTGAACATTTTCATTTTCGGGAGTAAGAAATTCTGATAACGTCCCATCTATATCTGACGACGACAATCTTACTTTACCAAGTAGGGCACTACTATAAATTCCCAACCAACGAGCTTTCCGCCGAAACTCATGAACACCTTCTTCTATTTGATTCAGATCTAATTCATTATTCACAATGGCAGATTGAATTTTCTCTAACTCTTTACAGAAGAATTTTAGCAGTTTCATTTTTTCCTTCTTTTGGTCAAACTGCTCGGCTAATGTTATTTTACTCCTTAAATTATTTATTGTATCCGGGTTGTAAATCACTCTATCGGATTCAATTTTTATATATCCAAGAGTGCTCAGTGTATCAAGGAGGTTTTGACGTGATATTTCTTCTTCTTTTTCTATGTGTTGTAGAATTTCTAAAGGCAATGCCCATTTTGAATTGAGTTCCCTATATACTTTCCAATAATCATATTTTCCAATTGCATCTTCAATCATCTTGAAATGCTCCAAGAGGTCAAGGGCTAGTTGATCTTTATGAAGCTTTTTGCGAATTCGCGCCAGGGCTTGGAGCTGAAACATTGATGTTCTACCATTATTTTCATGCACGTGATTGATGAACAAGTCTGCCTTGCCATCAGTTTGCAAAATAGATCCAATAATGACATTCTGAAAATCGTTCAGGAACCTAGTAAATCTTGCGCTTGGATTGTTCATATAATCTCACTTATTTTTAAACTTAAAATTTGAATTTTTCTTCTCTTAAGTCAAGGTTCCTATTAGAAAGAACACAAAGAAAACTGCCGCAGCTATCGTTATAACTTTCTCATAGCTATTTCGTTTTGACCAAGTTTTGGAAAATTGGATAACAAAGAAGTGGATCCATGAGTATATCATGAGGAGTCCAAGAATTTCTTCCATAATTTAGATTTTAAAAGGATTTTGTAGGGATTCGTTTACTTATGATTTAAAGAAATATCCGAAGCAAAGTTCAATATTTTAGCCGGTTAAACAATTCACCGAGTAAGAAAATTGAAATCCGCCGATATTAATGAATGTACGTCTTCAAAGAAGTTGGACTTTTTAGTTTGTAGTAATCTACAAAATATTTGTGGATTTATACCTTAGGTGATTTTTTCTTCTATGTCTCATAGATTTTTGTTTTAAAATTTGTCTTTGCTCTAGGATTTTTTTGTTTGTAGTGTTGTATACGCTAGCAGGTGTCCAGTTGTCTAGCAATTCATGTTAGCGTTTATTGTTATAGTACTCAATGTACTCATCTATAGCCCTCTTCAGATCGGACAGGTTATAGTAATGGTACATTCTTTATGGATCTTTGGTAACGCTCTATTTTTTTTTGCGTTTGCGGATGGTTAGGCGCACCATGAACCTGAGTGATTCCTATGTCGTTCATGAAGCTTTTGATGTCATCGGAGATATAGCAAGAGCCGTTATCCGATAAGATCTTCGGTCTTTTACTATCGGCCTCGCGCTATGTGTCGCCATTCAAGCGAGCTTTTTCCGCCTCCATAAAGGCCATACTACAACTTTAGTATACAGACTGTGCAATAGCCTCTCTTCTGCAAATCGCGGTAATATACTTATCGCCGCTTAAGCCATATAATACAATAGCAATGTTCTCCTCTGGATGGAATATACGCTTAGCGCGTTGTTTGGCATCTTTGATAATGGCCTCTGACAATACGCAATTCTGTTCATATAGGTATTGAACTTGATGAAGGAGGCGGTGCTGGATTCTTCAAATTATTTTTCTCTTTTAAATCTGGCCCGAAAATAGGTGAAGGAAAGGTTTAGTACTATATTCCAGAGAATAAGCATGGATATACATGCATTTATTCCAGAACGCTATGGATGTCATAATCTTACAAATCATGCGTAAGTTCTTTTTGAAAGTTGGAGATTAAGCATGCCGAAAAATCAGATTATTCACTTTTTTTAATTTTCGGAAGCAATGCTAACGAAGCCGTTCCATTCTTTCAAAAATTACTACTTATGACCATTTAATTGATTGCGTTAAATACTACGACTTTATCATAATCGATGAAATGCCTTAGAAAATGTATCCGGTTTTAGAGACGCATTAAAATGAAAACTTGACCTCAAAAGTATTCAAGTTTGACTCATAGGAATGGGGGGTCATACAAAAGATCAAAATCCATTGGTTGAGTAGAGCGATTTGTACAATGTAACGAATCCCCTACCTTATGTAAACTCTCTGTTCGTTGAAGGGGATGGTTGAATTTATAAATTGATGGTCATTCCAATGAGGGTTGAAAAATCCACATGCAATAGGTCTAAATGTGGGTCGCTATCAAATCTCATTGCACTTTCAATTTCTAGACTGATGTTCTCCCTAACAGGTAAGGCGATAGCCAATTCTCCTAGCAGTCTGTAATCTACAATATTTAAAATGTCAGGCTGAAGATATACCGTCCCATTAATCACAACATCATTAATGTTCTTATTCAAATTAATGTTGAAATTTCCCCGGTAAAGATTCATCAGGCCCTCAGTGTAAACTTCATTTTCAAAGAACAAGCCACCAGCGGATTTAACGGCTAAGCCACCCTTTGTTGTTGCTGACCTGCTAAGGTTGAACCCTATTAAGTTTCTTTCTTTTACGAGTAGAGCTGAATTGAATTGGCCTTGAATGAATATTTGCAGGCCTATGGTCTTTGACAATTTGCTGTGGTGCCTAAGATTAACAAAACCCGTTTGATAAATTAGGTTCTGTTGTTCGGAAGCGAAGTTATATCCGAAAATAAGCCATGCTTGTTGATTTCTAGTTAACTTCTTACCTAAACCTATGCCTGAATTAAGTGCAGTAAACACTCCATTCCCGCTAGAAATAGTGCCTTGGAGTTCAATGTTTGCCTCCCAAATGGAATCAATGGGTGACATGAGATCATAGGTATTCACAATGGTTTGACCTTGCAATCCGGTTTGAGCCACTAGTAGTATGCTAGTAAAAAGTAGCCAAGGTTTCAATTTGTTCATTATATTCACGCTTCAAGATTATACAAAAACACAATAAATAATCTAAACGAAAGTAAACAATGTCGAAATACGGTCATACTTTCTTGGTAAAGCCCATAGTGATCTTCGGAGTTGCTGTTGTTGCTTTAGCGTCTTGTGGCGGTGGAACTGAACAGGAGGCGAAAATTACCCGAAAAGACGCGAATCTCAATGCCCTGGCGGCTTTGTTGCCAGGTGACAAAGAATCGACCAAAGACTACCAAGTCTATGTGGATTTTTCTGCTACGATGGGAAGAGGTATTCGGGATTCAAAATACCAAGGTGCTCTAAAATTTGCGGTTGAAAACTGTGGAAGTGGGGGTATTTATCGAATTGGTTCAAATGCGGATGTTGAATTCATTTCTGGTGATCCCACGGAAATAGCGAACACAGTTTTTAATACGAGCAGTTATACGGAGAATCTTACCATTATAAAGCCGAGTCTGGATAAAATCGTCATGTCCGGGCAGCCCGCAGCTATATTTACGGATTTCAGCATTGATGAAGGTGTGGTTGAAAAGGATTTTGATGGCGTGACCACGTCATACATCCGTGGGCCACGTTATTCTGAAAATTTTCAAAAGTGGTTTGACAAAGGGAATAGCGTTCGAATTTATGTGAAGGACATCGGGACCCCCATCTACACCATCTTAATGATCCCCGTTAGTTCTCCCGACGTTTTTGCAAATTTGGAGAGAGACTATCTTCAAGATGGGTTCCGAAAGTTGGAATTGAGTTCAAATATTTTCTCGCTTGAACTTCAGTTGAACGGCGAGTATTTGTTGGATTATCAAAAACTATCAAACAAGAGTCAGAATAAAAACGAAGGTGGAATTTTAATGGCTTATAATGCGTGGGGTAAGAACTATGCGGAAAAATTTAAAACATTGAAGCTACCTCTGTTCAACGGGTTGAGTGTCAGTGATAATAGCCTAATTCGGCATGCCGACCTCAAGATTGAAGTTAATGAAGTCAGAAAAGATGGAAAAAACTTGGAGTTGACAACCTTTGAGGGATCAAATTGGTTTGCCGTCTCAGAGGATTCATTAGGATATGCTATCGAATTGAATGATAAGTTAAGACCCATTGAATTCCAAAATGATCGCATCTTTTATCTTAGTTTTTACAGTACACCAGTGGCTGTTTTGGAGTCAGATTTCTCCCAATATTTTAACGCTCTTGATTACTCACTGAAAGTGAAGGGTAAGGTCATTAACAATAACTGTCTCAGTGCGTCTCTGGTCAAAGGCTACCGAGACTATCTGGATGGGTTGCGTTCGTCAAACGGAGCATCATTAGGTGGTGTATTTGTCTATTTCGGTCATTAAAGTCATTAAATTATGGATTTTTTAAATAACTTTTTAGACGGTCACTTTCAAAACGTAAGTGACTGGTCTTTGGATGGTGGAGATTTCTACATTGCTACGGAGCCAATAAATTCTCTACTTCTAACCATTGGGGCAGTAAGTGGAATTGTGGCCATCCTATTTGCGTGGATTATTCCAATGAAAGCGAATGCAGGAAAATTTGGTGATATTTCACGGAGGAGATTGTGGCTGGTGGCCATTTTGGCGATTAACAGTTGGATGGTGCATTTCGTATACAATGTTTCCATTTTAGCGAGTTCCATCTTTTACAACGTCGATGATTATGCGAAGGAATCCATTGCCAGCGAATGTGGAATGTTCTACCTATTTGGAAACCTACTCCCGATCGTGCTCTTCATAGGATTAGCTTTTCTATTAAAAAAATGGCCGGGAGATCATAGACTGTTCAGCGTACTTCGTAGCAATAATAAAATTTTAGGCATCTTTTAAAAATGAAGAATTTCTTAATTGCCGCAGGGGGAACAGGGATGCGTTGCCTGCAATCGTTTGTCAACATGTGTTCAATGGGAATGCTTCCCGGTGAATCAGTATCCGTTTTGATTTTGGAAACTGACATTGAAAACGGAGACAAGAAGAACTCCGAGAATTTAATGCGTTGGTACAAAACCATATCAGAATCTTCCGAACAAGAAGGAAAAGGTAAAGTAGATTCAGGCGAAGGTGCTTCAAAAGCCAAGGAATATGATTTCTTTGGAAATAAGCTAACCCTCCGCGTTTTTGTCCCAGATTACAGCCAGGACAGCAAAAGGCGTTTCACGTTGATTTCTCAATTGGAAAAAGGCGACTCGACTCTAAACCGTGAACTGGCAGATCAGTTCTATGAAGAAGGTGTGCAGGAGTTTGACTTGATGCATGGCTATCGGGCTCAAACTCATTTGGGCAGTTATCTCATGTACCATGCCATAATCGAAGAACTGAAGTTAGCCGTAGAATCTGATTTACATCGTCAATCAAGTACCCTCTTTCCTTTCATGTCTGAAATTGTAGAGGCGAACAAAGCCGGTGAAGCGAGGGTCTTCGTTGTTGGCAGTTCGTTTGGAGGTACAGGAGCTTCTTCTATTCCTGTCATGTCTCGAGCCATTTCAGATGGGGCTAAAATATTGGTAGATGGTGCCATCAAGATGGAGAATATTCGCTTCGGTGCAGTGATCCTCACACCATATTTTAAGTTTAAACCGCCGTCAAAGGAGCACAAGAAGAAGGAAAAAGTTATTGCCGATTCGCAGTTTTTCAAACACAACTCTGCCGCAGCCTTGATGTATTACATCAAAGACAAGACTATCCTGAATACGTATAAGACGTTTTATCTCCTTGGCTGGCCGTTCACCGATGTGGATGTAGATGTATACAAAAACAAGCTGAAAGGTGAGGGAGATGGTGGAAAAACAATCACTGGAGGTAAGGCGCAAGAGAATCCTGCGCATATCCTTGAATTCATGAGTGCTTTTGCTGCCCGACACTTCTTTGTTCAATTTGATGGGAAGACACTTGAGTCTATTCACTCTACCGAGGTTAGAAATAAAGTCGTACCATACAATATGGAAGGTGAAAATAGGAAACCATATTTCCGATTTGATGATTTAGTTTCTGATAAAGAAGGCAATAAAAATTCAAAGATTGAAGACGTTCTGGCGTCCAACTTGACAGCATTATACGGTTTTGCCCAAATTTTAAAGACTTATTATGGAGGTAAAATTTCCAATTTATTAGAGAATCTTATGCGCTACAACATTCAATATAATTTATCGGGTGTTGAGATGGAAGCTGTGGATGGCTATCTAAATTATCTCTCTTATGAAGTTCAGGACGGTAAGAATATTCCAGGTTGGCTTCCGCAGATGTGGTACTCTCTGGCCGATAATGAGAAAGGAGAATTCCTTGGTTTCAATGCAAACTCAATGGATGTAATGAAAGCGGACGCATCGGCCCCAAAATTCTTCGTCAATTTATATACTCAACTGAAGAAAAAAGGAGTAAAAAAGGCGGAACATGTATTTTTTAACCGATACACGAAGCTTGTTCCGTCAAGAAAAGATGGGAAGTTGAAAGACTTACTGCTTGATGTGAAAATGGTTTTGTCATCATTTGAAATTGCACTAATTGACCCCTCAGCTAATTAATAGAAATCATGAGTGAGAAAAGGTTTGCGCTAGTCAATAGCAATACAGTTTTATCAGACAACCAGCAGAAGAATATAGATGGCTGGAATGTAATGAGTCAAATTACATCTTTTGTGGAGGCATTAGATCTTCCAGGTTTGGATACTGAGCAGGGCGATATTTTTAAAATAATCACCTCTGTGCCTTCTCCCTGGGCACGAGCGTACATGATGTCCGCAGCACTTAAACTGCAGTATAAGTACATGCATGAGCGGGAAGGCTTGACGGGAATGAATACGCTTTATGCAGCTATGCAGGATGAGTTTAAAGGCATTCTTGCTTGTTTGGCATTATACAATGATCGTATTCGGGTACAAAAAGTTGATTTGAAATACTCCGAAAAAGTTAGTCCAGAAGTAGAAGCCAATGCGATGCTGCATGTGAAGAATATGTTTGAAGTCTCTGGCGCTTTCGGCAATATGCTATTTGACGATAGACCACTTTGGGGTGATCCAAAGCGACCCAAAAATGACCCTTCTTCGCCATATTTTCAACTTATCTTGATGGACAACGTTGTCATTGGTGCAACATCTCCATTGAGTTTAGTATATTCCGCCGCTGAATATAATCTAGAAGAATCCCATATTCCTTTCTACAGAAAGGGCAGATTTACCAATCCAGTTATTGAATTAGGCTCGGCTGACATCCAAAGACTTTATCATTATGTTTTGCAGATTAAAGCAAACATTGAAGTCTTTGAAAAAGAATATCCAAATGGCATAGATTCACTCCTGGCAATTCGGGAGTTCTTTAGAGAATGGGCTCAAGAATTAAAAGATGAACTCATTAAGAAAGATCCTGACTTTGATTTTAAGGAAAGGGGCTTGTTAGAAACGTGCGACAAGTTTTCCGCACCATTTGACAAGCTTTTCAATATTGAGACAAAAATCTACAAGACCAAAGATGGTAAGTATCTCTTAGATAAAGAGCCTGGAACCATTGAATTTAATCCCTCCGAACTTCTGCTCTCGGGAACGACGTCGAAACTAATCAAGTTAGATGCCTCCAAAGGATTCAATCCTGCCCTAAGCACGGTTCTGAAGGCTGAACTTAAGGATAAAGTAGGAGAATATGCATATTTCTCATTACCACTATCTGCGGCTGGCTTGGCGGAATTTTATAATAGCCTAGATGAGTTGCTAAATGGGGTGAGAACAAATAGAAATCTTTTTTCTACCTACGATCCAAAACTGGATGTTGTTGAGGTTACGCTTGAATTATCTGTGGGTGGCTTTCTGACAGCTTTCAAAAAGCAATACAATGTATATAACAGTAAAGAAGAACTTTCAAACAATGTAATTCTATGGCCAAATTTCATCTCGCCAAACTGGAATAAATACTTCTTGTATTCCGACTTGCTTCACAATGATGAAAATATTCGGGCAATTCCCATTATTGCGTCAAAAGAGAACCATAATGAGCTTTGTTTCAACAACCGCTCTAAAGGTGAGCTCTTTGATATAGGTAATCCGAACCATATTGGTCCCAAAGCGAGACTTAAGGTGGGATACAACAGGGAGCGTGTCAAGCAGCGTAAACTGAAATATGAAATTTTCGAATCAGAGGTCCCATTTAAGGGTATTGAACTTCAATTCACTACGGATTCAAGTAAAGCGATAACAGCAGGATATGTCTTGATTAATACGAGCCGCTATGAAAAGGATAAAGGCATCCTGGATCACACCCATGACCGTTCGGATTTGGGATCTGTGAATGTTGGCATTGACTTTGGTTCGACCAATTCGTGTGTCACCTACACCAATGACAACAATGGGGATTCTAAGGTCTTGTCGTTTGAGAACAGACGTCGCTTCATACTCGGATTTGAATCCAATGTAAAAGATGATTTCGCCCCTGCACATGATTTGTTTTTCTTCCAAAATGACAATCAAGATGGAATCATAAAGAGCGTTTTGTTGCTCAATAACGAGCTCCGACTTAGCAATCCTGAACACGACAAATCTGAAAGTGTTTCGGGTGGTTTCCCATTATTTGAGAGCAACCTTAACATTTTGAGCGGAGATGAGACAATGCTCGAATTGGGGGTCAATGGTGAGTCGGAAAAAGTTCTCCATGACTTAAAATGGAAAAGGGAGGACAAATTTTTGGTCAACAAGAAGGCCTTCGTCAAGATGCTTTGGCTATACATTAACGCCGAACTTTTTGAGCAAGGTTTAAAGCCAAAGAACCTTCTTTGGGCATACCCGTCATCTATGCCAAAAGATCTCAGACGCACGTATGAGTTTATCTATAAAGAGGCAGTGAGTTTTGAAACGCCTATCGTCGGCGCTGACGTTGTGGTCGCTAAAGTGGATGGTGGAAATGCCCGTGTACCATCTGCTATCACAGAAAGTGAGGCGGTTTGCAATTTTGCTCTATCCAAAGGAGGTATTTCACTAGGTGATAATACGTTGTTTATTGGATTTGATGTCGGAGGAGTTACCTCGGATATTTTGCTCTTAGCCAATGATAAAAGCGACCAGCGTGGAGTATTAGAAATGCAGTCTAGTGTTAAAGTTGCTGCGGATCGAATTTCGCGAGCAGTTTCCTCCTCAAAAGATGTACATCGGGTTCTTAAGCACTATTGTTCTAAATATCAACTTCCCATCAAGGCGATTGATAGTTTAGACAGTAATACGGCGCCATATTTTCTCAATGTCATTTTCGGTCTAATTGAGAATGATCCTAAACTTGAGCAACAACTGTATAGTCAATTCTGGGCTCCCGAATTGGAAGAAACGAATAGATCTCATACTCGTGGTATTCTTGCTTTAGCGGCATATATTACCGGTATGTTGGTCTTCCATTCAGGCCAGATGGCTAGGGCGTACATTGAAAAACAAGGCCTTACCAAAGATGCCAAGAAGATGAATATCCGTCTGGCATACTTTGGAAAAGGAGGCAAGTTATTTGAATGGATTCCTAAGGCGATTTCTGAGCATACAGGTGGAGACTATTTCAAAAACTGCTTCAAACAAGGACTGGGTTCTGATTTGGCTGAAAGTATGCTCAGTTCCTTCCAAATGGGAACGAAGAAAGAGTTCTTAAAGCGCGAGGTCGCCTATGGTCTTAGTTCACCTGTTTCTGTGGATTTAAATGCTGGAAGTTCCTTTGAAATCGTTGGTGAAGACGGGTATCTCTTGGATGGGAAGCCTGTTAAATGGAATGAGCCGGTAACGCCACAAATGATCTTTGAATTTGGAGAGAAGTTTGCACTTCCTGAATCACTTGGGGTAAACCCGCAGGCATCATTGCCACGCTTTAATGCTTTTCTTGATATTTATTTTGAATTAATAAAGGATTGGCATTTGTTCGATTACACCATTCTTCAGCAAGAGCGATATTCTTTTGCATTGGATGAATTGGAGAATTATGTGAAAACAGATGAAGACTGGCAAGCAAGCTCTATCCTTTCAAGGAGATCACAGTTAACCTCTGATTTTAAGTTCTCTTGTTCACCTTTCTTATATCAATCATCTTGTTTCTTGGATAAAGTAATCATGCCAAAGTTGTTTAGCTAAAGAATGAGAAATACAAAATTCGTTTTTGGCAGTTTGCTGATTGCGCTCAGCGCATGTTCTAACTACAGTTTAGACAAAAATGAGCGTCAACTAGGTGATATGCAATCCACCCTGGAGCAGATAAAAATGCAAGAGGGTGGAGCTAAAGATGAACTAGATTCGATTTTTTTAGCCTCTTATGAGGCGATTACTTCCGATAAGAATGCGGATACTGCCCAAGTGGCGCGCGCAAACAAGTTGCTTGGGCAGTACACTGCATTTAAAATTGAAAAGGTGATTGATTCCTTTTCACAGGATATGGAGAAGTATATGAAGGCGATAAAGGGTTTTTCTGAAGGGTTCAGCTCAGAACTCGAGAAATAAATTAGAGTTCAATCAAGACTTCCACTCTGCGTGCAGAATGTTTTTCAAAGTCGGAAGTAATTTGCTCACCCATTCCTTGCACTCGGATTTGATTTAAGGGAAACTCCAGGCCACGGCTCAAGGCCGTTGCTACAGTTGAGGCCCTAAGTGCGGAAAGATCAAGATTGTCCCTATATGTTGCCGTACGTTGTGATATTTTATCACTGTCTGCATATCCAATGCACATAATTTGTCGCAATTTTAGATGCGAACTATCAATTATGGCAACTAATTCATTGAGTGATTTTTCTCCATTTTGGCTTAGTTCAAATTTTCCAGACCCAAAATGAAGGGATTCAGGTAAAACTATTTTGAGGGCTGTAGGATTTACATGTTTCACTTCAAATGAAGACATAATTAGTTTTTCCTTTAAAGAGGAAAAAGCCGAAATATTAGTGTCTACGTCTCGTTCAAGTTGGTTGTCTATGTCTTTATCTAAGGATGCCAGCTTGAGTTTCGCACTATCATTTTCTATCACATAAGGAAGGATTAACCTGCCTC
>CALCGD010000015.1 GCA_937900875.1 uncultured Flavobacteriales bacterium
CGGATAAAGCTTGCGGCCTATGTTTCGAACTTTTTTCATCGAATTAAAATTACACTGAAAGTTTGAATTCATGCTCGCGCGACATTCCTTTTTTTAACATGGGATTGTTTATGGTTCTCGAATTCATTTTGTCATTATAACCTTAGGTATTGAACGCAACATAAGCCATGGTATTTCGGTTAGCGAAGACAATTATTAGAACGAATCTGTCAAAGTTTTAGGATGCAGTATTTGCTAATTTTAGCAATCAACCCATCCAAGTTCATGTTCCGTTCTCTTCTCTTATTTCTATTGTTGACCACTTCAGCTGAGTTTTCTTACGCTCAGGATAAAGACAAAGATCTTCTGGTTTGGGAGGATATAAATGCCCCAGACACTGTGCGATTAAACGGTTTGGATGCGTTGATTGAAAAAACAGTTTGGCAAGACGTTGATTCTGCAGAGGCGCTAGCCACCTTGATGATTGATTTTGCTCGAAAAACTGGCATCAAGAATCATGAAGGGAATGGCTTAGTTTGGCTTGCTCGAGTATATGATACTCAAGGTAGACCGATGCAAAGTCTCGAATTAATGGAACTATGCATAAAAATGGCGATTGAAGCGGAAGACAAACTGCTGCTGAGCGAAGCATACAGCGCCTGTGGAAATGTATACAATAGCATGAGTAACTACTCGCTTAGTATTGAGAACTACTTCAAAGCACTAAAACTCAATGAAGAATTAGGTAAGCCATTTTCAGTTGCAAAAACCTATCGAAATATTGGAATTGGTTTTGTCGGAATCAATGACCTAGAGAAGGCTGAAGAATACTATCTCAAAGGATTGGAAATTGTGGAGCGGGAAGGCTTTACTGATGAATTGCCTGGCTATTACAACAGCTTAGGTGGATTGAAAAGACACAGAAGGCTCGCAGATGATGCTATAGATTATTTCCGCAGGCTGATTGCTATGGGTGATTCTGTGGACAATCAAAAATTCATTGCAGCATCCTATCATAATCTTGCTTTAACTTATTGGGAAGAAAAAAATCAACTTGATTCGGCACTAGTCAACTTTGAGATGGCACTCAAGGAAAAGAAACGAGTTGGTTGGGCTTCCGCATTTGGTTCTACATATACTGGGCTAGGAGGCGTAAACAGCAAAATGGGAAGATATGATCAAGCCTTGCCTTGGTGTCTTCTCTCGCTTGAAGATGCCCGAAATAAAAAAAGCCTCGCCACGGAATTTAATGCTTGCGGTTGTTTGTATGAAGCCTACAAAGGATTGGGTAAACTCGATTCAGCTTTGCGTTATCATGAGTTAATGGAGGTGATGAAAGACTCACTTATTAATGTGGATCGAGAGCGAGAAATAAATCGCAAAGAATTAGGGTACACATTTGAAAAAAAGGCGCTATCAGATAGTTTGGCACACCAAAGTGAGCAGGCAATTCTTGTTGAACAGACTGAGAAGCAACAGATTGGTTTAGTCGCTGCAGGTAGTGGATTATTGCTTTTGCTAATACTTGCTTACAGCATTTATTCAGGCAAGAAAAAATCTGACGAATTATTACTCAATATACTTCCGTACGAGACCGCTCAAGAATTGAAAAAGAAGGGATATACAGATGCCAAACTAATTGACGATGTAACTGTACTTTTTACAGATTTTAAGGGTTTTACAGCAATGTCTGAGCAATTAAGTCCGAAGGAATTAGTGGCAGACATTCATATTTGTTTTTCAGAATTCGACCGAATAATGGAAAAATATGAGATTGAAAAAATCAAGACAATTGGCGATGCATATATGGCAGATTGTGGGCTGCCAAGTCCAAATGGTCTGCACGCACAAAATGTAGTACAGGCCGCATTTGAAATGCGTGATTTTGTAGAGACTGGAAAGGCCCGAAAAATTGAAAAAGGACTTCCGTATTTTGAAATTCGGATAGGGATTCACACCGGGCCTGTAGTAGCTGGAATTGTCGGAATCAAAAAGTTCCAATACGATATCTGGGGAGATACCGTAAACACAGCTTCTAGAATGGAAAGCAGTGGCGAAGTTGGCAAAGTCAATATTTCCGACTCAACCTATGCGCTTGTACAAAATGATTTTACCTGTGAGTACAGAGGAAAAGTGGAAGCAAAAGGCAAAGGGAAGATTGATATGTACTTCGTAGAGCCTAATTCCTAGCCTTAGCTCTCTCCTAAGAAAGGGTATCTGTAATCGGTTGGAGGAACAAAGTTTTCTTTAATTGTTCTCGGAGAAACCCAACGCATCAGGTTGGTCATAGAACCAGCTTTGTCATTTGTTCCAGATCCTCTAGCACCGCCAAATGGCTGTTGACCAACAACTGCTCCAGTTGGTTTATCGTTGATGTAGAAGTTACCAGCGCAATTCTCTAAACGCTTCATCGCACTTTCGATTACGTAACGATCTTGGCTGAATAAAGCACCAGTTAAGGCGTAAGGCGATGTGCTGTCAAGAATATCAAGCGTTTCGTCCCATTTATTCTCGTCAAAAACATAAATGGTAACCACAGGTCCGAAAATCTCTTCGCACATAGTGACGTATTTAGGGTCGTTTGCAAGAATTACCGTTGGCTCAATGAAATATCCATTGCTCTTATCGTAGTTGCCTCCAGCAATAATCGTTTGCCCATCGGCCTTGGCATTATCAATGTAGCTCGCAATTTTATCAAACGACTTCTCGTCTATTACAGCATTAATATAGTTGGTGAAATCCTCAACAACACCCATTTTAAAGGTCTTTAGGTCTTCAACCACATATCCTTTAATCTCTTCCCAAAGATTACTTGGCACATAAACTCGAGATGCTGCCGAACACTTCTGTCCTTGAAATTCGAATGCACCTCTTACAATAGCAGTTGCTACCTGTTTTGGTAGAGAAGAGGGGTGTACAGCAATGAAATCCTTTCCACCGGTTTCGCCTACAATACGTGGATAAGACTTGTATCTATGAATGTTTTCACCAATCGTTTTCCAAATATTTTGGAATACGCCAGTTGATCCTGTAAAATGAATTCCCGCAAATTCTGGGTGCTTGAAAATCACATCTCCAGCCACTGGTCCACGTACATATACTAAGTTGATTACACCATCAGGCAAACCTGCTTCTTTGAAAATCTCCATAATGATTTGGGCAGAATAAATCTGAGTATCTGCTGGTTTCCAAACAACAGTGTTTCCCATTAATGCAGGAGCTCCAGGTAAATTACCTGCAATAGAAGTAAAGTTGAAGGGAGTTAAAGCAAACACAAATCCTTCAAGCGGGCGGTGTTCTACTCGGTTCCAAGTTGGAGCAGGAGAATAAGGTGGCTGCTGCTTATATATATCGGTCATGAATTCCACATTGAATCGGAGGAAGTCAGCGTATTCACAAACTGCATCAATTTCTGCTTGAAACACATTCTTGCTTTGCGCAAGCATTGTAGCCGCATTCATTTTTGCTCTGTATGGTCCAGCCAATAAGTCTGCAGCTTTTAAAAAGATAGAAGCACGATGTTCCCAGCTTGTATTAGCCCATTTTTCTTTGGCTGCTAAAGCAGCGTCAATAGCAAGCTTTACGTGCGTTTCGTTTCCACGATGGAAGTGACCCAATGTGTGTTTGTGATCATGCGGAGGTGACATTCTAACTAATTCTCCGGTTCTCACTTCTTTACCTCCAATAAACATAGGCGCATCTATTTCTACTCCACTAAGTGTTTTCAATGCCAGTTTTACCTCTGCTTTTTCCTTACTTCCAGGTGCGTAATTAAGGATAGGCTCATTGATTATTTGGGGTACGTTGTAGAATGCGTTTGCCATAACTGGTATCTGTTTTAATTGAGCCGCGAAAATAGTCAGCTTAACCTGAAATCACGAACCGAACTCAGATAGTTGCTTATTGTATATTTAAGCTAGACAACATCATTCCCACATGTCATGGAAGTAACATTGCCCTTAAACAAACTTCGCGGTTGGGCGGAGAAAACACCAACTAGTAATGCGCTGCATACAAGGACCAATACAGGTTGGAATTCTGTTAAGTGGTTCGATTACAATAGAAATGTAGAATTTGTGGCTAAGGGATTGATTTCTCTTGGATTAAAGAAGGGAGAATGCTCAGTAATTATTGGGAACAATCGGGTAGAATGGTTGTATGCTCAATTCGGCATAATGGCTGCTGGTGGAGTTGCTACTCCATCATACCAAACCAACACTGCTGAGCAACTGGCGTACATTATCAATCATTCAAAAGCAAGGTTCGTTTTTGCCGAGAATCAAGTCCAATATGACAAGCTTATTGAATATAGGTCTGAGCTTTCACATCTTGAAAAAGTCATTCTTTTTGATGAAGTAAAATCAGCTGATTCGGATTGGACTATTTCGTTTTCTGATTTTTTGAAATTGGGGGAAGCGTCAGATAATAAGCCGTTTGAAGAACGCATGAACTTGATTGACCAGGATGACAATGCTTTCATTATCTATACTTCAGGAACCACAGGAGTTCCTAAAGCTGTTTTGACAACACACTATCATTTGTCTTATGTAGGCGAAACGCTGCTAAGACGATTTGATATGCCGATAAAATCACGGTCTATTTCTTATTTACCGCTTAGCCATATAGCGGAGCAAATAGCTACAAATAACTTACAGTTAGAAACAGGTGGAGAGGTGTATTTGTGCCCAGATGCACTTCAAATGAAAAATTATTTGCCCTTGGTTCAGCCTAATGTATTGCTAGGTGTTCCGCGAGTTTGGGAGAAGGTCGAATCCGCATTAAAAGGAATAATTGAAGGAAGTACAGGCTTTAAAAAGAAGTTGCTGAAATGGGGATTGAGAACAGAATTGGCGGCTTTTGATAAGGAGCAAGAAACAGGTAAGCCCGTTAGCTCGTTTGCTAGAACCTTGGCTAATAAGTTGGTGATACGTAAAATCAAGGATAAGCTTGGAATGAATCAGATTATCCACGCCTTTATTGGTGCCGCACCTTCTAACCTTGATAACCTTCGGTTTTTTGCTTCGCTCGGAATACAGATTAATGAGGTTTACGGAATGACCGAAACAACGGGTATTCTCGCAACCACATCGCCTTCAAATAGAAAATTTGGAACCGTTGGAAAACCGCTTGAAGGAGTTGAAATAAGGATTTCTTCAGACGGGGAAATCATTGCTCGTGGACCTGCGCTTACTAAAGGTTATTTGCACATGGCTGCTGAAACCGCAGAGTTGTGGGAAGGAGGATGGCTTCACACGGGAGATATTGGTGTGTTTGATGCTGATGGAAATCTTAAAATAACCGACAGAAAGAAAGATTTGATTATTACCGCTGGAGCGAAAAATGTTGCACCTCAACCGATAGAAGCATTGCTGAAAAGGATTGAAGGTATTTCTCAAGCAGTGGTTGTGGGCGATAAGAAACCTTACTTGATTGCCTTGCTTACAATTGATCCGTTGGCAATCGATGCTTTGAATGAAAAACTTGGATTGTCTG
>CALCGD010000016.1 GCA_937900875.1 uncultured Flavobacteriales bacterium
TTGACGCAACATTGGCGCTTCTTGAAGAAGTGATGATGAAGCCAAAATTCACCGAAGATGAGTACAATCGTTTGAAATTTTCTCAGCTTGAGTCTATTGCAAACCAAGTAAACGAACCAACCACATTGGCAAACAATCAGTTTGACAAAGTTCTTTACGGAGAAGGTCATATCATGGCTATTCCTTCTGCTGGAACCGAAGCAACGCTTGGCGGAGTTACTCTTACCGATGTTCAGGAATTTTATGAGGCGAATTTCGCTCCAAACATCTCCAACCTTGTAGTTGTAGGAGATATTGAAAAAGATGCCATTCTCAGTAAACTAGCTTTCCTTCAATCTTGGGAAAAGAAAGAAGTTACTTACCCAACCGAGCCTGCTACACCAGCGGCTGGAGCAACCAAAATCTACTTGGTAGACAAACCAGATGCAGCACAAAGCGAAGTGAGACTTGGATACCTTTCTATGCCATTTGATGCCACTGGAGATTATTACAAGGCTAAGCTGATGAACTTCAACCTTGGTGGAAACTTCAATAGCCGAATCAATCAAGATCTTAGAGAAAACAAGGGTTGGACCTATGGTACCTACACATATTTCAGCGGAAGCGAGCACGTAGGAGCGTTTGCTGCTGTTGGCGGATTTAAGCGTGAAGCCACTGATAGTGCTGTTGCAGCATATATCGATCACCTAAAGAATTTCTCAGAAAATGGAATTACAGATGACGAATTAACGTTCTTGAAAAGTTCAATCGGACAGAAGGATGCGTTGAAGTACGAAGCTGGATACCAAAAAACAGGTTTCCTAAACACCATTCTTCGTTTCGGGTTAGATGCTAATTACACTGACAAGCAGAACGAGATTCTTAAGAATTTGACCAAAGAAGAAGTCAATGCATTGGCTTTCAAATACGTTGATGCCGAGAATATGGCCATTGTAGTTGTGGGCGATAAAAAGACCATCTATGAAGGACTAAGCAAATTGCCTTACGAGATTGAGGTTGTTAACCTTAGTGTTGATGTAGCGACAGACTAAAAACGTTGAAGTAAATTATTGAGAAAGCCGTTTGGGAAACCGAGCGGCTTTTTTTATTTGCGTTTTTTCTGAAAAAACAGTCTGAGCAGATCTGCACAATCATCCGCCATTATGCCATTCTTCACCTTTGTTTTCGGGTGAAGCAGATTTCCGATTGTGGAGAAACCCCGCTTTTCATCGCTGGCGCCATAAACCACCGCATCTACCTGACTCCAGAATAAAGCTCCTGCACACATTACGCAGGGCTCAAGCGTCACGTAAACAGTACACCCCTTCAGGTATTTACCACCTACATAATCAGCAGCCGAGGTAATAGCTTGCATTTCTGCATGCGCGGTCACATCATTCAACATTTCCGTAAGATTATGAGCACGAGCAATAATCCGTTGTTTGGCTACAACTACAACACCAACTGGCACTTCATCTTTATCAAATGCTTTTTGCGCCTCTTTCAAGGCTTCCTTCATAAAATGCTCGTCAGAAAACACACTTAACTCCATGAGGTAAAAATAGTAAGCCGTGAGCAATTGTCTTTGCGACTGAGGAACGAGATTGGCAATAGCTCCAATAGATTAATTCCCTTAGACAAACTCTGGGTAGGTTCTCATTCTGCCCTCTTAATCGTGATACCTGTTTTATCGTTTTTCCTTTTCTCTTTTTTCCCTTTAACCCATTACCTTTGCGCCCTCAAAATCAAGCACAAATGCATCGTTCACACACTTGCGGAGAATTAAGATCAGAACACATTGGTTCTGAAGTAACATTAAGCGGTTGGGTCCAAAAAGGGCGCGACTTAGGCGGAATGACCTTCATTGACCTTCGCGATAGATATGGCATTACACAGTTGGCATTTAACCTTGATGTGAACAAAGAGCTTTGCATGCAAGCACGTGCTTTGGGGCGCGAATTCGTTATCAAAGTAAAAGGCAATGTTGCTGAGCGCGAAAGCAAGAACAGCAAAATGGCAACAGGCGATGTGGAGATTATCGTTAGCTCGCTCGAAGTATTGAACGCTGCCAAAACACCTCCTTTCACCATTGAAAACGATACCGATGGTGGCGAGGAAATAAGAATGAAATACCGCTATTTAGATTTGCGCAGACAGAAAATGCGCGCCAACATGGAGTTGCGTCACCGTCTTTCTATCGAAACCAGAAAGTTTATGGATGAGCAAGGGTTCCTAGAAGTGGAAACACCTTACCTCATCAAAAGTACGCCAGAAGGAGCACGAGATTTTGTTGTGCCATCGCGCATGAATGCAGGGCAGTTTTACGCCTTGCCGCAAAGTCCGCAAACCTTCAAGCAATTGCTCATGGTTTCTGGGTTTGATAAGTATTACCAAATCGTGCGTTGCTTTAGAGATGAAGATTTAAGAGCAGATAGACAGCCAGAATTCACGCAATTGGATTGCGAAATGGCGTTTGTAGAGCAGGAGGATATTCTGAATGTGTTTGAGAAGCTAACGCGTCACCTTTTCAAAACCGTTAAAAATGTTGAGTTAAAAGAATTCCCACGGATGGAATATGCCGATGCGATGAAACTTTACGGTTCAGACAAGCCCGATATCCGTTTTGAAATGCAATTCGTAGAACTGAACCATGTGGTTCAAGGCCAGGGGTTTGGAGTGTTTGACAATGCCGAATTAGTGGTTGGCATCAATGTAAAAGGCGGAAACGAATTCACCAGAAAGCAGATTGACGGTTTTACAGATTTCGTAAAGCGTCCGCAGATTGGGGCCACAGGGTTAATCTATTGTCGCCACAATGAAGACGGAACCTTCAAAAGTTCGGTAGATAAATTCTTTGCTGAGGATAAACTGGAAGGTTGGAGCAAAGCCTTCGGTTCCGAAGCCAACGACCTCATGTTTGTAATGGCTGGAACAGAAGAAAAAGTGCGCAAGCAACTTTCAGAGCTTCGCCTGCATATTGCAGAACTGCAAGGCTTGATGAATCCGGAGCAGTTTGCTCCGCTTTGGGTTGTTAATTTCCCGCTGTTGGAATGGGATGAAGACACCAACCGTTTCCACGCTATGCACCACCCTTTTACTTCGGCAAAGCCAGAAGATTTACACTTAATGGACAAGGAGCCCGGAAAGGTGAGAGCTAATGCGTACGACCTTGTTATTAATGGAACCGAATTGGGTGGTGGTTCAATTAGAATTCACGATAAAGGGCAGCAAAAACGCATGTTCGACTTGCTTGGGTTTACCGAAGAAGAAGCTAAAAACCAGTTTGGATTCTTGATGGATGCCTTTGAGTTTGGAGCACCTCCACACGGTGGTATTGCGTTTGGGTTTGATAGACTATCTGCCATTTTCGGTGGTCAAAAAGACATCAGAGACTTTATCGCGTTCCCAAAAAATAATTCTGGAAGAGATATGATGATAGACTCTCCATCAATCATTGATAAGGCTCAGCTAGATGAGTTGAACATCAAGGTTTTAGCCAAAGAAAAGGCCTAACTATTAGGTGATTTTAAGACTTATATTTGCGCCATGAAATTTCGCCCAGCAATTCTGCTGACTTTGCTTGTCTCAGTTCTTTTTCTTTCTCAGTCTTGTATGACTAGAAAGGATATTTCTTACTTCCAAGACATTTCGGATACGTTAAGCGTGCAAAAAATTACTCGTGACTTTGAAGCGATTATTCAAGGAGGCGATATTCTATCAATTCACGTAACGAGTTTGAGCAAAGAAGCAAGTAGCTTCTTTAATGTAGTAGGAGAAACCACCGACCAACAAGTGGCAAATACCTACCTGGTAAATGCTGCCGGCAATATTGAAATGCCATTGATAGGTACCGTTCAGGTTTCGGGAAAAAGCACACAAGAGGCCAAGCTAGCTGTTAAAACAAAGCTTGAGCAGTACTTGGTTGACCCGACCGTCAACCTAAGAATTAGAAATTTTAAGGTTACAGTGTTGGGAGAGGTAAAAACACCAGGCGTTTACACCATTCCAAACGAAAAAATAACACTTGTAGAGGCCATTGGATTGGCTGGAGACCTTACAATTTTCGGAAAACGAATTGATGTTTTGGTAATAAGAGAAGAAAATGGAGAACGCAAATTTTTTAAAATTGACTTAAGGTCAAAAGCGTTCTTTGAATCTGACTTTTACTACCTACATAGTAATGATATTGTGTATGTAGAACCAGGCAAGGGGAAAATAGCTTCGGCCGATGCTTGGTATAGAATAATCCCGATGGTGTTGAGCGGACTTACCGTAATCGGACTATTCATTTCTCGAATTAACTTCTAGGATGACTGAAAATAAGGACCACCGAGATTCCAATGCGGATGAGATTGATGTTTTAAAAATTGGCATCCTTCTTCTGGAAAATTGGTACTTCTTTGCCGCATCAATTATTCTTTGCCTGACCATTAGTTACGCATATACTTGGTATGTGCATCCGGTGTACGAAATGACCACAACCGTTTTGGTAGAAGATGATGGAAACGACATCTCACAAGGCATTTTAGATGAGGTTGGGGTTATTGGAAAAAAGAGAAACATTGAGAATGAAATTGCCATTCTTAATTCTCGAAGCTTGGTAGAAAAAGCAATGACCCAGCTTGACATCAACGTCAGTCATCTTGTCCATTTAGGACCACGGCAAAGGGTTTTGTACCAGAACACGCCAATTAAACTAGAATACGCGCTTACCAACCCAACCCAAAAAGCATTTGCATTTCATGTTACATTGAATGAAAATGGGAAAACAGCGATTGTTGAATATGATTTTGAGGACGAATCGTACGAGCAAACCATTGAACTTAGTCAGCCCTTTGAAAACAAACTGGGTACGTTTAATCTTGTGCCTACAGGCGTCTTTGATGAGTATGTAAATGCTGATGATCCGATTAGCTTAGAATATACCCTTATCTATCAAAGCAACGAGCAATTAACCACCAACTATTTGATGCAACTAATAGTTGGAGAAGCAAGAGAAAAGGCAAGTATTTTAAGGCTAACACTTAGAGATGAAAGCGGTCAGCGCGGGGTTGACGTGCTTAATGCATTATTGAATGTCTACATCCAAAACAACATTGAGAAAAAGAATCAATTGGCTTCGAACTCTTTGAAGTTTATTGATAATCAATTGAGCTTAATAACTACCGACCTCAGTTCGTTGGAATCTGAGATTAAGGCATTTAAAACCAAGCATGGCGTATCTGACGTAAGTGCCGAAGCTAATTTCTTTCTAACCCAAGTAGGCACACTTGACCAAACTATTTCAGAACTGGATGTTAAGTTAAGTATCATCAATTATTTGGAGGAGTACGTGGCCAACGATAGAGATTTGAAAAATGCTTCTCCTTCGAGCCTTGGGATAGAGGACCCGCTGTTGCAGCAACTTATCGTGACGTTAAGTCAGCTTGCATCAGAGAGAGAAAGCATGCTTCGTTTTACCAAGCAAGACAACCCATTAATTACTTCGATTGATGCAAAAATTGAGGATGCCAAGCAATCTCTTACCAATAACATGGCTAGTATCCGAAATGGACTAGAGGCTTCAAAAAGGGAGGTTAAAGATCAGCTTGATTTGGTGGAAAAAAAGGTGAAAACCTTGCCCAAGGCTGAATACGAATTACTCGCACTACAACGTCAGTACACAATTAAGGAGAGTTTGTATTTGCTGCTTCTAGAGAAGAAATCGGAAAACTCCATTATGCTTGCTTCTACGGTTTCGGACAATATGATTATTGACCGAGCACGGGCATCTGAAGAACCAGTGAAACCGAAGAAAAGCAAGATTTATCTGATGGGACTTGCTGTTGGCTTGGCCATTCCATCACTCTATATTTTATTAATTCTGTTTTTCGATAACCGAATTAAAGGAACAGACGATTTAAATAAAGCAACCAATATTCCTTTTCTTGGAATCATTCCTCACTATGACAGTTCTGACTATCTAGTAGTTCAGGATAAATCGAATTCGGCCATTGGCGAAGCATTTAGATCAGTTAGAACCAACCTTTCGTTTGTTATTAGGCGAGAGACGTTGCCCGAAGGTGTATCTCCAAAAGTGGTGCAACTAACTTCTGCCGTTGGTTCTGAAGGAAAATCGTTCAGCTCAATAAACCTTGGTGCTTCCTTAGGGTTGGGGGGTGCGAAAACCATTGTTGTTGGTTTAGACCTCAGAAAGCCTAGACTAGCCGACTACTTTGCCATTCCAAATGATGTAGGGTCTAGCTCCGTCTTAGCAGGAATTAATACGCTGGATGAAGCTATTCGTGGAACAGAAAGCCCTGGGCTAGATGTTCTTGTTGGTGGCCCAATTCCGCCAAACCCATCGGAACTCCTAATGAGTCAGTCGTTACCCAACATGCTAAAAGAACTTACTGATCGGTACGACTATGTTGTTTTGGATACGCCACCAATTGGTTTGGTAACAGACAGCCTCATTATTTCAGAACATGCCGCCACTACCATTTATGTGGTTCGTCAGAATGTTACAAATGCTTCTAGCCTCGGTTATGTAAATGACCTTTACAATGGCGGCAAAATTAAAAGCCTATCCATTCTCTTTAATGATGTGAAAATGTCTCGTTTAGGAAGCAATTATGGATATGGCTATGGCTATGGTTACGGGGGTGGATACTACTCAGAGCCAGAGGATTCTGGGTCATTACTGAATAAAGTGAGAAGATTTTTTGGCAGGTATTAAATAGTACCTGTATTTATTGGATAAAAAGAGACAGTACGGTTAATAACCGATAGTCAATCCAAGAGATAAGTGATGCGGCCCACTAGCTCCATAAGCAGCAGGCAAAAACGTATAAGCACCGCTTCCAGTCTCCTTTAAAAACTGGTAACCAACAGCTACGTTTACATCTTGTGCAACGGAATAAGAGACCCTCAATCTAGCGTCATACCTTCTTACTGTTTCGGTATTAATAAACGGTAAACCGGTTCCGTCCTTGCCCTCATTATAGGCATAATCAGTCCCTTTTCTAACGAGGCCAAAAGAAGTTCGCACGTGTAGTCTAGAAATTGGTTTGTAAACTAGAGACACAAAAAACTCTTCAGCATTATCGCCTAAATAATGTCCTATTCCGTAAGAATTAGACGCAAATGTGGTAGTAGACACAAAATGCTTGTATGCCATTGGATTGGTTCGTGTATACTCTAGTATTAGGCTCAGATTTACATTACCGGGAGCCGTGAATCTAGCACCAACTTTATAACTCATATGATTGCGCGAATTATTCTTATCCGTAGCGGTAGAAAGCCTTACTTCATCTACAAAAAAGCTAAAATAGAGTTGTAGATACTTGATGTTTCGAGACATCAAATTGAGGAACATTTGTGAGTTCTGTCCTCCAAAATTACTGTTGCTACTAGTGCTGTTAAGGGTATGATCTACCGATTTATAGAATAGGAACGGAATTAAGTAAACAGGATTAAACCTATCTGAGTAAATGACGCTATTGCCAGCAGAAAAGTACAAGCCCTTCACTGGACGAATGGTAAACATGTTGGCAGCCATGTATTTAGATCGCATTATTTCTCGGTAACCTCCGCCAGAATTATAACTAGCAGCAGAATCAACTTCATCAGAAATTAGCCAGGCATGGATGTAGTGAAACGAAAACCAATCCAATGGATTCAAGTCCAATTTTATCATTGGAAATGAAGGGGTTCTACCTGAAATAATATTTGAACCATTATAATTACTTCCCCACTGTATGTGGTCTTTTACTAATGAAAGAGACGCCCATTTTACACTGGCCGATATTCCCGCACGCATTTCACTGTAATCAAGTCCTGTTTTGTAATTGACTCCCATTCTTTGGGTAAGAAAGGTCTCGTCACTCATTACTTCGGTATCCGAATTATCTCGTATCTCGGCATAAAAAGAGAAATACTTAGAAATGTTACCATACATTCTGGCGCCCAATGAATATTGGTAATTGAACTCTGAGCCAGAAAGAACCCCCTCACCACCAAATATTGGGTTAACTGTAAGGTTGAAAAGTGAGTCTTTGTAATGAACTAAATCGTACCTCTTTTCTCGTTTTCTAAGAGGAAAAACATCGCCACGTTTTAATCCCTTTCCTAAAAAATCAAATCCGTAATAGCTTGGAGATTCTTTGATGAAGTCTTGTAAATAGAACTTAAGTTCCTTTTGCTGACGCGAATTAAGCGACTCTGATTTTTCTTCAGCTTCGTGTAAATAACTGTAAATCTGCAATCGAGAAAGTGGCAGAACTACGTTATTCAACTGTATTGCTTTTAAAGAAGACAATTCTTCTAAAAACTCGTAAACCCTATCGTTAGAAACGTGATAAGGAACGTTTTGGGCAAATGCCGTCAGCGCTATGCAAACCCCGAATAGCAGACTCAACAGCGCCTTGGTAACTCTCTGCATAAGTTGATTGTCTTTTTTCACGAGGGGGTGTATTGTATGACTGTCTTATCCGTTAAGCTCAGATAAGTTTCTCTAATTATACTGAATACTTGGCACAAAGAATTTCAGCTATTCTATCGGAAGTATTACCATCCCAAAGCGCTGGAATTTCGCCCTTTTTCCACTGTCCTTGCAGCATTTTCTCAATCCATTGCCCAACGTTGGCAGGATTTGCTCCAATTAATTCGTTCGTTCCTACTGTAACAGTTTCTGGTCTTTCGGTAGAATCACGCAATGTGATGCAAGGAATTCCAAGCACTGTAGTTTCTTCCGTAATTCCACCCGAATCAGTTACAACTCCTGCAGAATTCTTTATCATATAGATGAACTCAAGATAGCTTAAAGGACCTGTCATAATTAATCTCGAATCAGAGAAGTTTGCTTTTTCCAACACTTTTGCTGTACGAGGATGGACAGGGAAAATGATTGGGTAATCTCCAGCACTGGCTAGAATATTTTGGACCAATGAAACAAGCTCATTCTCCTTGTCTACATTAGAGGGGCGGTGCAAAGTCAGAACCAAATAACCCTTAGACTTTAGATTGTTTTCTGCATACAGGTCTGGCTCAATCAAATGGTCTAACCGATGATAAAGTGTATCAATCATGGTGTTACCCACAAAATGAATATTCTCTTTCGAATGACCTTCTTTCTGTAAAATCTCTCCAGCCAAGGTGGTTGTGGTAAAAAACAAATCGCTTATAGAATCGGTTACCATCCGGTTAATTTCTTCAGGCATAGTTCTATCGCCTGACCTAATACCAGCTTCAACATGGGCTACATCAATACACAGCTTTTTGGCAGTAACACTGCAGGCCATGGTAGAAGTTACATCTCCAACTACAAGCACAATGTCTGGTCTATTTGCTATTAACTCAGCCTCGAAACCAACCATAATGGCGGCTGTTTGTTCGGCTTGAGTGCCACCTCCTGCTTCTAAATTCACATCTGGTTCTGGGATTTCTAATTGCTCAAAAAAATCTCCACTCATCTTTTTATCGTAGTGCTGACCGGTATGAACTAGTCGTCCAATAATGTCCTTTCCTTCGCTCCTTTTTTTTCTAATAGCCCGAATGATGGGGGCAATTTTCATGAAATTAGGTCGAGCTCCAGCTACGATAGTAATTTTCATTTTTTATCCGTCAATTAGAATTTGCTTTACCTGTTGGTTCATTTATCAAACGTTGAAAAAAGAGCGAACCGATTTTACAACATGCTCAATTTGAGCATCGGTCAATTCTGGGAACATGGGTAATGACAGGATTTCGTTTTGTGCTTTATACGCTACCGGAAAATCTCCTGGCACATGATTAAGGTAGGCATATGCTGGTAGTAACGGTAAAATTCGTGGATAATGGATGGCAGTAGACACTCCATTTGCCTCTAAATGCGCGGCTAACTCATCACGTTTTTCTGTTCGTAATACAAACAGGTGAAACGAGTGTTTACTATTAGGTCTAATAACTGGAAGTGCTAGGCCAGGAATACCAGACAAACCATCGGTATACTTCTTTGCGTTACTAATTCGCATATCAGTCCATTTGTTTATGTACTGAAGCTTGACTGTTAAAACTGCAGCCTGAATACCGTCTAACCTGCTGTTTATCCCTTCTATTTCGTGTGCGTGTTTTTTAAGAGAGCCGTGGTTGGCATACATTCTCATTTTCTGAGCCAACTCATCGTCATTGGTAACGATACATCCGGCATCCCCATAAGCACCAAGATTTTTCCCAGGATAGAAGCTAAATGTGCCAGCATTTCCGGTAGTTCCTGCCAACACTCCGTTTAGGGCAGAAAAATGAGATTGCGCACAGTCTTCTACCAAAAAGAGCGAATGCTTATCGCATATAGCTTTAATCTTAGCTATCTCACTCATTTGTCCGTGCAAATGAACAGGAACAATGGCCTTCGTGCGAGACGTGATTTTCCCTTCAATTTGAGCAACATCAATACTAAAGAACTCGTCCATATCAACGAAAACTGGAGTTGCCCCTGTCTGTGTAATAGTCTCCGAAGTTGAAATCCAACTGTTGGCTACAGTTATCACTTCATCTCCTTGCCCTACACCTAACATCTTAAGAGCAATGTAAATGGCATCGGTTCCGTTAGCTACAGAAACACAATTTCTTACACCATACTCCTTTTCGAACGCTTGTTCAAAATCCTTTACAACCTGGCCTCCAATAAAAGCGGTTTCTTCAAGCACATTGCCAATTGCAGCGTCCATTTCTGGCTTGATTGATAGATACTGCGCTTTAAGGTCAACAAACGGTACTTCCATGTATTTGATTAAATTTTGCGTAATAGTTTGGCAGGGTTTCCTGCGTATACACCTGGTTCTGTAATATTCTTAGTAACTACTGATCCTGCTCCAATCACTGCATTATCGCAAATTAAAACAGGCAATATGGTGGCATTGCTTCCAATAGAAACGTGATTGCCGATTTGAGTTTCCATCCAAAGTGTTTTATCTCCTTGTGCGGGTCCGCCCTTGGCGAATAGGTCGTTGACAAACATTACCCCGTGACCAATAAAGCAGTTGTTGCCGATGGTAACAAGCTCACAAATGAAGCTATGAGACTGAATTTTGCAATTGTTGCCAATTGTAACGTCCTTCTGTATTTCCACGAAAGGGCCTACAAATGTTTTATCTCCAATTGTGCAGCCGTAAACATTACACGGCTCTACTATGGTAACATCTTCACCTAGCTGAACATTAACTACCCCAACCGACTTTCGATTAAACTGCATTTTTGGATGGCTAATTTTGGCCTGCAGCAGTGTAAATCTTATCAATAATCTCCACGGTTTTTAGCCCTTCGTAGGCGTTGGTAGAGATAGTAGCCTGATTAGTAAGAACATCCACCAAATTCTCGTACACCTTATCGTGGTTTGACATTGAACCTTGGTACTGACCGTAATTATTTGCGGTATTTCCTTTTGGTAAATCTTTAAATTCGAAGCCTTCAATGTTCTGATATTCAAGCTCATTGAGGTATTGGCCACCAATTTTTACGGTTCCCTTTTCACCAAAAATGGTGAGAGAGCCTTCCATGTTCTTTTGGTAACTGTTGACTGTATAATTAACGGTTCCGATAACGCCATTGTGAAATTCTAACGCCACCACCCCTGCATCTTCGAATTCAATAATTCCTTGGTGCGAAAAGTTTCGCATAATGGCGTGTGCTCGCTTTACATCTCCAATTAACCAATATAAAAGGTCTATGAAGTGGCTAAATTGCGTGTAAAGGGTTCCACCGTCTAAGTCTTTCGTTCCTTTCCAGGAATTGGCGTAATAATCTTCGTTTCGGTTCCAAAAGCAGTTTAACTGTATACTGTAAAGCTTTCCGAAAACACCTTGTTCTATTGCTTTTTTAAGGGCTGCAATTGGTGGATTAAACCTGTTTTGCTTAATGGCAAATAGACGTTTATTCGCACTTTCAGCCGCCTTTATCATCTCACCGCAATCGTGCACATTGATTGCCATAGGCTTTTCGCAAAGCACATGAAATCCTGCTTTGAGTGCTTTAATAGAATGTTCTGCATGCAAACCGTTCGGAGTGCAAATTGAGATTACATCAATTTCTTTTTCCGCAGCTAACAAATCATCGATATTGCTATAAGCCTTAACGCCATATTGCTTAGCTAAACCCTCCGCTTTTTCAGAATCAACATCGCAAACTGCCTGTAATTGACCAAAATGCTTAATGTGCTCTGCGTGTCTATTGGCTATTCTCCCACAACCTACCAGTCCAAATTTAATCTGCTTCATTTATGAGCTTCTTATTTTATTGCTGAGAATATTGTACACGGCTTTGAAGAAATATTTGGTGTCCGTTGTATACGGATTTGCCTCTTTTTCATTCAAATACGTTCTCTCAGATTCAATGTATTCGCTTACTTCTTGTTTCAGCAAAGCTACATAAGGCGGAACACATCCGGGCTTATGTTTCAATCTTAATTTCTTCATGTCTTCTGGATATTCTTCCAAAAAACGCTGACTAACAGGTCTAATACCCACCAGCTTCATTTCTCCTTTTAAAACGTTAAGCAGCTGAGGTAGCTCATCTAACCACAATTTACGCATGCTTGCTCCCCACGATGTAAGTCTAAAATCGTCTGCAGGTTTACCAATTTCTGAATACCCGTTTTTACGAATAACGTAGTCTTGCAGATATTCAGAATATGGGTGCATTGTTCTGAATTTGTACACTCCGATGATCTTTCCATCCTTACCAACCCGCGGCATTTTGTATAGCGGGCCATATGACGGGTTCTTATCTCTAATTGGTTCTCCAGTTTTTCTAGCAACGAAATAGATGAGACCATCTACGGCTCTATCGTCCAAAATTTCAAACCCACAAGACACAACTCTACCAAGTGCTTCCGCTTTAGAAAGTGCTCTGTTTCTACCGTGTGCGATAAAAAAGTACAGTTTCTGCGTAAGCTTCAACTTTGGGAAAATCCGCTTAAAGATGAAGTCGAACAGATAGTATATCTGACGAATTACCGGGGGAAATTTTCGATGTATGCGCTGATGTCTTAACAGGTAACTCTCCACGCAACCTACATGATACCCACCCAACGGCAACAGATGGTTTACAGCGTTAAAGAATTTATTGATTCTTTGAATATCATTTATCCGCTTTAGGTTAATGAGGTTGAAAGAATCGAAACCATCTGCAATGGCATTTTCCTCAAGACTTCGAATATTAAAGGGTGACGAAGTCTTTACAATAGTTGTGCGTGAACTCGGGTCCTTGCTATCTAGATCGATATATTGACCGATGAAGTCCCTGAGCTCTGATTTGATTTCTTTTGAAATACGATTGGACTCCTTCATCCCAGTTTCAGAGGCACAAATATATCGTTTACAAGCGTGTTAAATTGGTCATCTAGTGGCCCATTAAGAACAATTTGCAAAGTGTTTTGCTGAGGTAATCAGCTTATTAAGCTTAGATGAGAATTAGGCTCGCTTCGCTTCTTCGGTAATCACGTCTGCAAAGAATTCTGCTACGTTAATCTTTTGAGCAAGCATGGTCGCCTTTCGTCTCTGCATTTCGCCATCAGGCAGGTTGAGATAACCTTTAATCACTTCAATCAATAAGTCTTCTTTGTCAGTTTCTACTCCTCTAGTAAGACCAAGATCTTGTAACTCATTTAGGTAGCCAAGTTTGCCAACAAAATCGTTGAATCGTACGGAAGGAACGCCAAGAACCGCTGCTTCTGCGGCCATCGTCTGACTATCGCCAATAAACATAGATGCTCCAGCCATTACTTGATGGATGTGTTCGGGTGGCACGGGCATTCTGTACTTATCCAGGTCTGGTCTCAAGGGTCTTTCAGAAGTAATATAAACCGACCCATGAGGCAAAAGAAGGCTAATAATATTCAGTGCCAATTCATCATTTATACCTGTTTTACCATCATCATGATGAGCATCTAATCCTGAAAATCGAAGTATGAAGTACTTCTCAGCCAGCCCGAATTTTGTTTTGATAGTTGGGTCAAATTGAAAATGGTCTGGATGCAAATAAGCCAGCTCATGATAGCCTTCGTATTGGGTAGTCTTGTGTCCCCACTTTCCAACTCTGCAACTTACTGGAGCCAGTAATCGGGTCATAAAAGGATATCCTAATTTGGCAAAACGAGGTACTTGATCGGCATCATCTTCATTTAAGACAATGCTTGTTATGCCGAGCAGTTTGCCAACATGCGTAATCTCTACGGATGTGCCTACTAACACATCGGGTTTGTTCTTTCTGCACCATTTGAAAATTTCCCAATCGCGCTCTGCAAGGCCTTTGATAATGCCAAATGTGGTCGATTTTCTTCCTTCCGGCTGAATGTTGGTATATGGAAAGCCAGAAGCCTTAAGCAGCGTTTCCAAAACATCCTTTTTCTTGATAAGTATGTGTGTTTCTATACCACGCTCGTTTAAGACAGGAAACACATTTTTAAGCATGTGAAAATGGGCGGGATGCCCAAGGTAGAACATGGCTTTCATTGGCTAGGAGTGTTTCGTTTAAGCGCAACTTGGTAGTACGAAAGTGCAAGAAACATCCAAGCTTGAGACCACCTCATAAAAGGAATTTTATTGGTGTGACTTTTAAAAATTCTATAGTAGAAATAGCCTTTTTTGTCTTGCATGTTGGCGATAGTCCAGTTGGTAATCTTTTCCATCAATTCTACGCTATCTGTTCTGTATTCACTCATCATAGCCAACGTTATAATTCCTTGGCTTTGATTATGGATTTCTGCTGGATATAGCTTTGGCAATCGCCAGTAGCTTCTTCCACTTTCGTGGAACTGTTGGTCGCAGTAAAAATCAATTCCACTTTTTATGGATGATTCCCACTTCGGATCTGAATAATTCAGTGCTTTTTTAATTTCAAAAAGGCTCTCTAAAATATAGCCTTGGTGAAAATCTACCTGTTTCTGCTCCTTACCCGTTTTTGGGTCCCAATTGTAGTTCCAGCGTCCATCTTTTTGCTGATGTGCTATCACAAAATTGCCGCATTTTATCGCCATATCGCGGTAGCGCTCTTCCTTTGTAATACTGTAAGTCTTAGCAAGCGTTTCGGCTGCTAGCAAACTTGCATTGTAGCAGATATCTGCTTTTGCTGGGGTATAACTAATGCTTAATCCTGTTTCATCCTCATACTTCTCAAGCTCTGTATCCATAAATACAGATGCGCCCTTCAGCAACTCAATTACTTCATCTTTTTTAGTGACTAGGTAATACTCGTAAAGCCCTTTTGCAACAGTGCCAGTAACTACAGATGATGGAAAAAATGGGGGAATTTGTTTTTGCGGACTCGCCCAAGAAAAATTATACCCCCAACAAGTTCCTTGGTAACCTTTGGATGCGTTTTCCTTGAGCCAGGTGTAGAAATAATCTGCTTTTTCTAAATCTTCTTTCTTCCCGAACTCCTTGTAAAGGATAGAATATGCATGCAAAAACAGACCAAATGCCTTTGGATTTATCTCTTTTTTAATTCCTAAAAGCGGGCGAATATTAATTGGATTTCGTTTCTGAACCTGAGTGGCCAAAACAGGGCCCCATTTACCCAACCAATGAAACGGAACCCAAGAATTTAGCGTGTCATACGGATCGTATCCTTGATATTTCTCTTCAGAAATGTAGGCTTCTAGTTTCTCGAAAGAGGCTAGCATGAATTACAGGGTGATTTTTCTATTCTGAGAAATGCTCTCCAGTGCTTTAAGCGTTGCAAGGGTAGATAGGTAACTGTCTTCAAACGAAATCGGCAATGGTTTGCCAGTTTTAATTGCTTCTAGCATCAATTCCACCTCTTTTGCGTGGCCTTTATCTTGCCCTCCAAATTTTATTTTTTTGGTGGTTTTGCCGTAAATAGTCATCTGCTTAAAATCATCAATTATGGCTACATCTCCTCCGCAGAAAACTTCCATGTATTCCTTGCCCAACGTCTTATTTCCATTCGAAAAATAGTTCACCGTGGCAATGCTTCCATTGGCAAATTCCATGTTAATGACTACAGAATTGTTGAGTCCATTGGCGTCTTTCAACGTGTTGGCACTCACAGTTGTAATGTCTGCTCCTGCCAAATACATGGCTAAATCAACAAAATGGCAGCCTTCACCAATAATTCTACCTCCTCCGACTTTAGGGTCATTTACCCAATGGTCTGGTGGAACCAAACCCGCATTTACACGAATATTGATTGACTTTGGAAGCTCATCAGCAAAACGCTTTTTCAGTTCTTGAACTGCTGGCGCAAACCTTCGGTTGTAACCAACCATAACTTGTGTTGCGCTTCCAGCCGCTTTGGCTTCATCATATTTTGCTTTAATCTGCTCCAGTTCTTCAACCGTAAGTGCCATTGGTTTCTCAACAAACACATTTTTTCCACTTTCAATTCCGCTTAGCACATAACCAGCATGCGAATCGTGACGAGTTGTAATGATTATTGTGTTGATTTTATCATCTGCAAACAACTCTGCAGGAGACTCTGCGCAGTAATTAAAGGCATATTTTTCTCCAACATAGCGTGCTGAATTACCTGTGTTTGTGGCAATTCCAATCAGATTACAATTCCCTTTCATTTTTGGAAGCAACATTCCTTGAGCAAACGATCCGGCACCAACACAACCAATATTAGGTTCGCTTGCTTTAACAGGGGTTGAGTTGAGCGCAACACGCTTGCTAAGCTCTTTTTCGGTGTTGTATCTCACCACCACACCGTTAAATGGTTCTTGCCTAGAAAGAATCATATCATAGGCCGAGGGTGCATTCTCTAAATCGTATGTATGCGAAATGAGCGATTCAATGGCAAGTGTTTCGTTGGCCAAAAGCTTCACAAAACTTTGCATGTTCCGATTCTCTGTCCATCGAACATAGCCGTACGGATAATCGATTCCCTTGTCTTCATAATTAGGATCCTGACGGCCAGGGCCGTAAGACATAGACATTCTCAGGTCCAATTCTTTCTTGTAATAATTAGCGCGGTTAAAACCCGTTGGAACGGCTCCAACAATTACAACTTTGCCTTTTTTTCGGGCCATTTCTCCCGAAAATTCGATTGGATCTAATGATGGTGTTCCAGCTGTAATCAGCACCGCATCAACTCCGTAACCATCAGTAAAATTCATGATGATTTCGTTGATTCCTGCCTGATTCCGATTGTAAACGTTGTCAATTCCGCAAGCCTTGCAAAGTTCAATTTGCTTATCAGAAACATCTACAGCAATAGCATTTACACCTGAAGCTTTCAAGATTTTAGCGCTTAGTTGACCAATGATTCCCATTCCAATAATGAGACAGTTTTCGCCAAGCGTAAGTTCTGCTTGTCTAATGCCTTGAATGGCAATGGAGCCAATGGTGGTAAAAGCCGCCTCGTTTAATTTCACGTTCTCAGGCACTTTCACACAGAGATTCATAGGCACAGAAACAACATCGGCATGGCAGGCAGATGCGCCACCACAGGCAACAAAATCACCAACCTTAAAGCCTTTTACGTCTTCGCCTACGGCAATTACTTCTCCGGCAGAGCTGTAGCCCAAAGACGCTTTTGCCTCCAACTTGTTCATCACAAAATTGTAGGTGGTTAAAGGTCCTTCCAACTTCACTTTTTCAATAACCTGCTTTACCTCTTTCTGTCGGCTTCTGGCTTTCGCGATGTAGCCCTTTCTAGCATCGGTAACTGTTTTTCCCTCGGTGCCTGCGCTTATAACAGAAAAATGATTTCTAACCAGCAATTGGCCTTTCCCGAGTGCTGGAAAAGGCACTTCAAGAATTTCCATTTTTCCCGATTTAAGCTCTTGTGTCAGTTGCTCCATAACCTACTTCTTGATATATTTTTTCAAGTCGCTGTAGGACTTGAGAAGAGTAAAAATTCTGTTTGGCAAAGTTGCCATTGATAAATGACATTTCCTTCCTTAAAGCAGGATTATCCACCAATTGCTGTAAAAATTCGGCAAAAACAGCTGGTTCTAAGGAATCAGAAAGAAATCCATTCTCTGTTTTTACAATTTCAGGTATTGAACCAACCGGCCGAGATATGATTGGTAGTCCGAAGGCCATGGCCTCCAAAATGGAATTGGGCATTCCTTCTCTGTACGTAGGAAATAGGTAGCAGTCGGCTGCCAAATATGCGTCTCGCTTTGTTGCTCCTTGCACATGACCCAATATGGAAACGTTTTTCACTTCCATTTCGGCAACCAATTGAGTAATCTCTTCTTCGGCACGGCCAGAACCAGCTAGTGTGAATGAAATATTTTGTTCTGGATTTTTTTCTTGCAATGTTTTAATGGCCCTTATAGCTTCAAATATTCCTTTCTCTTTCTCTACTCGGGCCAGAAATAAAATGTTGAACCCATTCTTTTTACTGTTGAATTTACTGCTCAGATGCTGATCTATATCTATTCCATCAAGCAAGGATTCGTCAAACAAAGTCGTTTCCACATGAATCGGTTTCTTATAGCCCCAATCCAGAAGTTTTTGTTTCACTTCGTTTGAAAGTGTTAGAGTTGCATCGGTTTTAAAAAAAGCGATTTTAAAAAGGCCAAGACCTCTTTTTTCAAGCTTAACGCGCACCTTATCGTTCCATCCTCGATAGAAAACAACGGTTTTAACGCCCAAGCTTTTGGCAATCAAAATGAAAATACCATCCCTAAAAAGTGCTGCCCAGCCGAAAGATGTACTGGTTTGAATCATGCAGTATTCTCCCGTTTTCAGCTTCCGATAAAACGACAAATAATCTGTAAAAATGCGCTTTGTCTCGGCAAACTTGCCCTCATGATACGGCCAATTTCTAGCCCCTCTATGAACGTATTCTACCGGAAGAGTAAACTTAGATTTGAGCACCTGGTAGTAGTGCTTAATTCCGCCACTAGCAGACTCTGCAGGCACAAGAAGCAGAATTTTCTTTTTACTCATTTCTTTAGCACTCCATCTAATACTGACAAGCTCCAGATGAGATTGCCGTTATCGCTTTTTCCGGTTGCATTTTCGTTCACAATATGCTTCAACACGCTTTGGTTGAATAGTCCAGTTCCCGTTCCCAAATTGTTCAATTTGTCTTGCAATGCGGGGTCTTTAAACCATTCTCTTACAGGTACTCTAAAGCCTTTTTTTGATGCCCCCAAAAGCTCTTTTGGAAGTTTTTTTCCAATGGTTTTTCTCAGGACGCTCTTCCGCTCCCAACCCTGCATTTTTACTTTTTTATCCACCGTGGCCATAAATTCAATTAGCCGGTGGTCGAGGAAGGGCAATCTGGTTTCTAACGATGCAGCCATGCTCATCCGATCAACCTTTACCAAATAATCATTGGGTAAATCAAACTTGAAATTCAAGTACATCTGCTTATAAAAATCATCCTTGTACGGGGATTTTGCCATAAACTCTTGAATGTAATCTTCTATACCCCAAGTTTTGATTTCGGGATTAATCAAGGATTTGACGACCTCTATTTCTGGCTTTGCTCTTTTATGTAATAAACGTGTATTGTAGTCTTGAGACGATGAGGTAAGCAGGTTGCCGTACCTGTTTAGTTTGTACCGCAGTCCTCCTTTAAAAACGCCTGCCGTGGCGTTAAGAATTTTGGGAAGTCCTTGCTGAACACCCTTAGGCATTCCTTGGTATTTCTGGGCAAATTTAACCCCTTGATATGTTGAATAACCAGACAATACTTCATCACCACCGTCTCCTGTTAAAACCATTTTCACCTTCTCCGCTGCAAACCTTGAAACTTGCCCCGTTGGAATGGCAGACGAATCTCCAAATGGTTCATCATAATGATGAACTATCCTATTCAAATTCACCTCAAAATCTTCTTGGGTCACTGTTCCAAGATGATGTTCTGTATTGTACTTTTTGGCCACCAACTCAGCCAATTTACTTTCGTCAAACTCACTCTCACTATACCCAATTGTGAAGGTTTGAACTGGATATTGGGTTTGACCAGACATAATTGCAACAATGGAAGCTGAGTCTAGTCCACCGCTCAAAAAAGCTCCAAACGGCACATCACACCGCATTCTAATTCGAATCGAATCTGTAAAAAGCTCTTCAAACTTTTCATAAATCTGTTTCGTATTGGTGTTCATATTTCCTTCGTCAATTGAAGGAAGGTCCCAGTACTTCTTTTCTTTTATTCCATCTACCGTTGCAAGGATAAAATGACCTGGCATCAACTTCTTTATGTGCTTGAAAAATGTATTTGGAGCTGGAATGCTTTTAAAAACAGCATACACCTCTAATAATTCGAATTGAGGTTCGCGCGGTACTCCATACGCTAAAATGGATTTGATTTCGGAACCGAATATTAACGTGTTATCCCATATAGCGTAATGAACGGGCTTTTCTCCAATTCTATCTCGTGAGACGAACAATTGCTGTTTCCGCTCATCCCATAGGGCAATTGCCCACATACCATTAAACTTAGATTGGCATTCTACACCCCATTGCTCGTATGCCTTTATCACAACTTCCGTATCTGAAGTTGTTTTGAAAGTGTGGCCTAACTGAACCAACTCTTCCTTTAGTTCTATGTAATTGTAGATCTCTCCATTAAGCACAACCACAATTGACCTGTCGTCACTGTACATCGGCTGGTCGCCAGAAGACAGGTCAATAATGGATAACCTCCGGTGGCCTAGACCCACGTTTTGCTTCACATAAAAACCTTCTCCATCGGGTCCTCGATAATCTATTAGGTCAGTCATCCTTTTAAGACGCTGACCTTCTACCTCTCGGTCCTTTTCAAAATGAAATATTCCAGTTATTCCGCACATTCTTACTTATCCCTTGAGGCTTTAAATTGTTGGAGCACTAGCTGCGGGGTTAAGTTTGATTCTATTGCTGGTAGGTGGATTTCTAACTCCTTTTCTGTGAACCTTAATTTTAGCGGTTTTGCGGGGTTGCCTACGCAAACCGAATAAGGCGGAATAGATCTTACTACCACCGAACCAGCTCCAACCACAGCACCTTCCCCAATTTTCACTCCTTTTAGGATGGTGACATTGCTCCCAATCCAAGCGTTTTTTTCGATTACAATTGGCTCATTTTTACCTCCAGTTTTTACAAATCTCATTGGGGTTCCTACCTCGCTTATGTTGTGGTCTCCACCCATTATAGTTACCCTTTTTCCAAACATCACATTATCATGTATTTGAACCGCAACGGTAGTATTAATCGTGGTGTCCAAACCCATAAAAACGTTATCACCAACTTCGATGAGGCGATGGTCAACAAATTCAGAATTATAACCAAACCTGAAATTTTTGCCTACTTTTTTCAATGATGACTTGAGAATAAACCACCTGACGGGCCACAAAAAGTTAGGCAGCGCTCGTAAAATAAAACGTAGATACTTAGGGGACATGTTGGTCATTCCAGTACCAAAGGTATTACTCCATTTTGGAGTCTGATTCTATTGTGTCTTTAAGCTCCTGCTTCTTCCAAGATACAAACTCGGCTATGCCTTCTTCTTTAGTGTAAGCGGGGTTGTACCCCAGCATTTTCTTTGCCTTAGAAATATCAGCAAAGGTTATATCAACATCTCCAGTTTGCTTACCCTGTCTATCAATAATTGCCTCGGTTCCAATGTGGCGTTCTAGCGAGGAAATCAATTCTGACAATGTGATGGTTTTGGACTCTCCTAGATTGATAATATCGAAGCCATTTAGATTATTCAATGCTGCAGTTACCCCGTCTACAATATCAGACACAAATGTGTAATCGCGGGCAGAATCACCTGCCCCGAACACTGGAATAGGCATTTTTTTAATGATTAAATCTGTGAACTTATGAATTGCCAAATCTGGTCGTTGTCTAGGGCCATACACAGTAAAAAAACGTAAACATGTAATATTGAATCCGTAGAGAGAATGCATTGTTCGACAGGCTAGTTCTCCGGCAACCTTTGAGGCCGCGTATGGCGAAATTGGCGAATCAACTCTATCGGCCTCCGCAAATGGCGTTTTTTTATTATTTCCGTAAACGGAAGAGGAAGAAGCAAACACCATGTTGAACAAACCTAGCTCTTTCATTATTTCGAGTAAATTCAGTGTTCCCATCACGTTCACATCGAAATACTCCTTGGGATTTTTTATAGAAGGCCTTACCCCGGCTTTTGCAGCTAAATGCACAACCACATCGGGCATATGTGTGCCGAATATTTTGCGCATTTCATTCTCGCTTCTTATATCTGCTTCAATAAGGGTATAGTTCGGGTTTTTAAGTGCTTCTTCAATGTTTCGCTCTTTGATAGCCCTATCGTAAAAGGGGTCAAAATTATCAATGGCTATTACCGAGTTTCCCTGTTTCAAAAGGCTGTCGGCCAAATTTGAACCTATAAAGCCCGCGCCTCCGGTTATCAATATCGTTTTCATTCAATAATTATTTAAAGAGCTCTTTATACGTTTTATAAAAGCTGTCTATCATTTGTTGAATACTGAACTTGTTCTGTACTAATAGTTGCCCTGCCTTTCCGAATTGCTCTCTCTTGTTTTCATCTCCCAACAAATCTGTCAACCTTTCGGTTAAGTCAACGGAATCGTGTGTTTTCAAGAGATATCCCGTTTGATCGTGTTCAATAATCTCAGGGGTACCTCCATTATCCGTTGCAAGTACGGGAATTCCTAGGGCACAGAATTCGAGCAGCGCATTAGATATTCCTTCTCCGTGTAGGTGTGTGTTTGTACAAAGTACTCCTATATCACATACGTTCATAATGGACTCAACCCCACTCTGACTGCCGAGGAATAATATGTTGGACTTCCACTTTGGATTGACCGTTGCTTTAAGTGGCTCAGCGTTTCCACCACCGATACATAAGAAGGTTACATCAGTTCTGGTTTCAAGTACTTTTTGGGCCGCCTCTAAATACGTAGCGTAGTCCTTCTTTGGATAAAACGTTGCCACCATGCCCACTACCATGGGTGTGGTAATATTGAATTTTGATCGAATTTCCTGCTTATCAGTAAGGTTTGCCAATCGTTGAAAATCAAACCCGTTGTAAATGACTGAGCTTTTTTTTGTTGGGGCATTGTATGTTTTCAATCCAGCATAGCTGTTTGCAAGGATTTTATCGGATACAGGGAATGTCAATTTTGGCCCAAGAAGACCAAAAGACACATTTATAGGAGAATCTGTTATCTGGCTATTGATAAGAACCCCACCAAGCAAGAGTCTTGCAGGCAAGGAATAAATAGCCACCATGTTGCCCCAAACGTGAATCAGGTCTGGTTTTACCTTTCGAACTATGTTAAAGAATTTGAAGAGAATGCGAGGATCCTTCTTCCATTTATTACGAATTGCGTAATGAATTCGCACATCTAAATCAAGAATATCAGTGTAATGAATTTCCTTGCTCATTAACACAATCTCTATATCAATATCAGGATATTGACTCAGTTTCTTAATTAGTTCTACTAGTCTTCGCTCCTTTCCGCCAGGGCCTAAATTTTCTATGAAGTAGAGTACCTTCATTCAGCTAGCATTGATGTTAATCTCTCTGAATAGACCTTATAGTCAAAAAGCTTTCTGCCCAACTTTTGTCCTTCTTTGCCAATATTCGCTGCCATTTCTTCATTTGAATTGACCTCTGTCAATTTTTGTGCGAAACTAGAAGGACTTGCGGCACTTGAGACAAAAGCGGTCTTTCCATCCTCAAAATATATTTTCACTTCTCCAATGGCGGTTGTAACTATTGGGTTTCCCGTTGCTAGGTACTCAGATATCTTGTGAGGGAATCTGGCCTTGTCTGTGACGGTGTCTCGCAAAGGAATAAGTAAGGCAGTGGCGCATTTGTAGCAGTTGATTAACTCGTCAAACGGAAGATCTGATTTAAGCGTTATAAGGTGAGCCTTTTTGCTTTCGCGTATTTTTTCGTTCACACGTTTCATTTGATCTGCCCTACCATGAATGACAAGCAACAGAGCGGTATCAGCAACTTCAGATTGATCAAATGCCTCTATAACCAGCTCTAAGGCCTCTGAGTAACTAGCACCAGCGCAATAGAGAAAGTACTTTTCGGGTAATAGACCTCTTTCACCGGCACCTTCAAAGAGCTGAAAATCGGTTAGAGGTAATACTTTCAGTTTTGGATTATCCCAAGATTGTTTGAGCACGTTTCCGTTAAGCACATCACTTATGTAGGTAATCCGGCTACAATATTTCGCAAAATTCTCGTCAAACTTCTTGTCAGTTCCCTTAGAAGACTTCATTGAGTCTATTTGTTCTACATAGTCGAATACGAGATCAATGCCTAAAATTCTGGATAGTGTTGAATAATACTTAAGCTCTACGAAGGAGTTGGTGTTCACAAATAGATGATTTAACCTACCCGTAATCCTCCGCCAAAAAATGAAAAGAAACTCTCCAATTAATCCAATGAATTTTAGCGTATTTCGGATAACAAAATTCGGATTATAGTAAGCCGTACCAGAACAGTACAAATAGTCTATTCCTCTAAAACAACCATTTGATGGAATGCGTTCTGAACTAAGATTAGTGTTTCTATGATTGCCTCTTCTGTTACAAACAGTTACATGATGCCCTGCAGCAACCAAGGCCAAACTAATGTACAACTGCCGCTGTACTTGAGCCATTCCATGCGGAAAACCATTTGAACCTACGTATACTATACTTCTCAAACCTCGATTTCTTTAATCACTTTGGCAGGGTTACCTCCTGCAATAACATTTGCAGGAATATTAGTTACAACAACGCTATTGGCAGTTATAACACTATTCTCTCCAATCGTGACGCCCTTCAGAACAACAGCTCCGTATCCGAGCCAAACATTTCGTTTTATGTGTACAGGCTTCGATTTAGATCGACCAGACAGATGCCTTTCTTTCGGATTGACAACATGCCAATCGAAATCGGTGACCAAAGAATTCGCACCAAACAATACGTCATCATCAATGGTGATCAACTCAGAGCATCCAATAACAGCTCCGCTTAATCCACACCTATTTCCAATCTTTATTTGTGCGCCCTGCTTGTGTGTAGCAATGGTACATTTCCTGTTAAGCCCAATTAAGTTCGAACTTGGACTAGATCTAAATCTGCAATTATTCCCTATCTCAATGCTACTATTATAAACCCGTTGGGTGATTGGTATTCCGTAAAAATCACAACCTGAACCAAACCTAATTCCTGAAGCCTTCCATACGGTTTTAGTGATTAAACCAGATGCCATTCTGTTAATCTTGAATGACCAAGCCGTTAATCGCGCAAAGACTAATGCAGGGAAATCGTTTCTCAGTTTCTGCAGCCGACTACCCATTTGCGTTAATGTTAGTTTGTGGCATTGTAAACCTTCTTGGCCTACTCATTGCATTTACAAAACCAATTAAAAGCAGACACCAAAACACAATATTAGACTGCAGTGGATTCGAAAAAACGGGCAGCAAAATCACTACCGAAATAAGAAGTCTTTCTATCACAGAAGCGTTGTATTCATATGGGATAAAGCCCGATAAACAGAACCCTAAAAAAAGCATTCCAACTAGACCAAATTTACCCATAAGAACCGCCAAGCCATTAGGATTGGACCACATATTTCCCAGACCCAACATTTCGTAATCTTCATCCCAACCATAACCTAACATTGGCCTAAACTTCAACCTGTCCAGTTCGATTAATATTCCCGCAAACCTACCAATTGACTTCTTTTCGCCCACCTCTAATCTCCGCTCGTACAGAGATTTGTAATCTACATTCTTCTCTAAATACTCATCAATCTTTCCCTTCATAAACGGTAGATTATAAACAGGAATGGCTATTACTAATCCAATCCCTAAGGCCGAAATAAGTTTAACGCTTTGCTTTTTATATTTTTTGTAATAAATAAGTGCCAAAAGCGTAAAAAGGCCAAAAAGTGTAGTGGTGGAAATTGTTGTTACTGAATAAACCATGAGAATCTTCATTTCACGGCTAAACTTCATTGCGTTTGTAACCACATACATGTACACCAGCTGAAGCACTATCATTGCTCCAAAAGCGCCAGGTTCCCACATAAATCCGCTGTTTCTTACAACGCCATTTGAATACAGTTCTGCCAACCACGGATTCATGTTGTAAAAGAACACGTATACACCCCCTTCTATGGCCTGAACATGATAGGACATATTGAATGGAGAGAGTACCGCTTTAAGGGTTGACTCACTAATAAGATGTACTACGTAAAACGGAATCGTTATTAATGTGAGAGAATACAAATCCCTAAAAAGGGTATCTGTATAGCTGCGACCATGCTGCTTAACCATATGGTAAATTGCTATTACAACCACGTAAAACTTAATGGCCCCAACAGTGAATACGCCATTAGAAACGAGGTGCCACACCCAGACCAAGATAAAACCTCCGGCTAGCCAACCTCCTGCTTTATCTTTTATCCATTTTACGCCAGTGGTTCTTAAAAGATAACCAATGGTTACCAAAAAGAAGATTAATACTGCTTGGGGACTGTTGGCAAAATCGTTAGTAGCTGCCGCCATAAAAATGACGTACATGTTGTACAAAAACAGAAACAATCGCCTTGACGAAATTTTCATTTATGTAGCTTTTGCGAGTATTTCATTGTGGCTTTTCCTTCAATCGGAAAAAACGAGCATAGCGACACTCTCATTTCAATTCAGAGCTATTTAGAAACTCTTCCACGCTTAAGAATTTATCCTTGTTTAATTTTATTTTTTCAACCGACCAATTCCACCATTCCAACCCTTTTATTCGTTCAATCTCGTTTTGGGTAAACCGGTACTTTAAAACCTTAGCAGGAATTCCTCCCACAACAGCGTATGGCTCTACGTTCTTGGTAACAACCGCTCCGGCAGCAATCACGGCTCCATCTCCAATTGTAAGGCCTCCCATAATTATACTGTTGTTCCCGATCCAAACATCGTTGCCAATCTTGGTTTTTTCATACTCTTGAAAATGGTCTTTTTCCGCAAAATAATGGTCCTTCTTGTTGGTATAAAAAGCAGGATGTATTGATACTAAATCTGTTGGATGAATACCTAGACCGATTGACACGTTTGATCCTATACAACTGAATTTTCCTATGTCTGTATTACTAATTGACGAGTTTCTATTTACATAAGAGAAGTCTCCGATGCTGCAATTGGACATTGTAATATTATCCGTGAGAAGATTGTTTAAACCAAACTTCACTGTGCCAACCGAATTATCCTTTCCAAGCATCAGGTTTTTACCTGCGTTGCGCTTGAGCACAATTTGTTTATGTCTGAAAAAAATCAGCCATTTAACAAAAGGAATGTTTTTGATGTCTGAGAGCAACGGCATTACTTATTCCAAATTCCAGATGCTGTCTTATTTAAATTGACGTACGCTTGATATGGCATTATTAAAGCAAAAACCCCAAGCGATATAATACTTGCTAATATAACCCCAGAGTTTCCCATGGACAAGTTCTTGGCAAAGTAAATGGAAAGTGGAATATTTAAACCAGCCGCAACCACTAGTACTATAAGCTGCACCAGCACTTTTCCAATTCCATTGATGTAATGCAGAAAAATTGAGGAAAAAGTGGCAATGCAAACAAAAATGCCGACCAACGCTGATAGTTGAAAAGATACTGTACCCGCAAGCTTATCTCCTACCCAAAATTCAAGTAGATATGGTGATATGGCTAGAAGAAACAGTGCTGCCAGACAAAACCCGCCCCAGACACCAATCAACTTTTTAAGGGCTCCTTTTATCCAATCCACATCTCCTGTGGCATGGGCCTGAGTGAATGAAGACCACATTGGCACCATAACTATACTAAATCCGAGGGTGATTAAACTAAATACCTTCTGAGGTAAGTAATAAGTCGTAACGTGTTCTGGGCCAAGCACTTGAGTTATTATCATATTGTCGGTGGCAAAAATGATAATGGACCCTGCCTGAAGAAAGAAAAATTTTATCCCCAGGGTTAGTAGGCTTCTAACTTTGGTTTTATCGTAAAATTTAAATGAAGGCCTTATTGCCTGATAATCTTTAGAAAAAAACCAAATTGAAGCAAGAATATAAATCAATACAATTGGAAGAGTGATAAGCATTCCAACCAACAAAATCGAACCCTCATCATGCCACGAAATGACTGCAAAAAGTCCTAGAATGGTAAGAATATTACCTGCCGCCAAAAAGACGTTGTTCATTGATGGCCGCAAATCTGCAGTTAGTATAACACCTACCAACTTGAGTACAAAACGAACACAAAACGAAGCGAACACAAGCCATACCAACCAGTTTATTTGCGAAGTAATTTCGGCTGGAGCTTTTAAAATCGCGCTCCAATCAAGAAAAAGTGTGAGGGCAGAGAATACTACTAGCATAAGAGTAGCAATAGCTGCAATGGAAAAATAGGCCGAACTCACATAGGCCCTAGCAGATGAGTCGTCTTTCTCGGTAAATGCCTTGGCGAGATGATTTCTTAATCCGTTTCCTAAGCCGATATCTAAGAAAGAAAACCAGCCAATGACAGAGCCTAAGGTTAGCCATACACCATAGCTCGCCTCTCCAATGAAACCTAAAATCAGAGGAACCTGAATGAAGCCAATTCCAATGTTTATGCTTTTCAGCAAAAATGAAAACAAGATTTCCTTTTTTGCCTTTACGCTACGCTCATGGCCTTTAGAAAAAAACTTTTTTATCCAAGATTGCATCCCTAACTACTCAAAATAATCGAGCGTTTTATAGCCGTTGTTTTTCAGCAATTGGTCTTTTTTGAAAATGGCGATATCGCCTTTCATCATGTCTTCCACCAAAGCTTGAAGATCATATTTTGGAATCCAGCCAAGCTGTGTGTTAGCCTTAGTTGGGTCGCCAATAAGAAGATCTACTTCTGTCGGCCTAAAATACTCTGGGTCTACAGCCACAATTTCTTTCCCTAATTCAATTTGGTATTCTGGATTAGTACAAGCAGAAACATAGCCTTTTTCGTTTATCCCTTCGCCCTTAAATTCAAGTTCAACACCAACCTGTTTAAAGGCCATTTTCACAAAGTCGCGAACACTAGTTGTTTTACCTGTTGCTATTACGAAATCTTCTGGCGTTTCTTGCTGAAGGATAAGCCACATAGCTTCTACATAGTCCTTTGCATGACCCCAATCTCGCTTGGCATCAAGATTTCCTAAGTAGATTTTCTGCTGCATACCAAGCGCAATTCTAGCTGCAGCTCTTGTAATCTTTCTGGTAACAAAAGTCTCTCCTCTAACGGGAGATTCGTGGTTGAAAAGGATGCCATTGCACGCATACATACCGTAAGCTTCGCGATAGTTTACAGTAATCCAATAGGCGTACATTTTAGCCACTGCGTAAGGAGAGCGTGGGTAAAATGGCGTTTTCTCACTTTGTGGAACTTCTTGAACTAGACCATACAATTCTGATGTTGACGCTTGATAAATCTTGGTCTTTTTTGTCATTCCAAGAAGACGAACAGCCTCAAGAATTCTAAGTGTTCCTGTACCATCGGCATTTGCAGTGTACTCTGGAATGTCGAAACTCACTTTAACGTGGCTCATTGCCGCTAAGTTGTAAATTTCATCCGGTTGCACTTCCTGAATGATTCTGGTAAGATTCATTGAATCTGTAAGGTCACCATAATGCAATTTGAACTGCACATTATCCTCATGTCTATCGTGATAGAGGTGGTCAATTCTGTCAGTATTAAAAAGGGAACTTCTTCGCTTTATTCCGTGTACCTCATACCCTTTCTTCAATAGAAATTCGGAGAGATAGGCTCCATCCTGACCGGTAACTCCGGTTATCAATGCTACTTTTTTCATACTGAGTAATATTCTTGCTGATTAAGAAAATCAGCATAGGTCATTTCAATTCCTTCTCGTAAGGCAATCTTTCTTTTCCAACCTAAGTTGGTCAATTTGGTCACATCCATCCACTTGCGCGGAGTTCCATCTGGCATATCGGTATTCCAGTCAATTGTGCCTTCAAAACCAGTTACATCTCTAATCAATTCCACCAATTCTTTAATAGAAACATCTTCTCCCGCTCCGATATTTACCAATTCTCTATCGTTGTAATTCTGCATAAGAAAAATGCAAGCATCGGCCAATTCATCAGCATAGAGAAATTCTCTTTTTGGGGTGCCCGTTCCCCAAACTTCTACCGATGGACTACCGTTCTCCTTCGCCTCATGAAACTTTCTGATAAGCGCTGGGAGCACATGAGAATTCTTCAAGTCGTAATTATCGCCAATGCCGTAAAGATTGGTTGGCATAACGCTTATGAAGTTACATCCGTATTGATCACGGTAATTTTCGCAAAGCTTAATACCGGCTATTTTGGCAATCGCGTATGGCTCGTTTGTTGGCTCCAACTCTCCGGTAAGCAGGTAGTTTTCTTTCAATGGCTGAGGCGCCATTTTCGGGTAAATACACGATGACCCTAGGAACATAAGCTTCTCAACTTTGTGCTCATATGCAGCATGGATTACGTTTGACGCAATCATCAAATTATCGTACAAAAAGTCTGCACGGTACGTATTATTTGCATGAATGCCACCCACCTTTGCCGCAGCCAAAAACACATATTCTGGTTTTTCCTCTTCGAAAAAGGCGTTAACCGCAGCTTGGTTTTTCAGATTAAGTTGCGATGAAGTACGGAATATTAGGTTGTTGTATCCTGCTTGTTTGAGCAAACGACAAATAGCAGAACCGACCATTCCTCTATGGCCTGCGATATAGATTTTTGAATCGTGTTTCATTGTCCTTTTGGTTCCGCTGGCAAAGCTAGTTATTATAGAATCTTATACCCTGATGCGGTTCTAGCCGTTCAGCCCATCAACTCAGTTGTAGAAATTCCTTTTAACAACGGCAAAATCACTACGTTTTTAACCAAATCATTCCCAACAACTTGTTGTTTGGAGTAATCTCCACCTTTAACAAGCGTATTGGGTTGTAATGCTTTTATGAGCTCGAATGGTGTGTCTTCTTCAAATACGATAATGCCATCCACAAAAGGAAGAGCAGAAAGCGCCTCTACTCGCTGATTGAGCTTGTTTATTGGTCGTTGCGACCCCTTTAATCGCCTGATAGAATCATCAGAATTAAGACCTACAATAAGCTTATCGCCCAACGCCTGAGCCTCCTTTAATAATTGACGATGACCTTGATGCAATACATCAAAACACCCGTTGGTGAACACAACTTTTTGGTTCGAAACAGTTTGTTTGAAGGCCGAAATCGCTCCTTTTTCAATCAGTTTGGAGCCTTGGCTTACAAATGATGAAAGCTCGCTCTGTTTCACCACCGCAGTACCTAGTTTGCTTACCACAATACCCGCAGCAGCATTCGCCAAAAAGGCACTTTCAGAAACGGTTTTTCCTTGAGCTAGGCTTACACCAAGCGTGGCCAAAACAGTATCTCCGGCACCGCTTACGTCATACACTTCTAGCGCTCTGGTTGGAATATTAAGCACAGAATTTTTCGAAACCACGGACATTCCGTAGCTAGAACGAGTGGCTACAATATTTTCAATCCTGAACTGGTTTCTGAGTTTATTACAGGCATCAACAATTTGATTGTCATCATTCTTCACCCCATTACCCGCAGCAGTCATTCCTAGCTCCAAAAGATTTGGCGTTACTAGAAACGCACCAGAGTAGCTAGACCAATCGGCCCGTTTTGGGTCAACTAAAACTCGTTTGTTTTCTTTTTTGGCGAGTGTAAACACCTCTTCTAAAACAGCATTTGATAAGGTTCCTTTGGCGTAATCCGACAATAGAACAATATCACACGCCTTGATTTGAGTTGAGAGAATGCTTTTTATTGAATTGAATTCAGCATCGGTCCATTCAATAAATTCTTCTTTATCAAATCGAACAATTTGCTGCCCCGAAACAACGCGTGTCTTTACAATTGTTGGTTGATTTCCTTTTACAAATGCGGTTTTGATACCAAGGTTTTCGCAACTGTTTTGAACCTCATTCGCTTGATTATCATTCCCAAGTTTGCCAACAAGAACCGTTTCGGCTCCTAAAGAAGCAGCGTTACTAGCTACGTTTCCAGCCCCACCAAGCGTACTCCATTCTCGCTCCACTTTTACCACTGGCACAGGGGCTTCCGGACTAATTCTATCAACCTTTCCTGAGACGTAATGATCCATCATTACATCACCAATAACCAATATGCGTGGTGTGTTTTTCAATTCCTGACTTAAACAATCATGCAAGCACCAACAGTATTGTTGGTTGCTTCATCAATTAACACCATTGAACCTGTATTTCGGTTTTTTCTGTAGCTATCTAAAAAGATTGGAACCGTAGTTCTAATGGTAATTCGAGCAATGTCGTTAAGGCCAATGTTATTATCGTCCTCAATCTTGGTCATGGTGTTGATGTTCATTTTGTACTTCACATCTTTGATAATGCATCTCGCATCCCTAGAAGTGTGCTTGAGCGCGTACTTCCCGCCAAGCTGCATTGACTTATCATCCAACCAACAGACCATTACATCAAATTCTTGCTTGGCCTCTGGCTGATTATTGACTTTAACAATCATATCGCCACGACTAATATCAATATCGTCTTCGAGCGTAATTGTAACGCTCATTGGTGGAAACGCTTTCTCAATCGGTCCGTTCATCGTATCGATTGATTTGATTCTGGAAGTAAACCCCGATGGAAGCACAGAAACTTCTTCTCCTTTTCTAAAAATACCTCCGGCAACTCGACCAGCGTATCCGCGATAATCGTGGTACTCGGTAGTCATAGGACGGACAACATATTGAACTGGAAAACGAGAATCTATATGATTCTGGTCGCTACCGATATGCACGGTTTCTAGGTTGTGCATTAAGGTTGGGCCTTGATACCAGTCCATGTTCTTTGAGCGATCTACAACATTATCGCCAAGTAGCGCGCTTATCGGCACAAACCGTACGTCCTTGATGGCAAGTTTTGCAGAAAAGTCCTCGAAATCGTGACGGACCTTTTCGTACTCTTTTTCGCTGAAATCCACCAAATCCATCTTATTCACACACACAACTACGTGAGGTATTTGAAGCAATGATGCGATGTAAGCATGGCGTTTAGTCTGCTCAATTACACCGTTTCTGGCGTCCACTAAAATGATGGCAAGGTTGGCGGTAGACGCTCCTGTAACCATATTTCTGGTGTACTGAATATGACCTGGAGTATCTGCAATAATGAACTTACGTTTTGGCGTAGCGAAATATCTGTAAGCTACATCAATGGTAATTCCTTGCTCCCTTTCAGCCCTCAATCCATCCGTAAGCAAAGCAAGGTTGACGTGTTCGTCTCCCTTTCTATCGCTTACTGCCTGAATGGCCTCCATTTGATCTTCGAAAATGGATTTGCTATCGTAGAGCAAACGCCCAATTAAGGTGCTTTTTCCATCATCAACACTTCCTGCAGTAGTAAACCGCAAAAGCTCCATATCCAGGTAGCCTTTGCTGTCGTATTTTTCTATTGTTTGTTCGTTTGTCATGGATGGTTAAATCAAAAATATCCTTGCTTTTTACGGTCTTCCATAGCCGCTTCGGAGCGCTTATCGTCCGATCTTCCGCCTCTTTCGGTTACTCTAGTTGCGGCTACTTCATCTATAATATCTTCAAGAGTTGAAGCGGATGAGAGGGTTGCTCCAGTGCATGTTAAATCACCAATGGTTCTAAAACGAACCTGCATTTCCTTTACCTCTTCACTGTCTTTGAGTTGCATGAAATCTGCGTGTGCTAAAAGGGTACCGTCTCTTTCAAAACACTTACGCATGTGAGTGAAGTACAGGTTTGGAATATCAATGTCTTCGAGCAAAATGTATTGCCAAACGTCCATTTCAGTCCAGTTAGAAATTGGGAACACACGAAAATGCTCTCCCATTTTTTTCTTTCCGTTGAAAATATTCCATAGCTCAGGACGCTGATTTTTCGGGTCCCACTGGCCAAAATCATCTCGGTGAGAGAAGAATCTTTCTTTGGCGCGAGCCTTCTCTTCGTCTCTTCTTGCTCCTCCCATTGCGCAATCGAACTTGTGTTCTTCTATTGCGTCTAAAAGTGGCGTAATCTGCAGTGCGTTTCTACTTGCATTTACCCCTTTTTCTTCCACCACTCGGCCTTTGTCTATGCTTTCTTGAACGGATGCAACAATCAATCTGGCTCCTATCTTCTCAACTAGTTTGTCTCTAAACTCAATCGTCTCATCAAAGTTGTGACCAGTATCAATGTGCATCAACGGAAAAGGGATTTTAGCAGGCCAAAACGCCTTCCTAGCCAAGTGGGTTACTAAAATAGAGTCTTTACCTCCCGAGAAAAGCAAAACCGGGTTTTCGAACTGCGCTGCAACTTCTCGCAAGACGTACATCGACTCGGCTTCCAATTCTCTTAAATGTGTCAGTTTGTATGATTCCATAAACTACTTTCTGATAAGCGGTAACACCGCATCGAATATTTGTTTGGCGCATTCTTCAACAGAACGACCAACTGTTTCTATGTTTAAAAACGGGTTTTCGGGTGCTTCAAAAGGCGCATCCAACCCCGTAAAATTCTTGATTTCTCCAGCTCTTGCTTTGGCATAAAGCCCTTTCACGTCTCGTTTCTCACACTCCTCAAACGATGTGTTAATGAAAACCTCAACCATGTCATCACCTAAAATGTTTTTGGCTTGCTGGCGAATTGCTTTTGTCGGACTCACAAAACAGTTCAAAGTGACGACTCCACAATTCACGAAAAGTTTAGAAACTTCTGCTATTCTGCGGATATTCTCGGTTCTATCCTCATCAGAAAACCCAAGATTGCTGTTGATTCCAGAACGAATGTTGTCTCCATCCAGTACTTGAGTTAGCACGCCTTTGCGAGCCAATAACTTCTCTAATTCTACCGCGATGGTTGTTTTTCCTGATCCTGATAAACCCGTCATCCAAACCACCATTCCTTTCTGGTTTAGCATAGCCTCCTTATCCTCTCTTTGAAGGAGACGATTGAAAGTAGTATGAATATTCTGCGGTTGCGGGCTCATTTTGGGCGCGCGAAGGTACGGAATTGCTTGTTTTTGAACGAATTGGGTCTTGATGCATAAAAAGAAAGGCCGCGACAAATTGCCGCGACCCTTCCACACATGGAAACACTAAGTGAATTATTTCATTATTTGAATTTTCTGGGTAACAAGTTCGCCTGCTTCCGTTCTCATCGAGACGAAATAAAACCCGTTCTCAAACTTTGAAAGATCGACATGAATATGCTCCATTTCATCCATGAATAACTCCATGTTTGAAGCCAAATTCACTATCAATCGGCCATCAATTCCGTAAAGATCGATAGAAGCTACATCGTCCAAATCAACCATTACTTCTAACTCCAATTCTCCGTTTGTAGGATTTGGATAGGCAGTAATTCCGTACTCACCATCAACTTCTTGAAACGCTAAACGTGAATTACAACCACCTAGTTGATCGCCATGATCTAGGTGCTGTTGAACACGATTTGTTCGTACGCATCGAGTTCTTCCACGATGACAGAGATAAACCTTGTCGTTTCCGCAAGTGATGTCGTTTACCTCAACCACTACATCGTCAGTGGCTGTATATCCGTTAAAATCGGTAATCGTAACTGTGTAAGTTGTGGTCGATGTAGGACAAACAGAATTTGAAGCCGATGTTGAACCATTGTTCCACAAGTAAGTGTAAGGCGCAACCCCATCTGTAGCAGCTGCGCTTAAAGTGGTGCAATTTGAACCAAAACCGTAAATCACTTCTACATCTTCACCTGCATCCACGCTCGGAGAAACAAGGTCAATGGTCAAATCGGGATCTCCATTACAACCGTAAGGAGCAACGCCAACACCTCCACCTTCAGCACCCATCAACTCAATCGAATTAGGCAATCCTGTGGTTGTAAAAGTGAAAGTGATGCAGTGCTGAGCTTGTGCCCCACACTCAAATTCAATGCAGGCCCAAGCATCTAACCAATCATACAAGTCATTATCATAAACCAAAAGACCAGGACCGTAAAGGTTATCATATCCCGTAAATACCGAGCCTGTTGCCGGGCTAGTTAACGTTGCTGGAAAACTGGAAAAACTTGAGCCATTATCCAATAATACAGCCCAAGTTCCCGTATAACTGGCAGCACCATATCCAGCGGCATCACGACCGCTTCCAACGCAGAATTCTACTGTAAACTCATATTGGTTTCCTCCAAGGTCCACCATTGAAACAAGGTTGAAATTAGAGTAGTGACATGCCTGAGCATCGTTCCATCCGAAGGCTAAAAAAGCCAACATTACTAATGTGTAAATCTTCTTCATGATTTTTATTTTAAGGGGTTTCTGATTCAAATCTACCTGGGCTAACGCGGTTGTTCCAACACAATTGAACCCGCTAGATGTCTTGAGAAACAACCGTAGACAATTGACGCATAACTGTCGTTTAAGTTGAGTACTGGCAGCCCCAAGCACAAATCCGATTACTTACTTTAGCATCTTCATTTTAGAGGATGACAAATAATCAACTGAAAGCATTAAGGCGGCCCATCGACCAAGTTGGTGTGGAAGAACGCGTAGCGCGATTTCAAACACGTAGTATCAAGTCGGAGGCGAAAATTCAAGGCTTGAAAATGGTTTTGAATATGATTGACCTTACCACTTTGGAAGGGAAAGACACGGAAGGAAAGGTGCGACAAATGTGCTACAAGGCCATGCATCCGCATGATGCGTTGCCCGATTTACCAAGTGTTGCTGCAGTTTGTGTTTACCCTACCTACGTTGCAATTGCGAAGGATGCGTTAAAAGGAAGCGATGTGAAAGTTGCCTCAGTAGCAACTGCATTTCCTTCTGGAAATTCGTCTCGAAAAATCAAGTTGGCAGACACGAAAATTGCGGTTGATGCGGGTGCAGATGAAGTAGATATGGTGATTTCAAGGGGAGAATACCTCTCGGGGAATTACAGTTTTGTGTTTGATGAAATAGCGGCTATCAAAGAAGCTTGCGGCAAAGCACGATTGAAAGTAATTTTGGAAACAGGCGAACTTTCCACCTTAGACAATGTGAGACATGCAAGTGACATTGCCATGTTGGCCGGTGCCGATTTCATCAAGACTTCTACGGGAAAAATCAGCCCAGCGGCAACAATGCCCGTAACCTTGGTTATGCTGGAAGCCATTCGCGATTTCTATTACGAAACAGGAAAAATGGTGGGCATGAAACCCGCTGGCGGTATCAGCAAAAGCAAGTTGGCATTACACAATTTGGTGATGGTAAAAGAGACTTTAGGCGATGCTTGGTTGAGCAATGAATGGTTCCGATTTGGGGCCAGCAGCTTAGCGAATGACGTGTTGATGCAGTTGGCGAAACAAGCAGAAGGACGATATCAAGGATTAGATTATTTCAGTAAAGACTGATGGCAAAAAAGACAGAAACTAAGCTCGATTTCGGTTCTAAATGGGACTATTCTTCGGCACCTGAAAGCGCAGGTCATGCCGAGATAAAGAAGGAATACGGGTTATACATTAATGGCAAATTCGTAAAGGCTGAAGACGGAAAGAAGTTCGCTTCTATCAGCCCAAGCACGGACGAACACATTGCTTATTTCGCGGAAGCATCTGACAAGGATGTAGACAAAGCGGTAAAAGCTGCACGAAAAGCCTACAACGAAGTTTGGGGGCCCATGGCTCCAAAAGAACGGGCGAAGTACATTTTCAGAATTGCACGATTGATACAAGAACGAGCACGCGAATTTGCCGTGCTGGAAAGCATTGATGGCGGCAAACCAATCAGAGAAAGCCGCGATGTGGATGTTCCGATTGCGGCAAACCACTTCTTCTATTATGCTGGTTGGGCGGATAAATTAGAATATGCTTTTCCTGGAAAAACGGCTAAGCCAGTTGGTGTAGCGGGGCAGATTATTCCTTGGAATTTCCCATTGCTAATGGCCGCTTGGAAACTTGCACCAGCATTGGCTTGCGGCAATACGGTCGTACTAAAACCAGCCGAGACTACTCCACTGACGGCTATGAAATTAGCAGAACTCATTCACGATAGCGGATTGCCTGCTGGGGTTGTGAATATCGTGACTGGTGCGGGAGCAACAGGTGCGGCCATTGTCAATCACCCGGACGTAGACAAAGTAGCATTCACAGGTTCGACTGGAGTTGGGAAAATCATTCAGAAAGCTATTGCTGGAACGAATAAAACGGCCACTCTAGAACTTGGAGGAAAGGCCGCCAACATCATTTTCGATGATGCCCCAATTGATCAGGCGGTCGAAGGAATTATCAACGGTATATTCTTCAATCAAGGGCATGTTTGCTGTGCGGGCTCTCGGCTTTTTGTTCAGGAAAATGTGAAGGACATCGTCATCAAGAAATTGAAAGACCGATTGAGCACATTGATTGTTGGTGACCCGATGGACAAGAACACGGATGTGGGAGCCATCAACTCAAAAGAGCAGCTTGACACCATCAATAAATACCTGAAAATTGGCGTGGAAGAAGGTGCTGAGATTTATCAGCCGAATTGCACACTTCCAAAAAAAGGAAATTGGTGCAAACCAACTTTGTTTTTAGAAGCTTCGCAAAGCCATCGAATTGTGCAGGAAGAGATTTTCGGACCCGTACTTACGGTTCAGACTTTCAGAACTATTGATGAGGTAATAGACAAGGCGAACAACACTCCATTCGGTCTATCGGCAGGTGTTTGGACTGATAAAGGATCGAAGATTTTTAACCTGACAACCAAGTTGAGGGCTGGGGTTATTTGGGCAAATACGTTTAACAAGTTTGACCCTACTTCACCATTCGGAGGATATAAGGAAAGCGGCTACGGTCGTGAAGGTGGATTGCAAGGATTATCACCCTACGTGAAATTGAGCTAACCGCAAAGACGCAGAGATTTCGCAAAGGGCGCAAGAAATAATGATTGAGAATCCGGCAATATTGACAGAAAATGAACTCTCAAAGGAGGTTATAGGCTGTGCTATAACGGTACATCGATCTTTAGGACCCGGTCTTTTGGAAAATGCATATCAGCAATGTTTGGCATACGAACTGAGAAATCTGGGTTTAAAGGTTGAAGTGGAAAAATCGATGCCCTTGATTTATGATGACGTAGAAATGGATTGCGGATATCGGATAGATATTTTGGTTGAAAACAAGCTGATTATAGAGTTAAAGGCGGTTGAAGAAATAAATGATGTTCATCTGGCGCAAACACTTACTTATTTGAAATTGAGTGGTTGTAAACTCGGCCTATTGATGAATTTCAATGTTGCTATTCTTAAGAATGGCATCAAACGAGTAGTAAATGGATTATAACTCCGCGTTCTTTGTGCAAACTTTGCGACTCCGCGGTTAAACGATTAAGATGAGCAGATTGGAAGTTCAAAAAACATACAAAATCTACATTGGAGGAGCATTTCCCCGAACAGAAAGTGGTAGATTTTATCCTGTAACGCTGAAAGACGGAACGGTAACTAACATCTGTTTAAGCAGCAGAAAAGATGCAAGAAATGCTGTGGTTGCAGCTCGAAATGCTTTTGAAGGTTGGAGCAGTCGGGCAGCGTTTAATCGTAGCCAAATTCTCTACCGAATTGCCGAAATGTTGGAAGGCAGAAAGGCACAATTCGTTGAGGAATTAATGGCGGTTGGCGCTTCAAAACCAAACGCGATTAAAGAAGTAGAAGCATCCATTGACCGTTGCGTTTATTTCGCTGGTTGGTGCGATAAGTACACGCAACTTTTCGGTTCGATAAACCCGGTTGCATCTTCACACTTCAATTTTAGTGTTCAAGAACCAACTGGTGTTGTTACGATAGTTGCTCCAGAAAGCCCATCACTTTTGGGCCTTGTAAGCGCCATCATGCCAGTAATTGCTGGAGGTAACACATGTGTTGTGTTGGCTTCTGAAAACTCTCCGCACGTAGCTGTAACGTTTGCAGAAGTGTTGAATTCGTCAGATGTTCCAGGAGGGGTTATCAATATCCTCACAGGAAAAGAAGATGAATTGGTAGAGCATTTCAGCAGCCACATGGATGTAAACGCCACCATTTACTGCCGAGAAAAGCACCTCACAAAAATCAAAGAGAACGCATCTTTGAACGTGAAACGTGTTTCTGATTGGAGTAATAAAGACTGGTATACGGAAGGTGACGATCCGTATTTACTACTCGAAACCCAAGAGGTAAAAACCACTTGGCACCCTATTGAAAATATTGCTGGAGCCAAATCTGGCTACTGATTCTACCATTCACATAAGAGAAAATCATGAGCGCTGTAAGTCACAAAAGGCACGTAGCAAAAACGATAACCTGGCGAATAATTGCCTCCATCACTACGTTCATTTTAGCTTGGTTCTTCTTTCGAGACGACCCATTGGTGGCAGAAAAAGCCACGGGCGTAGCCATCGCAGAAACCTTCATAAAAATGGCTCTATATTACTTCCATGAACGGGCTTGGTATAGCTTTGATTTTGGCGTAACCCGAGATGATGATGACGATAAGAAATAATTAGTTGGTCATGTTAGGAATATTTCCCTTATCGAATGAACCGTAAAGGTCTTTTACTTCATCCTCTTTGAATTTCATTACCTGCTCTAGGGCAGCCGGCACAACATCTGAGCTCACCACAATCAAAGATCCAGGGGTAGCATTCTTAATGGCATAGGCAATTGCCTCCTCCTCCAATCGAATAACCTTTCTAGGTTTTTTCGGGTCTACAGAATTGATTCCATCCTCCAACAATCCGATTAATTCTTTCTCGCTCTTTCCGCGTAGGTTTCTATCCTGACGGATGATTATTTCGTCAAACATTTCGGCTGCGATTGCCCCAAGTTCTTTGGTGTCCTCGTCTCGTCTATCACCAACACCTGCTATAATACCCACCTTTGGCGAACCATCCATCTTTGCTATTAGTTTAGAGAGTGCTCGGAAACCAGCAGCATTGTGTGCGTAATCCAACAATATGTTGAAGTTTTTGAACTGGAAAAGGTTTAATCTCCCTGGTGTTTGAGATGGAGATGGAATGAATGATTCGAGTGCAACTTTGATATCCTCCACAGAAAATTCTCTCAAATAAGCAGTTAAAGTTGCGGGAAGTACGTTCTGAATCATGAAATCGGCCCTGCCGCCCATTGTCAAAGGCACATTCACAGCTTTAGTAATTCGAATCTTCCACTCACCTTTCATTACAGTGATGTAGCCGTTCTCATAAATGGCGGAAATTCCTCCATTGGCTGCATGCTTTTTAATTCGGGGACTGTTCTCATCCATCGAGAAAAGTGCCACATTACATTTCACATTTAAGCGCATTTCATACACGCGATCATCATCTGCGTTCAAAATCGCATGACCAGAAGGAAGCACAACCTCTGGAATAACTCCTTTTACTTTAGACAGTTGGTCAAGTGTGTGTATTCCCTTCAACCCAAGGTGATCAGCAGCCACATTAGTCACAATACCTATATCGCAACGCTTAAAACCAAGACCTGCCCGTAACAGCCCACCTCTCGCACATTCCAAAACTGCAAAGTTTACTGTCGGATCTTTGAGCACAAATTCGGCACTGGCCGGCCCTGTGCAATCTCCCTTCATGAGTAACCTATTCTGAATATAAACACCGTCTGTGGTGGTGTAGCCAACTTTAAGGCCTTTCAATCGCATCATGTGGGCAATCAACCTAGTAGTCGTGGTTTTTCCATTTGTGCCTGTTACAGCAACAATTGGAATACGAGATGTTGCTCCTTGCGGATAAAGCATGTCCATAACATGCGATGCGACATTTCTGCCCAATCCACTGCTAGGTGCCAAGTGCATTCTGAAACCAGGAGCTGCATTTACTTCGAGCACCGCTCCGCCAGTTTCATTCAACGGAATATCAATGGCCGAAGTCATTACATCTATACCACAAATGTCTAATCCTATAATGCGGCTAATGCGCTCAGCCATAAAAACGTTGTACGGATGCACTATATCCGTTACGTCTTCGGCAGTGCCGCCCGTGCTCAAATTCCCAGTGTCTTTGAGCTTGAGGTATTCATCTTTTGGAACTATTGTTTTGAGCGTATAATCTTTCGCCTTCAGAATAGCCAAAGTCATGTCGTTCACGGTGATTTCGGTAAGCACATTTTCGTGGCCATAACCTCTACGTGGGTCCTTATTTGTCTCGTCAATTAATTGCTGAATAGTGCTTTTTCCGTCACCGATTATATGAGCGGGAGTTCGTTTTGCTGCTGCCACCAATTTGTGGTCAATCACCAATAATCGGTAATCATCTCCAGTAATGAATTTTTCTACAATTACTGAACGGCTAATCTCCTTTGCGGCTTCAAAAGCCACCACCGCATCTTCTTTTGTTTGGATGTCGGTTGTAATTCCTCGTCCGTGATTTCCATTAATCGGTTTCAGCACCAACGGAAAACCAATTCTATCGATTGCCTCTTCCAATCCTGCCACACTTCGCACAATATCTCCTTTGGGAACTGGAACTTCTGCCGCTTCCAGCAAGAATTTTGTGTCTTCTTTATCGCAGGCTATTTCGACTCCAATGCTCGAAGTATCGCTTGTTACCGTTGCCTGAATTCTTTTCTGATTTGCTCCATAGCCCAATTGGCAAAGCGAATATTTGTTTAAACGTATCCACGGAATACCACGACTTTGGGCTTCCTCGACAATTGAACCGGTGCTTGGTCCAAGTCGCTCGCCCTCGCGCAATTCTCGCATTTCACGAATGTCTTTTTCTAAATCATATTCTTCTCCAGCAACAAGAGCTTCAGCAATACTCACAGCAGATTTGGCTGCATATCGGCCAACCTTTTCTTCCATGTAGCTAAACACCACGAAATAAACCCCGTCTTCACCATATGTTCGTGTTCGGCCAAAGCCAGTATCCATACCCGCTAGGGTTTGAATTTCCAATGCAATGTGCTCAATCACATGACCCATCCAAGTGCCTTCTTTCACTCTCATAAAAAATCCGCCCTCCACACTTTCTGAACAACGATGTGAGAACATGGTAGGAAACATGGCTTCCAACCTTTCTGCAAACCCTGGAATCTTGTCCGTTGGTTGTTGTTCCAATTCTTCAAGATCCAAGACCATTACAATCAATTTATCCCTATTCACAGACCAATAATTTGGTCCTCGCATTGCATTGATCTCTCTAATTCTCATTTGGTGTTGTTCAAATTCTTTGGGTAATTAACAAAAAAGAAGGGTCGATTGGACGATTTAAATGAGGAATATTGAAGTCTTGAAATTTCAACGACCAAAATGAGCAGTCATTCGAAGCCAAGGGGGGTTCTCATTCCAATAGGAGGAGGAGAAGATAGGGGGGAAGAAACGACACCGCGCTTGCCATATGAGCAAAAAGGTGTGCTCAAACACGTGCTGGACAAAGCCAAAGGTTCCAATTCAAAAGTGGTGTTGGTTACCTCCGCTTCTAGCGTTCCTGATGAAGTCTGTGCCACTTATAAATTCGGTTTCAATCGTCTTGGATGCATAAGCCTCATTCACTATCACATCACCGAGAAGGAAGAATGCAATCAAGAGACCTTACTTAAAGATTTTGCAGAAGCCGATGTGGTGATGTTTAGTGGTGGAAATCAGGCCAAAATCCCAAAACGTATTCGAGAAACCAAGTTACACGACTTGCTTAAGGAGCGCTATTGGAACGAACCATTGGTAATTGCTGGGACGAGCGCGGGCGCCATGGCTATGTCAGAATTTATGGTGGCTGGCGGTAGCGCTTCAGAAGCGTTTTATAAAGGAGCGGTGAAGATGAAAACAGGCCTGGGGTTCATTCCTGAATTGATCATAGACACACATTTTGTACGCAGGGGACGATTTGGAAGATTGGCTGAAGCGGTAGCGGTTCATCCTCAATGTGTAGGTATTGGTTTAGCTGAAGACACGGGCGTGATTATCGAAGACGGAGACCATTTCACGGTAATTGGTTCGGGAATGGCGATAGTGATGGATCCGCGCGGGATAACCCACAATAATCATTCAGTTTTAAAAAACGGAACACTGATGTCAATGACCAATCTCACCACCCATCTTCTATCAAATGGTGATAAATTCCGATTATCTGACCACAGCACTAAGGTGCTGCCAATGGGACAATCGTTTATCTAAAACGGAGTTACTTGTATATGGCGAGGTTTATCTCTTCGCCTTCTTTCACAAAGCCGCGATACATCCCAGCCGTGTTAAATTCCATGCTCAGGTTTCCTTTCTGATCGACTGCAATAAGACCGCCATCACCGCCAATTTCTAGAATTCGCTTCTGAATGACTTCAGAACAAGCTTCTGCCAAGCTCAAACCTTTGAATTCCATCAAAGCCGAAACTTCATAGGCGACCACACCGCGAAGGAAGAATTCGCCACTTCCTGTGCATGAAACGGCACAAGTGCTGTTGTTTGCGTAGGTTCCTGCACCAATAATTGGAGAATCTCCCACTCGTCCATATTTCTTATTGGTCATCCCGCCAGTTGAAGTGGCTGCCGCCAAGTTTCCGTCTTTATCAAGCGCCACAGCGCCAACCGTACCAAACTTCCTGTCTGGATTGAGGTTATGATCCAGTGCTACTTGGTCTGTTCCTCGAACAGAAAGCCACTGCTTTCGTCTCCATTCTTCGTCAAAATAGGAAGCTGGTTCAAAGTCTACATTCATCTCTTTCCCGAACTCTTCAGCGCCTACACCAGCCAACAAAACGTGCTCCGATTTCTCCATTACTAATCGTGATAAAGAAACAGGGTTTTTTACGCCCGTAATGCCGCAAACTGCCCCAGCCATACGGTCCTTTCCGCTCATTATAGAAGCGTCCATTTCATGCGTTCCATTGGCCGTAAAAACCGAACCTTTTCCAGCATTAAAAAGCGGACTGTCTTCCATCGATTTTACAGCCATTTCTACAGCATCTAATGCAGTGCCACCATTAGAGAGAATCATGTTTCCTTCTTCCAAAGCAACTTTAAGAGCAGCCAAATAGGCTACTTCTTTCTCTGCGCTCATTTCGCTTTTTATCAGCGTTCCTGCTCCACCATGAATGACCAATGTTGTCTTGTACATTTCTCTAGAATTTGAGGCAAAGATAACGTGCTTTGAAGGTTGGTTAGGCTTGCTAACTTCGCCTGATGATTGAGCAAGCAATAAAAGGAGCGTACGAAGGAGGATTAGAAATTCTCAAGGTCTATGGAACGGAGTTTACCGTTGATGTGAAGGCCGATAAAAGTCCTTTGACCGAAGCCGACAGAAGAGCACACAACAAAATCATGGAATTGTTGGAAGGAACTGGAATTCCAATCTTAAGTGAAGAGGGAAAACATCTTCCTTTTGAAGAACGAAAAGCTTGGAATGAATTCTGGTTAGTTGACCCTTTAGATGGCACCAAAGAATTTGTAAAACGTAATGGTGAATTCACAGTAAACATTGCGCTTATAAGAAATGGCGTTCCTGTTTCAGGAGTCATTTACGTGCCCGTTAAGGACGAAATGTATCTGGGAATTGAAGGAAAAGGTGCTTTCAAAATTGACAACTACTCAGCAGTTCATGTTTCACATTCTGACTTAGCCGACTTGCTTTCTAAAGGAGATAAACTTCCCAAAGAAGGCGATAAAACGAAGTTTAAAATGGTTGGAAGTCGCTCGCATATGAGTGATGAAACACTTGAATATTTCGAAAAAATGAAGCAACAACATGGTGATGTGGAGGTGGTTTCGATGGGGAGTTCTCTGAAACTTTGCCTGGTTGCCGAAGGTGTTGCAGACGTTTATCCGCGCTTTGCGCCAACCATGGAATGGGACACGGGTGCTGGCGATGCCATTGCGCGAAATGCAGGATGCGTTGTCACTGAAAAAGATGAGGTAACTCCCCTACTATACAACAAGGAGAATCTGCTTAACCCCTGGTTTATTGTTAAGCGTTAGGTGGTCCAGACCAGCATAGCATTTTCCAACTTTTTCCAACCCAAATTAAGGTCGGTTTTTACCTCCTGATAAACGAAACTGCTAGGCAGAAATTCGGGTTCGATAGCGTGCACGGTAATTGAGTCGCGGAAATCTAAACTTGGCTTTGCATTAAACTTATAGATGGCTTCTTTGGCCGCCCAGAATAGCGTTGTGGTTTCTATGTCTTGCGCTATTTTTTGTTCGTTTTCATCCAAAAATCGGTCGCGGACTTTTAGCACATTGGGTTTGTAATGTTGCACATCTACACCCAACTTTCCTGTACCCAAAAGGATGGCTGCGTACCCTTCTGTATGCGAAATGGAAAGATTTAGTGTATGGTTTGTCAAAAGCGGTTTTCCGTTTGGGTCTTTCGTCACTTCCGGCAACTCACCTAGCATTTCTGCCAGCAATAACCGAGACGCATAACGTTGTAGTTGTGTGCGTGGATGCTTAACCGAAAGTTGCTCTGCTAGTGCAGGGAATTCCGATTCAAACCGAGTTTCTGTACCGTCAATTTTCCAAAGACCGAGACGGTTTTCACCAACAATTATGTCTTCAACAAGTGGCACTATTTGTATTTAGCGAGATGTGCTGCAATTGGATTATAGCAATCCTCAAATGCCTCTTGCATCAACCAATGGCCTGCGTCCAAATCAACTCGTTCGTAAGGGCCTTTCATGTACTGCGCGGTTCCATCAATTCCAACAGGACCAATAGCAATGTCTTTCTTTCCCCAAAGAAGCAATGTTGGGGTTTTCACCAACGCATATTCGTCCCCTCCCTTCCCTTTTTTTAGTGTCTTGTAATTAGCACGATAATATCCCAACGAAGCCTTTAATGCAGGTTTATTGCCGATTACATCTAAGTAGTCTTGAAGCTCCTCTGGTGAACTTTTCTTCCATGTTTTTCGCAAATTCAATCGGTCTTTCTTCAGTAAGAACCATTCTGGAATGCCGCGCCATTGAAAGAACGCCATGTATTGGCTCATCTTCTTTTGCTTTTTATCAAACCGCAGCGCATCGCTAAAAGCCTTAATGTGCGGAACACTCATAGCCGTCCAACTTTTGACCCTATCAGGATAAAAAGCTACCACTGCCCAACCAATGGCCGAACCCCAATCGTGGCCAATTAGTTGGAAGTTTTTGACACCAAATGCATCGGCAATTCCGATAACATCACTCGCCAAAGCCCCGATTTCATAATCCTTCACTTTCTCTGGCCTAGCCTTCGGACTAAAACCGCGCTGATCTGGCGCAATGCAGTAATAACCTTCCGAGGAAAGTTTCTCCATCAATTTGGTCCACATATGAGATGTTTCTGGCCAACCATGAAGTAGAATTACCGGTTCATCAGCAGGATTTCCAGCTACCCGACACTTGAAAGTGAGGCCGTTAACTTCCTTGTTTACAATATCAATAGTTGCCATCGCGTTCAAAATTATGGTCGTAAAGACCAGTGACATAAAAAGTCGTTTCATTCATACAATACTACTCTTTTTCAACTCCATGAAAGCACTCTTTACGCTCATCTTTTGTTCCCTAATTCTCTCTGTCTCTTCTCAGAACTTAGCGCTTTCCAATGCCGCTATTAAACTTACGGAACAGCAAGTAACCTACGACCCGAGTTACTTCAAAATTGATTACCCGAATGGGGATGTTCCAAGTGGAAAAGGCGTTTGTACCGATGTGGTCATTCGGGCTTATCGAAAGCTTGGAATAGACCTACAAAAACTGGTGCATGAAGACATGAAAGCCAACTTCAGTATCTATCCCAAAAACTGGGGATTGAAATCTACCGACAGGAACATTGACCACCGAAGAGTGCCAAACCTCATGAGGTTTTTTGAACGCCACGGAACGGTTTTACCCAAGTCGCAGAACGCTGATGATTACCAGGCTGGCGATATTGTGACGTGGAATTTAGGCGGAGGAATTACGCACATTGGAATTGTGGTCAACAAAACTTCGCTTTTGGGAAATCGGCCTTTAATTGTACACAACATTGGCGCTGGACAGGTGCTGGAAGATTGTCTTTTCAGATATACAATAACGGGGCACTACCGTTACTCTAAATAGCTTTAGGCGCAGCCTTTTAGCGGGCAAGAACCACAGCGTTTTCCTTTACGCTTATACTTCTCGCAGCAAATCTTCTTTTTCTTCTTCTTGAATTCGAAGACAGGAAAAGTAGAAAGCAATTGGGGCTCTCGAATTTCTTTAGCTGGTTGTGGGGTGACTTGCACGTTTCAAATATCCTACAACTCTGTTCTGCAGGCAATACCCTATTTGGGCTATTCGTCATATTTGTAGCATGAAGCATGCGGATATATTTCTTGAAACCGAACGACTGGCTCTTAGAAAGCTGAAACTGGAAGATCTCGACCTGTTTGTGGATTTGGACAGCGACCCTGAAGTGATGCGATATCTGACAGGAGGAAAGCCGCAATCGCGCGAGCATTACGAGAAACGTATTCCGGAATTATTGAAATATATATCCGAAAACCCAGGTCTTGGGCTTTGGCCTACATACCTGAAGGAAACCAATGAGTTTATTGGCTGGTACATTCTAAAGCATTTGCCAGATGGTGGAGAGGTGGAAATTGGCTTCCGTATCAAGAAAAAGTTTTGGGGTAAAGGTTACTCTACAGAAGCTGGCTTAGCATTGCTAAAACACGGCTTTGAAACCGTTGGCCTAAATAGAATTGCAGCTATCGTTCGTCCAGACAATTTGGCCTCTCAAGCAGTCATCAAAAAGATTGGGTTAAAGGAAGAAGGAACAGGCACTTTCTACGGAATTCATTGCCTGTATTTTGGGTTGAAGAAAGCCTAAACCAACTTCTCCTCAGGCAATCTTGCCAACCTTGTTTTCAAGAAGGCAATAACCTCTTCTTCAGTCTGAAGTGAGTCGTCCAGCCGCACAAAACATTTTGCAAGCGCTTTGTAGTTATGCGTCATGGCAAAAAACCAAACAATGAAGAAGTCAATCCCTTCAAAAACAATGGCTTTTTCGCGTTTGTAATCTTCTAGGTTATCACGGAATTCCTGCGCCATATCGGTGTAATGCATGGCTGGTTTGATATGATGGATAATGTGATAGCCATCGTTGAAACACTTCTTGTTGTACGCAACTTCAATGCACGTAATGCTGTTTCGGTAGCAGTTTGCAGGAGCATCGGCATCCACAAAAGCATGTTGCCCCCAATTGCCAGCCATCATTGCAAAACGGGTGAAAAAGAATGGGATGATGAAAACCGCAAGCGTTGCTTGCCAATTCACAAAGCTCATGGCAATGACAAATGCGTACCAACTCAGCTCACCCACAACCGTATTCTTCCGCAGTTTGAAGCGCTTTTTACGCGTGAAATAATTGGTCAAATCAACCATCCCAAGGGTGATAAACCGTAGGAAATATTTCATAAAATCTCCGAGGCTGTCTCGCTGATATTCGATGGTGCTACTCAGGTCTTCACGCAAGTTGTTTTCTGGGTGGTGCATGCCCATATGATGTCCGAAATAGGTTTCAGGAGTTTCGCCAAAAAACGGACCTAAAAACCAAGGAATAATCTTGTTCATCCAATCATATTCGCGTTTGAAAAGCGGTCGGTGACTGGTACAATGCAACATCAAAATGTAAGGTGGCGTGAAAAAAGCCCAATTGAGACCAAGATAAATGGCAGCAACCCACCAACGGAATTGCCCAGGAATATAGAGGAACACCGCAATTGGGATAATCACCAAAAACGTTTTTAGAATTTGATGAATGAACACGATATCGCGCTCATCACGAATAAAACGCTGTATAAACTGCGTAAAAACAGAACTAGGTCTGTTTTTGTAAACAGGGTCGGTAAACGGTATTTCGGCTACGTGTCGCATTTTGGGTTGGCGAAATTAAGGAAATGCAATCGTCAGGTTTGATGACACTACTCAGTTCGGTCTTTATTCAGACACAAACTGCATTGGATTGACTACGTGATTTTCTTAGCTTCGCACCCCGTTTTTAACCAAGCAAATAGCTGATTTTCAGCAACAATCATGTGGCAAACCGTTGCACGCATCATTCTTAGAAACCGCATTGCCTTTTTGGTTGCAATTGGGTTGATTACCATTTTTATGGGTTACAAGGCCACATCGGTTAAAATTCGATATGATTTTGCGGCCCTACTCCCAGCAACCGATAGCACGTTAATCAATTACAAAGCGTTCAAAGAAAAGTTTGGAGAAGATGGAGATGTTCTAATTGTAGGTATCGAGCAAGAAAATCTTTTCAGGAAAGACATCTATGATGCTTGGTTTGACATGGGCGAAGAGTTACGCCTGTTGGATGGTATTGACCAGGTTATTTCTGCAGCCCGATGCTATCATTTAGTAAGAAACGACAGTTTGAAGAGGTTTGACTTCAAGCTTCTTTCAGCAACGAAACTTCAAACACAAGCCGAACTCGATTCGATAAAGGCGGAGATTATCAAACTCAAGTTTTACGATAAGCTGATGTGGGATGAAGAATCTCACATTTCCATCATGGCAATTACCATGAACGCCAAGGTTTTGGATAGTAAAAAACGCGTGGCCTTAACGGATAAAATCGTGGGCATTGGCAACAAATACGAAGCAAAGCTTGATACCAAGTTGCGGTATTCAGGAATGCCCTATATCCGAAGCTTGCTTGCCAAAGTAGTAGCGAGCGAAATGGTGTTGTTTATACTCTACGCCATTTTAGTTACGGCACTTATTATGTTCATCTTCTTCCGATCATTTAAGGTGGTGATGGTGGCAATGCTTGTGGTTGCAATTGGCTCGCTTTGGTCAATCGGATTGGTTTCTGTTCTCAATTTCCAGCTTTCAATTCTTACAGGGCTAGTCCCTCCGCTTATTATCGTAATTGGGGTGGCTAACTGCATTTTCTTGTTGAATAAATACCATACAGAATATCGTTCTCACGGCAATAAGATAAAGGGTCTTCAACGAGTGGTTAGGAAAGTTGGAAAGGCAACGCTGCTTACCAATGCTACGACTGCAGCGGGTTTTGCAACTTTCACGGTAGTTGAGAGTTCGGTTATGCGAGAATTCGGGGTCGTTTCTTCGGTTTCTATCATGTTCATTTTTGTGCTTTCACTTCTGCTAGTTCCTATTGTGTTTAGCTTTTTAAATGAGCCAAAAGCACGCCACGTAAAGCATTTAGACCGTAAGTATTCTCAAACATTCGTGTCTAAAATTGTTGAAATAGTTCTTTCATACCGAACCCGGGTTTATTGGTTCTTCGGAACCGTAGTGGTGGTTGGTCTTTATGGAATTACCCTCATCACATCAAACGGAAATATCGTTGACGATTTCCCAGAAGATAGCCCCGTTCTTTCTGATTTAGCTTTTTTCGAAAAACACTTCAATGGCGTTATGCCTTTCGAGGTGCAGATAGATGCCTTAAAACCAGACAAAGCCTTGTCTCCAGCCACACTTAAGCGCATCGACAAACTGCAAGAAACCATTTCGGCATACCCTCAGTTTTCTAAAGCCGTAAGCATGGCCGAGGTAGTAAAGTCCTTAAAACAGGCCTACTACGGTGGAATGGAATCTAAGTACAGCCTGCCAAATGGTAGCGAGCGTGGATTTATACTGTCTTATGCCAACCAAGGCGGTGCTGAAAATGGAAATGAACTAATTAATAGCTTCATCGATTCTGCTAGACAGGTAACCCGAGTAAGCTTTCAGATGAAAGACGTTGGCACAGACGAAATGGATCGTTTGTTGGCTGAATTGCAACCCAAAGTTGATAGCATTTTCAGTCCTGAAAAGTATAAAACCATTCTTACTGGAACCTCAGTAGTGTACCTCCGCGGAACCGATTATTTGGTCAAAAACCTCTTTGTGAGTTTGAGTATTGCAGTGGTACTTATTGCGCTGCTAATGGCATATATGTTCAAATCTTGGAGAATGGTAATGGTCTCTCTTATTCCCAACATTATTCCGTTAATAGTAACAGGTGCTTTAATGGGCTATTTGGGTATTACCATAAAGCCTTCAACTATCTTGGTATTTAGCATCGCCTTCGGGATTTCGGTAGATGATACAATCCATTTCCTGGCAAAATACCGGCAAGAATTGGAAGCGAACGATTGGAAAATAAAGCGGAGTGTAATTCTGGCTCTACACGAGGTTGGATTGAGCATGGCATATACCTCTATCGTGCTGTTTTTCGGGTTCTCTATTTTCAACATGTCAACCTTTGGCGGAACCAAGGCATTAGGGATGCTTGTTTCAATCACATTGTTAGTGGCAATGTTCTCAAATCTGATTCTTCTACCATCTCTATTACTTACATTAGAGCGTTCGTTAACTACAAAAAACTTCAAAGAAGCGGACTTGGATTCTTACGATCCAAATGACGAAAAACAGGTTCAGAAGGAACTTAGCGCTCAAAATACATCCGAATGAAAGGAATAATATTAGCTGGCGGCTCGGGAACGAGATTGCACCCTCTTACACTTGCAGTAAGCAAGCAATTGATGCCGGTTTACAACAAACCAATGATTTACTATCCGCTAAGCGTTTTAATGCTTGCTGGTATTCGTGAAATACTCATCATTAGCACACCGCATGATCTGCCACATTTTGAAAGATTATTCGGAACTGGAGAAGCAATTGGTTGCAATTTCTCTTACAAAGTGCAAGAAATTCCTAACGGACTAGCTCAGGCATTTGTAATTGGAGAAGAGTTTATTGGAGACGATAAGGTTGCGTTGGTTTTAGGCGACAATATCTTTTACGGACATGGCCTAGAGCAGGTTATGAAGTCGAACAACGATCCTGAAGGTGGCGTTGTTTACGCTTACCACGTAAGTGACCCAGAACGCTATGGAGTGGTGGAGTTTGATTCCGATTTTAATGCAGTCACTATTGAGGAAAAGCCAGCAAATCCTAAATCTAATTACGCAGTTCCAGGATTGTATTTCTACGACAACTCTGTAGTAGAGGTGGCAAAGAATTTGAAACCAAGCGCCCGTGGCGAATATGAAATTACGGACGTAAACAAGCACTATTTAAAGGAAGGAAAGCTAAAGGTTGGTTTGCTAGGTAGAGGAACTGCGTGGCTAGATACTGGCACTTTTGCCTCGTTAATGCAAGCTGGTCAGTACGTACAAACCATTGAGGAGCGACAAGGCTTGGCTATTGGCTGTATTGAGGAAATCGCCTATCGGCAGAAATTCATTAATGCCGATCAACTCAGAAAAATTGCTGAACCACTTCAAAAAAGTGGTTACGGAGATTATTTAATGAAACTGCTGAAATAAAATGAAGTACCCATCCGAAATTAAAAACAAGATTCTTGTTACCGGAGGTGCGGGTTTTGTAGGCAGCGCCATAGCTGCCAAACTTGCATCAAACCCAGAGAACTATGTGGTCATCGTTGACAATCTTTTAACGGGTTCCCTTAAAAAAGTTCCTGAATCTGATTTCAATAACATCCGCTTTATTAAGTGCGATGCTAATGATTACAAAGACATTTCGAGCGTATTTTTTGCTTACACTTTCGATTATGTTTTTCATTATGCAGCGGTAGTTGGCGTTAAGCGTACACTTCAGAATCCTGTAATGGTTCTTAACGACATTACGGGCATAAACAACATTCTTTCGCTGAGCAAAAACACAGGTGTAAAGCGTATCTACTATTCAAGTTCTTCTGAGGTTTATGGAGAACCAGTTGAATTTCCACAGAACGAAGAAACTACACCGCTCAACTCTAGATTACCGTACGCTATTGTGAAAAATGTTGGCGAGGCTTATCTGAAATCTTACGAGCGTGAGTTCGGTTTGGAGTACACTATTTTCCGTTTTTTCAACACCTATGGTCCCAAACAAAGTAAGGAGTTTGTGATCTCTAGATTCTTGGCAATGGCCCTTCAAAACCAGGATATTACCATTTATGGAGATGGTTCTCAAACAAGAACTTTTTGCTTCATAAACGACAATGTTGATGCCTGTGTATCCGCGTTTTACAACGATTTGTACGTGAATGATGTGGTTAATATTGGTGGAAATGTTGAAGTACCAATTCTTCAATTGGCAAAAAGCATCATCAAAATTACAGGCTCAAAATCAAGCGTAATCCATCTACCTGCTTTGGAAGAGGGAGACATGACGCGAAGGCTACCAGACACAAGCAAAATGCGCGATTTACTTAAGCGAGACGTAACTTCGTTTGAAGACGGTCTAGAGCAAGTCATACAGCACGGTCAGTTTATTTCCCTTTTGTAAAGAATGAACCCAATTCAGGATCTATTAAAGCAATTCAATTATGCACTTGGTTTGCTTGAATTACCAGATGGGCCCAAAGAACTTTACGACCCAATAAAATACACGCTGGATAATGGCGGCAAACGCATGCGTCCGTTGTTGGTATTGCTTGGCTGCAAGGTTTTTTCTGAAGATGTTAGTCAAGCCTTAAGACCTGCTATAGGTATAGAGTTGTTCCACAATTTTACGCTACTACATGACGACATTATGGATGAAGCACCTTTACGAAGAGGCAATCCAAGTGTGTACAAAAAATGGAATTCGAACATAGCCATTCTCTCGGGCGATGCCATGATTATTAAAGCATACCAACTTTTGGTAGAAACAAGAACAGGTGCTTTGTCAGACGTTTTAATTGAATTTAATCGAACGGCATTAGAAGTTTGCGAAGGACAGCAATTGGATATGAATTTTGAGAGCAGAGATGACGTTTCGTTAGAAGAATATCTGCAGATGATCGGTCTTAAAACCGCAGTTCTATTAGCAACATCTCTAAAAATAGGCGCCTTAATAGGCGGAGCTAATGCTGAGCAAGCAAACCTGCTTTACAACTTCGGATTGAACACAGGAATAGCCTTTCAGCTGCAAGACGATATTCTAGATGTTTATGGCGAAAGTGCCAAAGTGGGTAAGCAAAAAGGAGGCGACATCATCTCTAATAAGAAGACATTCTTGCTACTTAAAGCGCTTGAATTGGCCGACAAAGAAAAGTCTCTGGAACTTAACCAATGGCTGACATCCAATGCGCCCACACAAAAAGTAGCGGCAGTTACCGCCATTTACAATCAGTTGGGTGTGCGCCAATTGGCAGAAGAAAAGATGTGGGATTACTACAACTCAGGAATTGCCAGTTTGGAAAAAGTAAAAGGAAGTGCCGCGTGGGTTACAACGTTAAAACAGTTTTCAAACGACTTAATGCATCGAGAACATTAGCATGGACCTACCACTGGCCAAATCAGATTTCGAACGATACGAGCGGAGTGTTGATCTGCTCAAAGATGTAGTATCTCAACTCAATAAAGACTTTCAATTAACTGGCTTTGAAGTTGAGTTTTCAGGTGAAGGAGAGTCCGCATATCAAGAATTAACAGAGCAATTGCTACCCGTAATTGAGTACATGCTAGAAAATCAGACCGAGCGCTTTTGGAATCTTCTTTACAGTATAGACCTCAACGAGACTAAGGTGAAGAATGCCCTTTTTGGCGAAGACACCAACAGTTTACAGCTTCTAACCGACCTCATTCTCAAGCGAGAATTACAAAAAGTAGTTATCAGATATTTCTTTGCTGGCAAACATCTGCCTTAAATGTGTGTTTTCCTTTAAATTACGTCCTTAAGGCTATTCGATAATCTTATCTTTGCCCAAACCTAAAGAACACCCCGTCCTTCACTAATGGATAAGTTCTCGTACCTCTCAAACATGGATGTTTCCGCTGTGGAACATCTTTATCAATCTTTTAAATCCGACCCAAGCTCTGTAAGCGAAGACTGGCAGCAATTTTTTGCTGGCTTCGATTTTGCGGAGCAGCTCTATGATCAGGATGATGTAGAATTCGGAATACCAGCAAATGTTAAAAAGGAATTTGACGTTGTAAACCTTATAGAAGGTTACCGGAAAAACGGGCATCTTTTTACTGATACCAACCCAGTTAGAGCAAGGAGAAAATATACTCCCACCCTAGATAAAGAGAATTTCGATTTAACCGAAGCCGACTTAGAAACCACCTTCAGGGCGGGTACTATGATTGGAATTGGGCCTGCTAGTTTAAAGGAAATTATTGCTCATTTAGAAGCAACTTATTGCCAAAGTATTGGGGTTGAGTATATGTATATGCGCAAACCAGAAGTGATTGACTGGATGCAGAAAATGTTGGAAAACAACCGCAATCAGCCAGATTTCTCTTTGAATGAAAAAAAGCAGGTACTTAAGAAATTGAGCCAGGCTGTTCTATTCGAAGAGTTTTTAGGCAAGAAATTCACTGGTCAAAAAAGGTTTTCGTTAGAAGGTGCAGAATCGCTCATTCCTGCAATGGATATGGCTGTAGAAGAAGGCGCCATTTTGGGTATAGAAGAGTTTGTAATAGGAATGGCGCATAGAGGTCGACTTAATGTGTTAGCCAACATCCTGAACAAAACATACAAGCAGATTTTTTCCGAATTTGAAGGAAAAGATTATGAAGATGCAGATGTAGAAGGAGATGTGAAATACCATATGGGCTACACATCTTACATGACCTGCGATAGCGGAAAAGAGGTAAAAATGAACCTCTGCCCAAACCCATCTCACTTGGAAGCTGTTGGACCGGTGGTGGCTGGAATATCTCGAGCTAAAATTGACCGAAAGTTTAAGGGTGACGACAGTAAGTTATGCCCAATTCTAATCCATGGCGATGCAGCAATTGCGGGCCAAGGTGTTGTTTATGAAGTTGTTCAAATGGCCAAATTAGATGGCTATAAAACGGGTGGAACAATTCATATTGTGATTAATAATCAGGTCGGTTTTACGACCAATTATACAGACGGCCGATCATCGACTTATTGCACCGATGTGGCTAAAGTGACCCTTTCGCCTGTTTTCCATGTGAATGGAGACGATGCAGAAGCCGTTGCTCATACCATGCGTATAGCAATGAGATTCAGACAGACTTACAAGAGCGATGTTTTTGTGGATCTTTTGTGCTACAGAAAATACGGTCATAATGAGGGTGACGAACCTCGTTTTACCCAGCCAAATCTATACGACCTAATTGCCAAGCACGAAAATCCGTTAGCTATATACTCTAAGAAACTTACTTCTTCAGGTATTGTAGGAGCCGACATTGTAAAAGAAATGGAGCAAGACTTTAGTCAAATGCTTCAAGAGCGATTATTAGAGGCTAAAGAAATTCAGAAAGCAACCGTTACTCAATTCTTGGAGGACACCTGGAAAGGTTATCGATTTGCTAAAAAAGAAGATTTTGAAAATTCGATTGATACTGGCGTCAATCAGTCTGTATTGAAAGAGATTTCAAAGGTTCTCACCCATATACCAAGCGATATCAAGGTCTTCAGAAAAATGCAAAAGATTTTGAAGGACCGTGAACGAATGGTCTTTGAATCGGACGCGCTAGATTGGGGAATGGCCGAACTTTTGGCGTACGGCACCCTACTCAAGGAAGGACATCAAGTTCGAATTTCAGGTCAAGATGTAGAAAGAGGTACTTTTTCTCACAGACACGCAGTTCTTAAGATTGAGGACTCTGGTCAGGAATATGTTCCACTTGACCACATCAGCCCAGACCAAGGAGAATTCAATATTTTCAACTCTTTTCTTTCTGAATATGCCGTATTAGGATTCGATTATGGCTATGCCTTTGGATTGCCTAACTGTCTTCCAATCTGGGAAGCTCAGTTTGGCGATTTCAACAATGGAGCACAAATTATCATCGATCAATTCATTTCATCCGCTGAGGAAAAATGGAAAGGAATGAATGGTATTGTGATGCTACTTCCGCACGGATACGAAGGTATGGGAGCGGAGCACAGCAGCGCTAGAATGGAACGTTTTCTGATGCTTTGTGCTGACGATAATATGCAAATTGTGAATTGCTCTACACCAGCAAACTTCTTTCATGTTTTAAGACGTCAAATGAAGCGTGAATTCAGGAAACCTCTAGTGGTATTTACTCCTAAGAGTTTGTTGCGTCATCCAAGATGTGTTTCTACCCTTAGCGATTTATCCGAAGGCGGATTTAAGGAGGTTATTGACGATGCAACTGTAAGCGCAACTAAAGTGGAACGTGTTCTACTTTGTAGTGGCAAGGTTTACTACGATCTGCTCGAGAAGAAAGAAGAAGACAAACGAGATGATGTTGCCATTGTTCGTTTAGAGCAACTAGACCCGCTACCAAGAAAGCAGCTGGCTGTGTTACAAGAGAAATACAAAAAGGCAGCGTGGGTTTGGGTTCAAGAAGAGCCTTCAAACATGGGAGCATGGGCGCATCTTCTTCGCAAGCTTCGTCAGATTAATTTTGAGCTAGTTTCAAGACCGTCTTCTGGTGCTCCTGCAACAGGATCTGGCCAACGCCATAGAATAGAACAAGCAAAACTGATAGAACGAGCATTTGCCGATATTGCAGTAACTGCTTAACCAATAATAAGATAAGAGCATGCCAATTGTAGAGATAACAGTACCAAGTCCGGGAGAATCGATTACCGAAGTAGAAATTGCATCTTGGTTAAAAGAAGATGGCGATTACGTTTTTCTTGATGAGGAAATCTGCGAAGTAGATTCAGATAAGGCCACTCTTGCAATTCCTGCCGAACAAGCAGGTATAATAAAGCGGGTAGCTGCTGAAGGAGATGTGGTAGCAGTGGGTGCGGTAATTTGCACTATTGATACTGACGCAAAGGCCCCTGAGGGCAAACCAGCTGTGGCGGCAAAGAAACAGGAAGAGCCTGCTCCTACGGCAGCTCCAGAGGTTAAGAATGCAGAACCAGCGGCCAAAGACAATAGCTCTTATGCCGCGGGAACACCATCACCAGCAGCTAAAAAGCTGATGGCAGAAAGTGGAGTTTCAGCTAATCAGATTAAGGCTACGGGCAAAGACGGACGCATTACAAAGCAAGATGTTTTGGCCGCACTTTCTTCTGGGTTTAGTTTAGGAGATGCTGGTCAAAGTTGGACTGGCGGACGAGAGCAGAGCAGAGAAAAGATGAGTTTGCTACGTAGAAAAGTAGCAGAGCGTCTAGTATCCGTTAAAAACGATACGGCAATGCTTACCACATTCAATGAGGTAAACATGAAGCCAATAATGGACCTTCGCGCCAGGTACAAGGGCAAGTTTGCAGATTCACATGGAGTAAACCTTGGTTTCATGGGTTTCTTCACCAAAGCAGTAACCGAGGCCTTATTTCATTACCCAGCGGTGAACGCAATGATTGATGGACAGGAAATGATCTTTCATGATTATTGCGACATCGGCATAGCCGTTAGCTCTCCAAAAGGGCTTATGGTGCCCGTTGTAAGGAATGCTGAGCAAATGAGTCTGGCAGAAATTGAGGCCGAGATAAAGCGTTTAGCTATCAAGGCTAGAGACGGTAAAATTTCGGTTGATGAAATGACTGGAGGCACATTTACCATAACCAATGGTGGTGTATTTGGCTCAATGATGAGCACACCAATTATCAATCCACCTCAAAGTGCCATTTTAGGAATGCACAACATTGTAGATCGAGCGGTGGTTGAAAATGGAGAAATTGTAGCCCGACCAATGATGTACTTGGCACTTAGCTATGATCATCGCATTATTGATGGAAAAGAGTCTGTTTCTTTCTTAGTTAAGGTTAAAAACATGCTTGAGAATCCAGAAACCATGCTCTTTGGCGGAAAATCTTCTGAGGAAGTTTTGTTAGGATTATAAATTTCGTCTTAGGTCGTTTGGCGATTTAGTCGAACAATAGCCGCTCAATTCTCGTACTCAGTTCTGAGTTTATTGACCAGAATTGAAGCGGTGACTGAAAACCAATCTCTTGAGCATGCTCTTAATGAGAAGCTATACACAGCGGAAAAGCGTATTTCCATGCTGCGAATGCTTCTTGTTGCATTCAACTCGTTGGTTTATTTACTCTTTATGGAGGTCTCGGATTATCCGTTATTGGCCAATTGCATTATTGTGTTTGCAAAC
>CALCGD010000017.1 GCA_937900875.1 uncultured Flavobacteriales bacterium
TTACAATAATAGTTCAGAGGCATACACAGAATTTGTTGTTGCTGAGTCGGCCCAACTGGCTTTAGAACACGTTTTAAATTACCCGAATCCGTTTACCACTAACACTTCGTTTATGTTTGAACATAATCAGGCTTGTAACAGTTTAGACGTGCAGGTTCAGGTATTTACGGTTTCTGGTAAACTGGTTAAAACGATAAATGAAACAGTGCTAACACAAGGCTTTAGAAATGAGCCAATAGAGTGGAACGGGCTTGATGATTATGGTCAAAAAATAGGAAGGGGTGTTTATATGTACAATCTTAAAATTACAACGCCAGACGGGCAAAAAGCCGAACAAATTGAACGGCTTGTAATACTTAATTAATGATAAGTCTTAACATGGCTATATTTGCAGCCCGAAAAAATACTAGGATGTTCAATTTAAAGAGTTTCGGCTCAATATTTTTGGTGATTTTGTTGACCTCTGTTGTGGGGTTTGCTCAGACCACTGGTGGTTCAAGTCAGGGTGACAGGGCAGATGATATCCCACTCAACACCATTACCACAGCCGTTCCATTTTTGATGATTTCGCCAGATGCCCGTGCAGGAGCTATGGGAGACGTTGGTGCTGCTACAGATGCAGATGGCGCCTCCATTCATTGGAACCCAGCCAAAATGGCATTTATCGATAACAAAATGGGGTTTTCACTTTCCTATACTCCATGGTTAAGAGCCTTGGTTCCAGACATCAACCTTGCTTACCTTTCAGGATACGGAAAAATCGGAAAGAAAGGACAGCAAACGCTTTCAGGCTCACTGCGATATTTCAGTTTAGGAAGTATTGCGTTTACTGACAACCAAGGGAATAGCATTGGCAATTTCACCCCGAGTGAATTGGCATTAGACGTGAGCTATGCTCGAAAATTATCGCGAGAATTCTCTGGTGGAATTTCGCTTAGATACATCTTCTCCAACCTAACGGGAGGTATAAATGTGGGTGGTGCTGACACAAAAGCGGCTCAAACCGCAGCTGCAGACATCTCGTTCTACTACAGAACAGAGAAAATTGAAATTGCCGATAAGAAAACAGTCCTTACTGCTGGTTTGAATATTTCTAATATTGGTGGAAAAGTTTCTTACACGCAAACAAACGAGGAAGACTTCATCCCTATAAATTTTCGGTTCGGTCTTGGTTTCAAATATTTTTCTGACGAGCGTAATTCAATCGGCCTCTACTTCGATATTAATAAACTAATGGTTCCAACACCACCAGAATATGGAACGAATCAATACCTGAATCCAGACCTTCCGCCAGGAACCGCTCCCGGACAACTGGACTATACAACCAATCGAGACCCTGGTTATGGACAAATTATTGCTGGAAAAGATCCAAACCGTAGTGTTCCTAATGGGATGTTTACTTCGTTTGGAGATGCTCCTGGTGGAAGTGCCGAAGAGCTACGTGAGATTAATCTTGCAATTGGGATGGAGTATTGGTACAACAAATTATTTGCTATCAGAGCTGGGTATTTTCATGAAGCAGCATCTAAAGGAAACAGACAATTTTTCACTGTTGGTGCTGGTATCAAATACAACGTTTTCGGATTGGATTTCGCGTATTTGATTCCTACTTCGCAGCGTAATCCGCTGGAAAACACGCTCCGTTTTACGTTGAATTTCGACTTCGCAGCTTTCAAAAATCAGAACGAAGAGAAGAATAGAGACACCATCGAAGATTAGTGGCGGTTAGGGCTCTAATGTATTTTTATTGTCCTATTCCATCTTAAAATTTGAAACTAAACTTAAACCACCATGAAAAAGTTACTGATAGTGTTATTGACCGTCACCGCATGGATTGGTTGCAAGGAAAAATGTGATACCTATCATGTCGACCCACCTGAATGTGTAAGTTGGGCCTCGCGATTCTCTGGCACTTGGAGTACGGAAGACACAGTCTTCTGTTCAAATGGCACCCCATTTGGTGGAAGCCTAGTTTTGGCGGAGCATAACGCCCCGAACCTGCTCAAACTGGATAACAACAGTGCTTTGCAACTCACAGTAACTTCGGAAACCATTGCAGAAGGCGGTCCTTATACTCTTGGTGATGAGAACGGTACATGGACAGTCCGTTTCCGTGCCACCTACACGCCCTATCGCGCAGCAATAAGTGGGTCCAATCAATTGGGGCAGGTAACGCCATCTACACCAGCTATGCCAGAATCTGTTCTGTGGGAAATTTGGAGAAATGAAGGGACAGAAAATGAGCTTTATTGTCCAGCCGTTATGAAGAAATGAAAATCAGAGTCGGTTTCGGCTACGATGTTCATCAGTTAGCCGCGGGCGAAGAGCTGTGGTTGGGTGGTAAACTTATTCCTGCAGAACTAGGTGCCGTTGGTCATTCAGATGCCGATGTATTGATACACGTTATTTGCGATGCGCTGTTAGGGGCCGCAAACCTTCGAGATATCGGTTTTCACTTTCCAGATACTTCTTCAGATTACAAAGGCATTGATAGCAAAATTTTACTTCGTGATGTGGTTAAATTGCTAGATGAAAAAGGCTATTCAATCGGTAATGTTGATAGCACTGTTGCCTTAGAGACTCCAAAGGTTAATCCGCATATTCCAGACATGAAAAATATTCTTGCTGAGATTATGAAAGTGGACGAAGATGCCGTTTCAATTAAAGCAACAACTTCAGAAAAGATTGGCTTTGTTGGCCGAAGAGAAGGCGTGGCTGCTTACGCTACCGTCCTCATTCAGAAGTAAGTTATTACCTTCATTTTCTACCATTACAGGAATTATGGCTGAGTTTACAATTACCATTAAGGGAATATCTCTTCAGAAAAATCAACTTTCTAAAGCTGATGCGGAGTTGCTAACGCGAGCTGAAAAAGCATCTGAACG
>CALCGD010000018.1 GCA_937900875.1 uncultured Flavobacteriales bacterium
AAGGGTATATTCACCGAACCATCTCAATCATTTCCTTATGATATCACATGTATCATCCAATTCTGGATTGATTTCTAGAATAAGACAAATTGCATGTTTGGCGGTGATTTCGCTCGTGGGAAGTAACGGAGTACTTGCTCAATCTATACCTGATTCTTGCAATACAAATTCCATCGTGGCCGTAGCGGAAACAGGCTTTTCGAACATGCATTCGGCTGCGTTGAGCAAAGCAAACCTTGAGACCTACCGTTTAAGAGACTCAAGAAGAGTGTTGTCGTTTGAGGATGGTTCATCTTTCACGCTATTATCAGCACAGGAAATGGCCGATGCGGGATGTGATTTACAAATAGAAAACTATGTACTGAAGGAACGAGTTAATTGGGCTGTTACGCTTGTTTTTCAGCTTTTGCCTAACGAAATGATTGCCGTTCGTTCTGAAATTAACTCGAATTCTAAGGTTGCTAAAATCGGCAAAGGTTTTCCAAGTAAAAACAGAACGGTTGTCAGCAAAGCAGATTTTGACAACATGATTAAGTCTAAACAAGATGTAATTCTCTCCCATCCTCATCAGTACAAGATTGAATGAAATTTCGTCAGTTACATATCGCAGTTTTGCTCTTTGGCTTTTTAGTCAATGCAACTGCGCAATGTCCAAACGATAATAGTTTTCTAGGCGATCTAACTCCATCTGCTTGTCCGGGCTCAGCAGCAAATACCTGTGTTAATGGTGGGCAATATGTAACGGTAAACGTGGTGAGTGGGAATACTTACACGTTCTCCACTTGTGGCGATACCGATTTTGACACGCAGATAACGGTTTACAACGGTGCATCAGTTATCGGCTATGATGATGATGGCTGTGGATTACAGTCTACCGTAACTTGGGTCGCAACTTTCACAGGGCCAGTTAGTGTTTTAGTTGATAGGTATAATTGCGCAAACAGTGGACTATGCATGACTTTAAACGTCAGTTGCACAGCTCCTGTAGATCTTTGCGCAAGCGGTCCTGTTTGTACAGGAGCGGCTGCCGATGTTTGTGCAACCGCATGTTCGTTGGGAACCCTGGATGCACCAAATGCATGTCCAAGCGGGGCAGGTACTACTCAGGTTTGGTGTGGGAGTAACATTGGAGCAACTGCGGCAAATCCCTATACCTATCAGCTAAGTTGTTCTGGAGGTGGTGATATGCCCACATTTGTCCCGGAAGTCTGGTACAGTTTTACCCCGCAGGGAAACTCCGTGATTATTGATGTCGATGGCTTAAACAATCCGTCCATTGGCCTCTATTCTGGCAATTGCTCTGGACTTGCTGGTGTCGGTTGTGCGAATGGCGTAGGAAGCGCAACCCTTGTTGTAGAGCCAGTTATACCCGGCAACACCTACTACCTACAAATCTCTGGTGGCGATCCGTCTGATGTGGATGACTTTCAACTATCGATTACCAATTCGTTCAATTGCAATATTTGTTTAACTGAAGCTAGCATTACAGCAACGCCACCCCCAACCAACGGTTTTTATCAAAGTGGAACATCTGTTGATTTCTGCTACAACATTGACACGTGGGTTCAACAGAATATTAATTGGCTACATGGTGTACAGGTTTCATTTGGTGCAGGTTGGAATGTTGGAAGTTTAACAACCACTCCGCCAGCATCGATTAGTGGCAATGGAACCTGGTCTTGGTACAACAACAATATCGTTAGTGAAGCTGGTAACGGCACCTTTCCACCAGGGTTTTATTTCGAAAGCCCTTCACACAGTGGAGGTGCAAACAGTCCTGCAAATCCTGGCGATAGTTGGGGGGACAACGGTACTGGTGGTTGGCAATTCTGTTGGAATGTAACCACAAATGATTGCCCTCCGGGAGTTGACGGTGCCGACTTAGGTGTATCTGTTACGACTTCTGCTGATGGTGAAAGCGGTGATTGGACGAGCTTGGCTTGCACACCTGACCCTGATGTTATCGCTAACGCAATCCTCACTTGTTGCCCAGACCCAATTCTACTGAATCTTGTTGCCAATCCATGTAATGGAGATTGCCTGGGTGGAGCAACCGTTATTGGTGATGGTACTGGCCCTTACAATTACACGTGGGTTCGAGATTCAAACAGCTCCACAGTTTTAACCGACAACAACAATGCTGGCTCGAGTACAGCAACGAATCTTTGCGCAGGCAGCTATACAGTCACTGTTGTAGATTTATTTAACGCATGTGAAACCGAGATCATAGTTACGGTTACAGAACCGACTGCTGTTACTGGTTCCGCAGTTAATTCTCCAGCAAGTTGTAACGGATTTTCTGATGGATCGACTACTGTAAGCGCCTCAGGCGGAACGCCTGCTTACACCTTCAACATTGGTTCTGGAGCTCAAGCTTCAGGAACTTTCACGGGATTGGCTGCTGGTTCTTACACGGTTACCATTCTGGATGCAAATTCTTGTCCGACAACTGTTCCGGTAACCATCACCGAACCTACTCCTGTTGTTGGAGCGATTGTTTCGACTACGCCTGCAGATTGTAATGGCGCTTCTACTGGTGCTGTCACGGTTTCTGCTTCAGGCGGAACACCTGCTTACACGTTTAACATTGGTTCGGGAGCACAAGCTTCAGGAACTTTCACGGGATTGGCCGCTGGTTCTTACACGGTAACCATTCTGGATGCAAATTCTTGTCCGACAACGG
>CALCGD010000019.1 GCA_937900875.1 uncultured Flavobacteriales bacterium
TAGAAGTGTAATTGAAAAGCAAGTTAATTACCACGTTAACTTGCTGATAATCAGAAAATTGCAGTACAAATGAACGGGATTACAATCGTTTTGAGGTGTATAGAATGGTCACTTAGGTGGTTTGACCAACCGCAACACCCTACTTAACTTTAGGCTAGAGTTTGATAGGTAACAGAAGTTGAATAATTAAAAACAAGCACCATGAAAAACATTTACAAGAGCATCAAAGACGGAAAGCCAGCCAAGCGTTTGGGTAGAATTACCATCATTATCATCATGGCCATGGTTTGGATTCTAATTGATAAAGGCAATATCTACGGGCAGAGTTTGGACCATAGAAGTGTAATTTCTAAATCAAGCATCGAGTCAGAAACACAATCTGCACTACTACGAGAGGGTGATGATGTTAGAGGTGATGAAATTCCGACAGGTGATGAAGGAGATTATTTCACACTCAAGCCAAACCCTGTTGAGCATGACCTGGTTTTTGATTTTGAATTCACGGTTAAAGAAGGAATTCCTGTTCAGGTATTGGACCCACTAGGTCGATTAGCGTACACTGGAGTATTTCAGCCAGGAATCAGCACGCAAACATTGGATTTTTCAGGGTTTAAGACTGGAATGTATATCGTAAGACTCGATTTTGGAGATAAAATCGAAGTAAGACGAATCATCAAAAGGTAAATTTTCGCGCACACCTCGTTCTTTGACATACTGATAAGAAGAATAGACTGTAATCCCGTTTCTTCAAGTTCAGAGATATTTATTGGTCATTAGATAATTGCCAACGTAATCGGCAACACCCTCTTCAAGTGTATGAAAAGGCTTTTGATACCCAGTACTTTTCAATTTAGCCATGTTGGCTTCGGTAAAGTATTGGTACTTGTCTCTAATATCTATTGGCGTATCAACAAAGCTGATGTCTTCAGACTTCTCCATTGCTTTAAATGTTGCTTTGGTGAGATCTACGAAAGACCTGGCTTTGCCAGTACCCAAATTGTAGATGCCAGAATTTTTTCTGGTTTCCATTAGATAGATGCAAACACTTACAACATCCTTCACGTAAACGAAATCTCTTAATTGCTCGCCATCTCGGTAGTTCGAATTATGCGAGCGAAAGAGTTTCATTGCCCCTGATTGGGTGATTTGATTAAACGCGTGAAGGATAACAGACGCCATTCTTCCTTTATGATATTCATTGGGGCCATAAACGTTGAAAAATTTCAACCCAGACCAGAAATAAGGTTTAGTATTCTGGTCTACGGCCCAACAATCGAATTCGTTTTTCGACTCTCCGTAAGGGTTTAAGGGTTTGAGGTTTTTTATCACGGAATGATTGTCCTCAAATCCAAGTTCTCCCAAACCGTAGGTTGCAGCGGATGAAGCATAGATTAAAGGAAGTCCGAATTCAACGCATAAATTCCAAACTTTCTTGGAGTAATCGACATTCAACTCCTGAAAGATTTCGCGATTGAATTCGGTGGTGTCTGTTCTTGCACCTAGATGAAAAATTACCTGAACGAAACGGTGATTGTCTTCAATCCAACGGAAAAAGTCTTTGCGGTCTACTTTGGCAGTAAGTTTTTTTCCTGCTAGGTTTTTGTTTTTGGATGAATTGCTGAAATCGTCAACAGCAACCAAATCGACATAACCAGCATTTTGAAGACCTGCTAATAAACAACTTCCGATAAACCCGGCTGCTCCTGTTACAACAATCATTTAATTGTAAATGAGTAAGGTGTTTCCGTCAAATTGGGTGTTGTATTGATGAAGGCCGATTGCAGCTGGGCCATCAATAGGAGCGCCATCGACAATTAAAAATTTAGAGTCGCAACATTCGGTGTCAACCGATGTGATGTCTGAGTTATCCATAGATGTGCGACAATTTTCATCTACCATAAAGGTGCAATGCCGATCGTACGCTCGAAATTCGTCTGGAGAAAATCTGTAGACAATGATTCCGCGAGAACCACCTCCAATGTAAAGCCAACCACCAATGGCTAAAAGAGGCGCAAACTCAGGATTAGAAACCGTTAACTGATAATTAACAGGTACATAGGGAATGCCACTGGCAGTACCTCTTGTACACGAACTTGAAGAGAGAGTAATTGCTGCAACGAGCATTGCAATAACGGTTTGAGCTGATTTCATGGCGCAAATTTATGAGTTACAAGACAAGCATTTTACAATTAATATTGCCTTGAACACGGTAACAGTAGTGCGGAAAACGAGAATAGAAGTTGTTTCTGTCCGTTCGCATACATTGAATACATTAGCTAGCTATCATATTTGACATCAATGAAGTTTTTAGTCCGATTCATTATTCTCATCTTCTTATCAGTAGTAACAACCGCAGGGTTTGCGCAAAGCTCAGCCACCAAAAAGCAAAAGGAGGCAGATGCCAAGCAGGAAAAACTGAAGAAAGAGGAAAAAATTGCCCAAGAAAAAGGGGTAAAACGACATTGGAAAGGGCAGGACAAGGCTACTAGAAAGCGGATGAAGGCCACTTTGAAAAAGAATAAAAAAGCAAATAGGACCAAAAAGTGGTCTGCTAAGAAAAAGAAACAATAACATGGACGGCATAGAAAACATAGCGTACATAGCCATTGCAATTGGTTGGTTTCTTTGGAATACCTACAGAAAGATGCAGGCGAATAAGGAACAGGCGGATACTGAAGCTGGTAGACCTGTACAACAGAGGGAGGCAAAGCCGTATGTTGAACCTGAGCAGGAAAGCTTCAAGTCTTTGGAAGACATGATTTTGGAGCAACTGCAAGGAAAGAAAAAGCCAGAACCTGTACTTGTTGAGACACCGAAGCATAAAAATCAGGATAAATTTTTAAGCCAAGATTTAGTTCATTCTCATCTGCCAGATGATTATCAGATGTCTAGAGGAGAAGCTAAAAGCCACAGGGTTGAAAGACAAATAAAGCAAGTTGTGGCGGTGGAAATTGAGGAAGAAACGATAATGGATAGGATCGCACCTAATGGATTTGATTTGAAAACAGCGATAGTTATGGATGCTGTTTTAACCCGGCCATATGTTTGAAGAAATTAACACGGTTTAACAATTGTTTAACAAATTTTGACACGCGAATTGATCTTTGCTACTTTAGCCGCGCTTTTTACGAGGCATAATTGAAACGTCATAGATATGATAAAAAGACTTCTACTACTTAGTGTACTTATTGTAAGTGCTGCCGTTGTATCAAACGCCCAAACGGGTCTTGGTAACCTGCAAGGAACTGTTATTGATGAAGGGACAGGCGAGAGTATTCCGTTTGCTAACGTGGTTCTTTTAGAAGCTGGCCAGATAGTAACTGGTGCAGCAACCGATTTTGACGGTATTTACAAGATAAAATCAGTAAAACCAGGCAGTAATTACGAAGTTCAGGTTAGCGTTATCGGATATTCTCCGAAGGCAAAAACAGGGGTAAAAATTAAGGCTAACGCAACTGTAGATGTAAACTTTACGATGAGTGCGGGTCTTATGAAAGACGTGGTAACAGTTGAAGCCCACAAGATTCCATTGATTGAAAAAGACGGTCAGCAGGGTATAACTGTTGATGGAGATGAAATTAGATCGTTAGCTGGTAGAGGCGTTTCTTCTATTGCTACTCAAGCGGTAGGTGTTGCCGATGCTGATGGTGGAATTGGTAGTGTGAAAGGAACAAGAAGTGGATCCACAGATACTTACATCGATGGTGTAAAGGTTAGAGGTTCCGGTTCGTTGCCACAAGCGGCTTACGAGCAGGTAAGTATCCTTACAGGTGGTATTCCAGCAAATTATGGTGATGTTACTGGTGGAGTAATCTCGATTACAACCAAAGGAGCTTCTAGGTTTACTTATGGCGGTATTGAGCTTGTAAGTTCTGGAGGAATTAAGTACAACGATAAGAACCAATACTTATTCGATCCTCAAGGATATCATTTGATTGCCGCCAATATTTCTGGCCCTCTTATTAGTGTGAAAGACCGAACTGACCCTGAAGGGAAAGCGAAGAAGCCTATCATGGGTTATTTCTTGGCTGGTGAGGTAAACTATGTAAAAGACCCTCGTCCTTCGGCAATCGGGTCATATTATGTGAAAGACGATGTTTTAGCAGATCTTCAAACGAACCCTATAGTTCAATCATCAGAAGGCGCTTCTGTTTTACGTTCCGAACTTATTAGAAAAAGCGATTTAGAATGGACACAGCAGCGTAAAAATGTGAGAAGTAGAGGAGTTGTTGCTTCTGGAAACATCGATTTCTACTTACCCGCTGATGTTAGTTTGAAAATTGGTGGATCAATTGATTTTAACGATAACAGAATTTACAGCTACGGAGGTTCCCTTTTTAACTTCGATAATAACGGAGAAAACATTAACAAGACTTGGAGAGTTTACGGTCGTTTCCAGCAAAGATTCCGTCCAAAAGCTCCTGCGGAAGGTGAAAGAACGAAGAAAGCGACAGTTGGAAGTGCTTATTATTCTATTCAAGCTGACTATGAATCGTTCTCGCAACGCACCCAAGATGACCAACACAAGGACGAATTGTTCCGATACGGATACGTTGGGAAGTTCACTACTTACAAGGAGAAAACATACGCTTTCGGATTGGCAGCTATTAATGATTCTACTTCAATTCCAGGATTCATTCAAGGGCCAGATAATGATACGTTAGTAACATTCGAAGCCTCTAATATTAATCCAAACCTTTCTGCGTACACGCAGCAGTTTTATAATCAAAACCCTGATTCCGAAGACAACTACGAAAACTTGTCTCAAATAGACCAAGACCGTGGAGCATTAAGAAACGGAGATCAGCCAAGAAGCGTTTATGGCCTCTGGAGTAACACTGGTACTCAGTACAACTCATTTAGCAAGTTAGACCAAACTCAATTTAGAGTTAGTGCAACTGGATCTTTCGATATTGGAAAGCATTCGATTTCTCTTGGATTTGAGTACGAGCAACGTAAAGATTCTTATGTAGGTTATTCTCCATACTCTTTGTGGACGCTTACTAGACAATATGCAAATAGTCACTTAGCTCAGCAGGATTTAGATAACCCAATTCTTCATTTTGATGCAAACGGGAATTACACTGATAGTGTTTCTTATAGCCCTCTTTACACGCCAGACGACAATTTCCCTGGAATTGGAGATGGACAGTACTATGTGGATTACAATATTAGACAAGCATTGGGTCTTGATCCCGCTGGAACCGATTTCATCGATATTGATTCTTACGATCCAGACTTTTTCGATATCAGCTGGTTTAGTGCAGATGAACTATTGAACAACGGTAACAACCTTGTGCTTTACTACGGGTTTGATCACACAGGTAAGAAATTAGGCGCAAACCCAACATTTGATGATTTCTTTACAGAAAGAGACCAACTTGGTAATTACACAAGAAAAGTTGCTGCCTTCCAACCGATTTACATGGCAGGATACATTCAGGATGAGTTCTCTTTTAGAGATCTTCTTTTTAGAGTTGGTGTACGTGTAGATAGATATGATGCAAATCAAAAGGTGCTTAAGGACCAGTACTTATTGTATGAAGCGCTTACGGTAGATGAAGTTGGAGAGTACGATCATCCAGCTAATATTCCTGGCTCGGCTGTGGTTTACGTTAATGACGTGTTAGACCCATCAGGATCTGGCGTTAAAGGTTACCGTGACGGAAGCACTTGGTATGATGCACAAGGAACGGAGGTAAGTGACCCGTCAACCTTGAGAACAGGAACGGGTATCGCTCCTTATTTGCTTAATCCTGAACAAGAAGTTGTTTCTTCTGGAGCCTTTAAAGATTTTCAGCCTCAGGTTAACGTGATGCCACGTATTTCATTCTCATTCAATATTAACGAGGATGCCCTATTCTATGCGAACTACGATGTACTTACCCAGCGACCACTTACTGGAAATAGATTGGACCTTATCGATTACCTGTACATTGAGAATAGAAATGACAGGGTAAATAATCCTGATTTAAAGCCAGAAACTACAATTGAATATGCAATTGGTTTCAAGCAAAAAATTGGAAAGCGTTCTGTTGTTGACATCAGTGGATTCTATCGTGAGATGAGAAATCAGATTGCAACGGTTAGAGTTTCTGAGGCCTATCCAAGAACTTATACCACTTTCGGAAATATCGATTTTGGAACAGTAAAAGGACTTACAGTAGCATACGATCTTAGAAGAACCAAGCGTCTTCGATTGAGATTGGCTTACACGCTTCAGTTTGCAGATGGAACTGGTTCTAGTGTTGAAACAGGAGTGAACTTGGTGAATGCAGGATTTGCTAACCTTAGAGTAATTCAACCGCTAGATTTTGACCAAAGACACAACATTGTAGTTTCTGTTGACTATCGTTTCAATGGCGGAACTGAGTACACTGGACCCAAAACAGTTACTAAAGGAGGGAAAACCATTAACTGGTTGCAAAACTTCGGTGTAAACGCAGTTATTCGTGCCGGATCAGGAAATCCTTATTCTCGGCAATCTAACACAACTCCTACAGCTCTTGGAACAGGATCGGCTTTTCTGGAGGGATCTATCAACGGTTCATCAAGACCATGGCAGTTTAGAATTGACATGAGAATTGATAAAGACTTCACCATCAAGTGGAATAAAGGAAAAGATGGCAAACCAGGAAAAACATCTCCGCTTAACATCTATGTCGATCTGCAAAACCTTCTTAACACCCAGAACATTCTTGGTGTCTATCGTAAAACAGGTAACCCATCTGACGATGGTTACTTAGCAGCGGCAGAACACCAATCTTCTATACAATCACAAACTGACGAACAATCATTCCGTGACCTGTACGCAGTGGCAGTAAACAATCCATTCAATTACTCTCGCCCGAGAAGAATAAGAGTGGGTCTAGTGTTAAACTTCTGATTGGAATAGTTAAAAAATTAAGGTCATGTTAAATCAAATGAGAATACTACTTATAGCAGCGATTTTGTTCGGCACAGCCGACATGTCTTTCGCTGAAAAGACAAACGGAATGGGAGATTCTAACAACAAAGTTGCTGGACCAACCGACATCACCGCAGATTGTGCCCCACCGGCATCGTCAATCGTGCTCGATTTGAACAACGTCCGAACCATGGTTCATTCTGGTGGCGACATGTGGTGGGATCTTCAAAGTGTTGCTCGATACGAAGTGCCAAAAGGAGGCGGTGTTCACGCTCTTTATGCTGGCTCACTTTGGATGGGTGGAGTAGACGTTAACAATCAGCTTAAAGTAGCGGCTGTACGTTTCCGTCAAGTTGGTTATGATTTTTGGCCTGGTCCGTTGAACACAACAACCGCAGAAATTGACCCAAGTACCTGTTCTGAATTCGATAAGTTCTTTCCAATTACAAGAACTGAAGTAGATCAATTTGTAGGATGGTACCTATGTAGTAACGATCCAGAATGCGATGAAGCAACGGATTTTGCCGGGTATACCATTCCAGCGTCTATTCTAAACTGGCCAGCTCATGGTTCAATTGGCCAAGGTCAGGATTACAATCTAGCACCATATTACGATGCAGATGGAAGTGGTAATTACAACCCAGAAGATGGTGGAGATTACCCGTATTATGACCTTAACCCGACAAATTTTGATTGTCTTTTAGAAAGAGATGTTAAACTTTTTGGTGACGAAACACTTTGGTGGGTATTTAACGATAAGGGAAACATTCATACTGAAACAGGTGCAAACCCAATCGGAATGGAAATTCGAGGACAGGCATTCGCATTCTCAACTAACGATGAGATTAACGATATGACTTTCTATAACTATGAGCTAATTAACAGAGGTTCTTTTACGCTAACTAACACTTATTTTGCACAATGGGTTGATCCTGATCTAGGTTTTGCCCAAGATGATTATGTTGGTTGCGATGTACAAAGAGGACTAGGATATTGCTACAATGGTTTTGCCGTTGATGGTACAGGCGGCCCAACTCATTACGGTGAAAATCCTCCGGCAATTGGAGTGGATTTCTTCCAAGGACCGTATCAAGATAATGACGGTGTGGACAATCCACTTTACACTAATTGTGAGGTAGCCCAGGCGGTTGGCGAAGGCGGAATCGTTTATGGTGGTATTGGTGTGGGTTATGGTGATGGAAAAATTGATAACGAGCGTTTTGGTATGAGACGATTTGTTTATCACAACAACGCTTCTGGCGTACAAGGTGACCCACAAACTGGAGCCGATTACTACAACTACATGCGTGGTATTTGGATTGATGGTGCTAACATGTGCTACGGAGAAACAGGGCACCCTAATGGAGGTTGTGATCAAGGAACTCTTGCAGGTTACATGTTCCCTGGAGATTCTGACCCTTGTGGTTGGGGAACGGGAGGTGTGCCACAGCCACTTTGGAC
>CALCGD010000020.1 GCA_937900875.1 uncultured Flavobacteriales bacterium
ACGTCAACAAAAGAAAAACCCTCGTCATATCTTATTGATAATCAGAGGGTTATTCATTTGGTTTGTGATCGCGCCAGGATTCGAACCTGGGACCGTCTGCTTAGAAGGCAGATGCTCTATCCAGCTGAGCTACGCGACCTTAATGTTTCATCGTTTGGGACGATGACGATTTAAAATAAAAGGCCAACGAGGTAAACCAAGTTGGCCTTTTGTCGGGGTGGCAGGATTCGAACCTGCGACCTCCTGCTCCCAAAGCAGGCGCGATAACCGGGCTACGCTACACCCCGAAAACTGGCATTCAGTACTTGCAATCGTACCTGGGAGACCATCCCAATGTTTTGTGGCGGAGAGAGGGGGATTCGAACCCCCGGTACCCATTTCTGGGTACGCATGTTTAGCAAACATGTGGTTTCAGCCACTCACCCACCTCTCCATGTTTAAAGAACCAATTTCTATAAGGTGCATAAACACCTTTTGAGAGCGGGCTGCAAAAGTATAAATAGTTTTATTTCTGCCAACAGAAAAAAACAGGTCAATTTCTAATCCTGTTTTCGGGCCAATTAGACGGCATTAAAGTAATCCTAACTTACAGCTAATGTTATATTTGCAGCCCACGTACAATTCTAACTACAAAAGCTTCATAAAATGCGCACAAATAGGCTTCTATTAATTCCAGTTTTAGCTATTTCAATGCTTGGTTTATCTTCTTGCGGAGGATCATCTACCTCAAGTGATGGAGAAAGTTCTGCCGATAATGCAGTAGCCGAAGTAGGAGCCCTTACCTATGTAGATATTGAAGATGCTGCTGAAATGCAGGCAGACTGGTCTGCTGAAAACACAGTTGTTTACCATTTTATTGGAGAGCCAGATAACATGCACCCTACAAATGGAAATGCTTCTTCAAGAACATTTTTACAAATGTATACGCAGCATTATTTGATGGCTTCTGACCTTATTGAACTAAAAGGAGCAAGACCAGATTTGGTTAAGGCTAATCCAACCATTTCTGAAAATGAACTAGAGTTTACTTATGAATTACGTGACGAGCCAACATGGGACGATGGTTCGAGATTAACGATGGAAGACGTAATCTTCACATTTAAGGCCAATAAATGCCCTCTTACTAATAATCCCCATGCAAAGCCATACTTAGAGAATTTGAAGGAAATTGTTGTTGATCCAGCAAATCCGAGAAAATTCACATTGGTAATGAAGAAAAAGTATATCCAGAACATAGTGTTCTTAACCGATTATCCAATTCTTCAAGAAGCTTACTGGGACCCAAACAAAACGATGAAGAAATATTCTTTAGCTCAGTTTGATAATCCTGATTTTAACACCAATGATAAGACTGATTTGAATGCATGGGCAACTGAATTTAACGATGCTAAATACAGTCGAAAGCCAGAGTTCTTGGTTGGAATGGGACCTTACAAATTCCTTGAGTGGAAATCTGGTCAGTCGTTTACATTAGTGAAAAAGGAAAACCATTGGACTTACGGACTTGCAGAGCGCAATCCTTATCAAGAGTCTTTTCCGAAGGAAATTATCTTTAAAATTAATACCGATCCAAATTCTCAAATGCTAGAGTTTAAAACTCAAGCCATGGACGCATCCACTTATTTAGGAACTACTGAGTTGCTAACACTACAAGATGATGAGAACTTTAATCGTAATTACCACTCTCGTTTTACAAATACCTACAACTACTCTTACATGGCGTTCAATTGCCGACCTGATGGCGTAGAGCATAAAAAGTTCTTTACTGATAAGCGCGTTAGAAGAGCTGTTGCAATGCTTATTTCTGTTGATGAGATGAATGAGGTGTTGAATAAAGGAAAAAGTCAACGTCAAGTTGGACCGGTTTCTCCACTTAAGAAGGAATACAACAGCGATTTGACGCTGATTGACCGCGATGTAATGGGAGCTAAGCAGTTACTAGAAGAGGCTGGTTGGACAGACACTGATGGTGATAATATCCTAGATAAGGTTATTGATGGAGAGAAGGTGAGTTTCGAATTCGACCTACATTATATGACGACTACGGTTGTATGGAAAGATGAGGCCGCTATGATTGCTGAAGCATTATATGAAGCTGGATTGAAGTGCAATATTGTACCAATGGATTTCGCAATTCTTTACGATAGAGCAAAAAACCACAAGTTTGATGCAATGCTAGCCGCTTGGGGCGGGAACTCATCTCCAGACGACTTTACTCAGCTTTGGCACACAAGCTCATGGGCTTCAAAAGGATCCAACTATCCTGGGTTTGGTGATGTAGATTCAGATGCCCTAATCGATTCAATCAAATACACCATCGATGATTCGAGAAGGCACCCAATGATTAAGCGCCTACAAGACAGAATTTATGAAGATCAACCATACGTATTCTTGTTCTCGGCAACGCGTAGAAACGTAATACACCAGCGTTTTGGTAATGCTGATATGTACTTCGAACGTCCAGGGGTACTGATCAATAATTTCAAATTACTGGCAGGCGGTTCTATTCAAACGCCATCTGCAGAGGCTAACTAATTAGCGAGCAAGTAGAGCGGTATGCTAACGTACATTCTTCGTAGAATTCTGGTTTTTATACCAACCTTGATAGCAATTACTCTGCTGGGGTTTGTTATTATGGTCTCTGCACCAGGCGACCCAGTCGAACGAATGGTGGTTGCCGCTCAAAGCGGAGGGGAGATAAGTTCTCAAACAGCCAATCAAACTGAACAAAAGAAGTTTTGGAATAAGAAGCTAGGACTTGATTTGCCAATTTTCTACATCAGCTTAAATACACTTGCTCAATGCGATACGTTATATCGTATTTACGATAAAAATGAGCGGGAATCACTTTCTAGACTAACAACCGAATTCGGAAACTGGCCTGAAATAAGTGCCTATTATGCTTCTTTAGATGCGCTTAATAAGGAACACGTAAATGTGCGTGTTGATAGTGCGAGTGTTGTCGGGTATTCGTTAGACGATGCGAAAAGCGCAATCAACGAGAGTTATTTTGAGTCTTCTGCATTGAAAGCGTCTTACAATTTGGTTGTGATAAACGCGAAACTTGAAAATCTAACTGAGCTGTATAAACCGGCTTACATGTCTAAACTACGCGAAAAGTTAGATGCGGTAAAGCAGCGTTTTAAAGAAATTGAGCAAACCGCAACTCCTTGGAAAAAGTACATTCCTGCGTTAAACTATTATCCTCAAAACCAATATCACCGTTGGATATTTGGAGACGGTAATTGGCTTACTGGCAAAGGCTCTGAATTCACAAAAGGGATTATAAGAGGCGATTTTGGAACAAGTTATACTACCAAAATGCCAATTAGTGAGGTCATCTCCATTAAAATATTTTGGTCGTTTTTCTTCACCATGATTTCGGTTGTTCTGGGCTACTTGGTTAGTATTCCTCTTGGAATTCAATCTGCAGTGAAGAAGGGTAGTCGTTTTGACAGAATAACCACGGTTTTGCTATTCATTCTTTATTCGGTACCTAGTTTCTGGTTGGCCACCTTATTATTGATGACGTTCGCTAATCCAGACGTGTTGCACTGGTTTCCTGCTTCAGGAATTGAGCCAGTTAGAGGTTTCCCAGAAGGAGCAGGTTTCTTCGAAGTATGGAGCGGTAGAGCGGAATACCTCGTTCTTCCAATCATTTCGTACACCTACAGTTCGTTTGCATTCTTATCCAGAACTATGCGTGTTTCTATGTTAGAAATCGTGAATCAAGATTATATCAGAACAGCAAGAGCAAAAGGTTTGTCAGAAAGAACGGTTATTTACAAGCACGCGCTTAGAAATGCACTTCTTCCAATTATCACGGTTTTCGCAAATATTTTCCCAGTTTCAATTGGAGGGTCCGTAATCTTAGAGGTAATCTTCACTATTCCAGGAATGGGAAGCGAGGTGTTTAATGCCATTGTAAATCAGAATTATCCGATGATTATTACGGTGTTCACCATCACTGGTGTCCTTACACTTATCGGTTACCTAGTTTCAGACATATTGTATGCAGTTGTGGATCCACGAATCAGTTACAAATAAATGAGCGAGGATAAACATAAGTCATTCAGTTTCAGGGCCTACGCTTGGGCTCAGTTCAAGAAGAATAAGCCAGCTTATTTCTCTCTTTGGGTCCTGGGTATTTTGGCGTTGATTGCGATTTTCGCGCCCATAATTGCGAACGATCAACCGCTGTATGCCAGTTATAAAGGGCATACCTTGTTTCCTGCATTTTCGTTTAAAAACAACTACCAGTTGCAGATGAGCGATGGTTCTACCGAGAAGGTTCAACTTGATATTGCTCGTTGGAAACAGATGGAGCTGGAAACGGTTATTTGGGCGCCAGTACCCTATGCTCCAAACAAGTCAGATTTCTATAATTCTGATTACAAGTCTCCTTCAGGAGAACAATTTTTTAAAGATAAGTCGGGTAAGAAAGTGCCTATGCCTGGTCGATTCCGACACAGATTGGGAACGAATAAAAAGGGTGAAGATGTGTTGTCTGGCCTCATTCATGCCTCTCGTATCTCCCTTACTATCGGCATCATTTCTATGGGAATTGCCACCATTATAGGACTTATCATGGGTGCGTTGGCGGGTTATTTTGGAGATAGCAAACTAGTTACTACAAGGGGACGTTTTTGGGTGTTCATCTTTGGATTGGTGCTCGCCTATTACTATGGGTTTATGATTAGGGGAGACATTTTGGCGGATGCTATTGGAACTTCTGGCTTTTCGATTTTGCTACAACTTTTTGTGAGCATTTTAATTTTTACCGCTGTTGCTTACCTCTTCAACCTTATTGGAAAACTTATTGGGAAACTTCCGTTCCTCAATGTTCAAACCAACATTCCTGTAGATTCATTCATCAGCCGATTAATTGAGATTTTAATCTCAATTCCTGGTATGATTCTTATTATTTCCATTGCCGCGGTAGCTAAACCATCAATTATCAACTTAATGCTCATTATTGGGCTTACTCGGTGGACAGGTATTGCACGTTTTACAAGAGCAGAGTTCTTAAAGATTAGAAACTTGGAATACATTCAAGCCGGACAGTCGCTTGGGTTTAGCGAGGCTAGAATAATTTTCAAACACGCTCTTCCAAATGGAGTGGCACCTGCATTTGTAGCCATTGCATTTGGTGTAGCTGCGGCTATTCTTATCGAGTCGAGCCTTTCATTTTTGGGGGTTGGTGTTCCACCAGACGTAGTTACTTGGGGGTCTTTACTTAGTTCAGGAAGACAGGCGTTTCAAGCTTGGTGGCTCGTTATATTCCCGGGCTTTGCCATCTTCATTACAGTTACGGTTTACAATCTTTTAGGCGAAGGATTGCGTGATGCCTTGGACCCACGCCTAAAGACCTGATTTTTTTCAATTTTCTCCGAACTTATGTACGCGAATCGCGTAAGGAGAAGGAACTGAATTGGATATGGCGACAAAACTTTACCTTATAGCAACAGACATAACTCCGGAGGTGAGCTTTGATTTAGAAGCATCTACCTATATTATTAAGGGTAGATCCATGCCTGAGGACTCAGAGAAATTTTACCAACAAATTATTGATTGGTTTAACGAACAGTTCAATAGCAAATCGGAAGAAGCGTTCCTAGATGTGGCGCTGGACTATTATAACACTGGCTCGTTTATAAGGCTGATGGCGCTCTTCAATACGCTTCACGCTTTGAATGAAAAAGGGAATAAGTTTGGCATACGGTGGATTTGTGAAGAAGATGATGAAGACAATATTGATGACGGTCAGTCATTCAAAGAAGTAGTCAAACTTCCTTTTGAGATTATCCAGTTGTAACTTTAGTGTATGAAATCGATTGCCGTCTTTACTAGCGGAGGCGACTCTCCTGGAATGAATGCCTGCATTAGAGCTGTCGTTAGAACTGCTCTTCACCACAACATTAGAGTTTATGGTATCATGCACGGTTATCAAGGCATGATTGAAGGCCAAATTCGTGAATTAACCACTTCGGACGTTGGCAATATTTTACAACGCGGGGGTACAATTCTAAAATCTTCACGAAGCAAAGATTTTCTTACCCTGGAAGGGAGAACAAAAGCGTTCAATAACCTAAAAAAGCATGAAATTGAAGGAGTAATTGCCATTGGGGGAGACGGAACGTTTGCTGGGGCAAAAATTTTTACTGTAGAGTTTTCTATTCCTTTTGTCGGACTACCAGGTACAATAGACAACGATTTAATTGGAACCGATTATACCATTGGATATGATACAGCTTTGAATAATGTACTTGAAGCGGTAGATAAAATAAAGGATACCGCTGCTTCGCACGATCGCTTGTTCTTCGTAGAAGTTATGGGGAAAGATGCTGGATTTATTGCACTTCGTTCGGGAATTGGAGTTGGTGCTTTGGCCATACTAATTCCAGAAGTGCATACTGATTTAGCGGAACTGATAGAAAATCTACGGGCTGCCTACACGCGTAAGAAAAGCAGCAGTATAATTATAGTAGCAGAAGGAGATGATGCTGGCGGAGCTTATGAAATTGCGAAACAAGTTGTGCAAGAATTGCCTCAATATGATACACGCGTTTCTATTCTCGGTCACCAACAGCGTGGAGGAAGCCCATCTGCTTTAGACCGCATGCTGGCTTCTCAATTAGGCTATGAAGCGGTACTTGCACTTATGGCGGGAAAGCACTCTGTAATGGCTGGAATCGTGAATAAAGAGGTTTGCTACACACCTTTTGAAAAAGCCATCAAACACCACGATAAGGTGAATACGGATTTTTTGAAGTTGTCAGAAATCTTATCGGCTTAAGCCAAATTATCCACATTTCTTTGCTGCACTAATCTCTTAGGGTAAATTGCCGCCATGTCTGCGTTGGCCCATTTTGTTGAAGTGATTTTACCCTTACCGTTGGCTGGTACATTCACGTACCGCGTGCCAAGAGATTTGGAAGAACAAGTTGTTCGAGGAAAGCGGGTTATCGTACAGTTTGGTAGGAGAAAACTCTACACGGGTATTATTGCAGAAATTCATCATAACCCACCTACAACCTATCAAGCAAAGTATTTAGACGAATTACTTGATGATGAGCCTGTTGTTCTTCCTCACCAATTAAAATTTTGGGATTGGATGCATACCTATTACATGTGTCATTTAGGCGATGTAATGAATGCGGCTCTTCCATCTGGATTAAAACTATCGAGCGAAAGCAGGCTAACTATTCATCCTGATTATACAGGCGAAACCGATGATCTTTCTGAAGAGGAGATGCATGTGTTAGAAGCACTGCAGAATAGCACTTTTCTCACCCTAGACGAACTAAGTACGTTGGTGAGAAAAACGCATGTTCATTCCATCGTTCGATCTCTGGTTCAGCAGCAAGTAATTGTACAGTACGAAGAAGTTCAAGAAAAATTCAAACCCCGCAAAGAGATTGTATACCGTTTGGCAGAATGGTTGGAGGACAAAGAAAAATTGCAGGAAGTGTTTGATGCGCTGAACAGGGCTCCAAAACA
>CALCGD010000021.1 GCA_937900875.1 uncultured Flavobacteriales bacterium
GTGACCCGACTGGGGCTCGAACCCAGGACCCTAACATTAAAAGTGTTATGCTCTACCAGCTGAGCTATCGAGTCGAAGTGCTTTTTTGAAGCGGGGCAAATATATATTCTTGGTTTTGGAATCACAACCCAGAACGAACACTTTTCTGAATTGCGCTGTGTCCCTTTGTTTATAGGGGTTTCAGCTACTTTTCAACCTTAATAGAGTGCCCCATTTTGTCTCTTTTGGTCTGTAGATAAAAGCGATTATGATCATTCGCTTTGATTTCTATGCCCACAGTATCAACTATTTCTAAGCCATAACCGATGAGTCCAGTGCGCTTTTTAGGGTTGTTGCTCATCAATTTCATTTTAGAAACTCCTAGGTCTCTTAGTATTTGCGCGCCAATTCCATAGTCGCGTTGGTCCATATCAAAACCAAGTGCTAGGTTGGCTTCTACGGTATCCATTCCTTTCTCTTGCAGTTCGTAGGCTCTAAGCTTGTTTAATAAGCCAATGCCACGTCCTTCCTGATTCATGTAAACCACAACACCCTTTCCAGCGTCATTCACCATTTTCATGGCGGCATGCAACTGATCACCACAATCGCATCTGCAAGAGCCGAAAATATCTCCTGTAACGCAAGAAGAGTGAACTCTTACTAGAAGTTCTTCGTCTTTGTCCCACGTACCTTTTACAAGGGCTAAGTGCGTTTGGTCGTTGGTTGTTTGCTTGAATGCTACAAGTTTAAAATCGCCCCATTCTGTAGGCATATCTACAGCAACTTGTCTTTCAATAAGCGATTCGTTCTTAACGCGGTATTCAATTAAATCCTTAATCGAAACGAGTTTGAGCGAAAACCTCTTTGCAATCTCTACCAATTGAGGAAGTCTGGCCATAGTACCATCCTCATTCATAATTTCTACAATGACTCCCGCTGGTTCAAATCCTGCGAGTCTGGCTAAATCGATAGCTGCTTCGGTATGACCAGCTCTTCGTAAAACGCCACCTTTTTTTGCTTTAAGCGGAAAAATATGGCCTGGTTTACCAAGCACATCTGGGTTCAAATCTGGGTCAATAAGCGCTTTGACAGTTTTGGCTCTATCGCTTGCCGAAATTCCAGTTGTACAACCGTTTCCCATAAGGTCTACAGAAACAGTGAAAGGGGTTTCGTATGCTGCGTTGTTGTTCTGAACCATGAGGTCCAAACCAAGTTCCACACATCTGTCTTCAACAAGAGGAGCGCAAATCAATCCACGTCCATGTGTTGCCATGAAATTGATCATCTCGGGTGTTACGGACCGTGCTGCGGCCACAAAATCACCTTCGTTTTCTCTATCGGCATCATCAACAACAATTACAACTTTCCCTTCCTTGATATCCTGAATTGCGGAATCAATGCTGTCTAGTTTAATATCTGCTTCGCTCATTTTTCTGAAATTGGGTGCAAAGGTACTTATAAGGTAACGCTGGCATACCTTAACTGTTCAAGTAGAACTTTCCTTTATTGATGACTGCAATTGGCAAACCAGTCAATTCCTTATTGATTACGGGAGAATTCTTTGATTTACTCTTAATGTCCTTTGTTAAGTAGGTCCATTTAAAACTTGGCGAAAAGATGGTAAGTTCTGCCTCATTTCCTTCCTTTATAATAGGATGTGCAAGATTCAAGATGTCTCTTGGTCCGCTAGTCAACTTGCCAATTAATTGCTCTAAGCTTAATCGATTTTCAGTTGCTTGAAATGCCACTGAAAACGTTGATTCAAGGGAGATAATTCCAGCTTCGGCTACAGAAAACTCTGACGCTTTAGCCTCAATTTCGTGCGGTTCGTGATCTGAAATAATTGCATCTAGCGTTCCATCCTCAAGGCCAACAAGCAGGGCTTCAACATCTTCATTTCCTCTAAACGGAGGATTGACCTTAAAATTAGGTTCAAAATCTTCCACCGATTTATCCGTAAAAAGGAGGTGATGGGCAGGTACGGATGCCGTAACCTTCAATCCTTTGGCCTTTGCAGTCCGAATTAAGTCAACCGAACCTTTTGTGGTGATATGTGAGAAGTGAACCGCTACATTAGAATACTCGGCCAAGTACAAATCGCGGGTTACCGCTACTTCTTCCGCGAGTGATGGAACTCCCTTTAATCCGATGCTCGTGTTCACAGTGCCTTCGTGCATTTGACCACCATTTGAAAGGCGTTCGTCCTGACAGAAACTGTACATCTTTAGGTTCAGGTTCTTGCCATACTGGAAAACTATGTTTTGGAGTTTTGTATCGCCAATCGTGTGTTTGCCGTTACTCGTACCAATGGCTCCAGATGTCTGCATGTCAAACATTTCGGCCAACTCCAAAGATTGCAAACCCTTAGTTTGTGCTCCAAGTGGGAGGGCATCTACAACGGAACTAGCAGATCTTGAGAGTAAGTACTCAATTGCGGCTTTGGAATCCACCGCTGGCTGCGCTTGTGGCGAAACCGCGACTTTGGTAAAGCCACCTTGTGCTGCAGAAGTTAGTCCTGAGAGAATATCTTCTTTGTGCTCAAACCCTGGGTCACCAAAAGTGGCATAAAGGTCTACCCAACCTGTAGAGACGTGTAAATCGTCTCCTTCAATGATTTCATCAACCCCTTCTGAATCCAGATTTTTTCCAATTTCTGAAATTTCCCCATCACTGATAAGGATGTCATTTTGGGTCCCATTATAAGAAGACCTAGGGTCTATTATTGTAACTGAACGAACAAGTATTTGCATAGCTATAAGATTCTGATCAATAATGTTTCAATTAAAAGTGCAAGTAAAACGAGGAGTAAAAACCAGCGCCAAAGCTGTTTTCCATCGTGTAACTCTTGAACTTGATTTGCAATGGTTTCTGAGCTTCCTTCTATGAATTGGATGTTGCTTATGCCTGCTGATTCAGCTTTCGCTGTCAACTCATCAATCGTAAGAAAATGCATGTCGCTTTCCAATCGGTTGTAGTTAAAGCTGATGGATTGCAGTGTGTCTGATTCTCCATTCTTAACGAAATAATGCCCTGCTTTTTTTACTTGATTGTGCACTAGTAAGCCAACGCCATTTAACCCAACAACTTGTTCTGGAACAAAGGATGTGGCATCTGTAGTTGATTGAACCTGTAATGCTTCTCTCTTGGCATCTTTTGAAGCCAATGAGACCGAATTAAGCGAACCAATTTCTTCTGCGCTTACCGTATTTGAAACACTGTTTAAAGCAATATTGTAGATGGTAGGAACAAACAGTGCGTGTCTATGAAAGTTGCTCCATTCATCCCTTAAGGTTGAGCTAAGCACGTAACTCTTGCCTTTGCCCAACTTGTAGCTAGCTAGCAATGAAGAGCCATTTTCAAGCGTAAGCAACTGTTCAGATAGGGAATTTGTACTCTGATTAGTCCTAAAATTGTTTTTAACTGTTGGTAGGTCAATTCTGTCTTCCCAAGTGGTAAAAACGTTCTTGAAAACTGAACTCTGTAGATTGACACCCTCAACTTTTAAAGAGACTGAATCGATGCCAGAAAATCTATTTGCGCCAACCGCGAGTAAAAGTTCGTTGGTCGATTCCTGTTCATCGCTAGTAGAAGGGAGCAACAATAGACTTCCCCCTTCAGAAACAAATCGCATTAATTCTTGGGTCATTCCTGAAGAGAATACCGATACCTCATTGCAAATCAACAAGTCTGTTTCTGCCAAAGAGGAATAATCAAGTGATCCAGAAGCAACTTCAGTCACCTTAAAATTGACTTCCGACTTTAGAACCTTTGCAACGTGTTTTGGTGCTGCGCTGCCATTTATACAAAGCACTTTTATCTCTCGTCCTAAATTGAACGACAGATAGTAGTTGTCATCATAAGTTATTGGGTAATTCTCGATAGAAACGCGTGCGAGTTGATGTCCTTTGTTTCCATTTGTAAAGTGCATCTGCACATCATTATAAGAGTTTGAAGCAACAGAAGTTGTTGCTACAGCCCTTTGAACCCCGTTCAAATTCAGCTTTACCGAAAGGTTTTTTACGTTCGATTCCCCTGCATTCCTAATCCTTACATTCAATACATCTGGCTGAAGAGCTAGGCGAGAAGGAGAGTCGAACCAGCAACTGTCTACGTAAAGATTGTTCTTTAATTCAGCTTTAATTGGAACTACGTAAATACTTAGTAAAGAGTCAGTTGCGGAAGTTGGGGTTGAAGTCACTGTCTGCAAATCTGATAGGTAATACAGACTTGATTGCTCGTAAGCATCGAACATGCTTGATGCTCTGGACGCTACATCATCAAACATTCGATTTGAGGCGCTAGATTGAATTTTTGAAACTTCGTTTTTAAACTCTTCGAAAGAAAGACTTCTGAAATGTGTTGGGTCAAAATCATTCGTCAACAATCTTAGGTCAGCGCCATTTTTATATGCCGAACCAATCTCAATGGCTTTTGATTTTGCTTCTTCCAACAGATTTCCATCTGACCCTTCGGAGCCCATACTGAATGAGTTATCGATATAAACCACAATCGAATTTGAATTCAAATCAGGGTTCTTGCCGGTAGGGATTACTGGGCGCGCAAATGCTAGTACTAAGAAAGCGATGGTAAGGATTCGACTCAGAAGAATAAGTAAGTTCTTGAGCTTGTTTCGGCTCTTGGTCTCAATTTCTACATCCTTCAGAAACCTGATATCAGAGAAGTAGACCTTCTTGAATCGCCTAAAATTGAATAAATGGATTATTATCGGAACCGAAATTGCAGCAAGCGCAAATAAAAATTCGGGATAGGCGAAACTCATTAAAGCGCGAAGTTAGTAAATCGTAAAGGGAAAAAAGAGAAAACGAAAACGTGGTACAGATATTTGAAAATCTTCAAAACACTTTTGCTTTTCCTGTTTTCGGCTTACCTAACTTGGATATTCCATCCTCACGTGGTAAATGTTCAGAAGCTTCTTCTTGAATATAGAACGGACCTCTGATATATCTCTCAGTGTAATGTTGGCGCTATCAAACTGCCCCTCATTAAACTGATAATCAATGATGTTATCCACCAAATTGCCTACAGATTCAGTAGTGTATTCTGATAAACTTCTAGACGCAGCTTCAACACTATCTGCCATCATAAGAACTGCCATTTCCTTTGTGAATGGCTTAGGACCAGGATAGCTAAAGTGTTCTTTGTCCAATTCTCCATCCGGAAAATTACTTAGGTAAGAACGATAGAAGTACTGCACAGTAGAAGTTCCGTGATGCGTTCTAATAAAGTCAATCAGCTGTTCTGGCAGATTATTCTTTTTAGCAAATTCAATGCCTTTAATTACATGATTAATGATGATGTTGGCGCTTTCTTCGAACGAAAGGTCATCATGCGGATTTACACCAGTAACCTGATTCTCGATGTAATACATTGGTGCGTATAGCTTTCCAATATCATGGTAAAGCGCTCCTGTGCGCACTAATAGTGCGTTTCCGCCAATGGCATACGTGGCAGTTTCTGCAAGGCTAGCAACTTGTAACGAGTGCTGAAAAGTGCCAGGTGCTTCACTAGCCATTTGTCGCAAAATCTTATGGTTGGTATTGTTCAGCTCAAGCAGCGTAACGTCAGATAAAAACCCAAATATTTTCTCGAACAAATAGATGAGCGGATAGGCGAGGAGTGTAAGGCCAACGCTGCCAGCAAACCACACAAACATGGTAAAGTCAATGTTCTTGATATCTCCTTCTTGCATGATGGCAATGCTGAAATAACTAGCGCTGTAAGTCACAAACACTATCAACATGGACACAAATAGCTGCGACCTGTTTTGCAAACTCTGCAAAGAGAAAATGGATATGATACCTGCAATGAGTTCTAGAAACATGAATTCAAAGCCATTTGGCGCTTCAAATCCCACAATAATTAAGGTGACGATGTGGGCGAATAGGGCAATTCTACTATCAAAAAAGCTCCGAACAATTACTGGAAGTAAACAGAACGGAACGAGATAAAGATTAATGTATTCGATGCGTTGGGCAATACTCGAAATCATAACCGTTCCCAAAATGAGCATGAGCAGAAAGGTGACTCGCCAATTGTTTTGTGCTAAATCTGTTCGGTAGGTAATGAGGAAAAAGTAATACATCAGTAACACAATGGTTACCATGATGAGTTGTCCAAAAAGAATGAGGTAAAAACTGCCGGATGAACCCAATTTCCCTTGATATTCCTTTCTCAATGATTCAAGAACAAGGAAATTGTCATTATCCACCATGTCTCCGCGGCTAATAACCATCAGCCCTTTGGGCACCATGCCACGAGACTCTGAAACTGAACTTAAATCATCTTCTAGAAAACGCTCAGTAGTTCCTTTGTCATACGTTACATTCTGTGTAAGTACCTCGGTTAATAACCTTAGAAGCTCGTCATGTTCAACACTGTTCGTTTCATTAACAGCTTTTTGAATTGCATTGTAAGCCGATTGAACGGTGTAAAACTGCTTGGCATTGACCTCTGTAGCTGCAGTTCCTTTAAGCACAAACAATTGCCTCTTGTCCGTGTCTAAATTGAGTTCATTCGAAGTCCTGAGAATTCCTTTGATGTAAATATTGGCTAGAATTTGAACTCCAGCCGTCCTATTTCTCTCGTAAATCCGAAGTGTCCTTGGTTTAGAAGAATCAGGCCTTAAAACAACCGTAAGTTTATTTTCAAAATCCTTCTGCGTAAGCGTTAAGGCAGATTCATCAACACTCAGAAAAATCTTTGAATTAGACTTAACCTGCGCTAGCTCAGCATCCAATTCCTCTTTTGATTTTTCAATTGCAAAATCGAAAGGTGCAACAAGGTCTTCGTGTCCCCAAGGTCGGCCTTTTTGGTACTCGTATTTGAACTTACCTTCCTTCGGTAACAACAGAACAATAAGTATCCCAGTTGCTGCAAACAGAAGCGCCCTCTGAATCTTCTCGTGGCTGTTACGTATGTCTGAAAAGAAATTGGCCATTTGTGTGCCACTAAACTAAGCGAATTATCGATGAGGATGTAGGTAAGACACTTGTCATTTTCCATGGCTCATAAATCCTTACTTTCGCACGAAATCACAAGAATTAAGCATGAAAGAAGTATATATCGTATCGGCAGTACGAACTCCATTAGGCAGTTTTAACGGAAAACTTTCGTCTGTAGCAGCACCCAAATTAGGTGCAACGGCCATTAAAGGAGCAGTAAGTGCAGCAGGAGTAGACCCAAAAGAGGTTCAAGAAGTGTTTATGGGAAACGTGCTTTCGGCAGGTTTGGGTCAGGCGCCAGCGCGTCAGGCAGCCATGTTTGCAGGATTATCTGATTCCGTTCCATGCACAACAGTTAATAAAGTATGTGCTTCAGGGATGAAAGCCATCATGCTTGGTGCACAGAGCATTATGCTGGGCGATAACGATGTTGTTGTTGCAGGTGGAATGGAGAACATGAGTTCAGTTCCTCATTATTTACCTGGTTCTAGAACAGGAACGAAGTATGGCAACATAACTATGATTGATGGATTGGCACATGATGGCCTATGGGATGTATACAACGATTACCCGATGGGAATGGCTGCTGAGTTGTGCGCTACTGAATGCAAAATTTCGAGAGAAGACCAAGATGCTTACGCCATAGAGAGCTACAAACGTTCTGCTGCGGCTTGGGAAGCAGGTGCTTTCAAGAATGAAATTGTTGGTGTTGAAGTGCCACAAAGAAGAGGAGATGCCGTTGTTGTAGATACGGATGAGGAATTCACCAACGTGTTTATGGAGAAAATTCCAGGATTGCGACCAGCATTTACGAAAGAAGGAACAGTTACAGCCGCAAACGCATCTACCATGAATGATGGAGCTGCTGCGGTCGTGTTAATGAGCAAGGAGAAAGCAGAAGCATTGGGAATTAAGCCATTAGCTAAGATTGTTTCGTTTGCAGATGCAGCTCAAGCACCAGAATGGTTTACTACAGCTCCTTCAAAGGCAATTCCAAAGGCATTAGACAAAGCAGGTTGGTCTGCATCTGATGTTGATTTGTATGAAATTAACGAAGCATTCTCGGTTGTTGCACTCGCTAACAATCAGAAACTAGGACTAGACGCTAGCAAGGTGAATGTGAATGGTGGTGCAGTTTCTTTGGGGCATCCGCTAGGATGTTCTGGAGCACGTATTATTGTTACGCTTGTTCACGCCCTTAAAAACCGTGGTTTGAAAAAAGGTGCAGCTGGTATTTGTAACGGTGGTGGTGGTGCCAGCGCTTTTACTCTCGAAGTACTCTAACTTAGCTCGATGCCCACATACGGTATCTGTAACCTGAGTGTAGTTCCCTGTAGGGAAGAGCCTTCTGACAAGAGTCAGATGGTTACGCAGCTACTTTTTGGCGAAAGCTTTGAAGTAATTGGCAAGCGCAATCAATGGAGACAAATACGTAACGGACTGGATGGCTACGAAAGTTGGATAGACGAAAAGCAGTTTATTGAAATAGATAAGAACGCTTTTGAGGCGTTGAACAAAAAGCTATCTGTTTGTGCTTCAGACATTGTTCAAATTGTGAAGCACAAAGAATCGGGCGCTATGATTCCTGTAGTAGCCGGTAGCTCCTTACCCAACTACCATCAAGGTCATATTGCTTTTGCAGATGAATCGTATGAGTTTGACGGAGAGATTAATCATCCAGACCCAGACGAAGCGAGAAAGCAGCTGGTAGAGTTTGCCATGGTGTTTAGAAATGCTCCTTACCTATGGGGAGGTCGTTCTCCATTCGGAATAGATTGTTCTGGCCTTATGCAAGTGCTGTACAAAATGGTGGGTATCCCACTACAGCGAGATGCTTTTCAGCAAGCAGAAGAGGGGTACACTCTAAGTTTTGTGGAAGAAGCAGAGCTAGGCGACCTTGCGTTCTTTGATAACGATGAGGGAATTATCATCCACGTTGGTATGATGGTAGGCGAAAACGCCATCATTCATGCTTCAGGCAAGGTGCGAATAGACAAGCTTGACCATCAAGGCATATTTAATGTAGACTCTGGAAAGTACACGCACAAACTGCGGTTGATTCGAAGGGTATTGGATTAAAAAGCGAAAGCACGACTATTCGATTACCTTTGCGGCATCAAATAGAAATGGCCATTGTAACTGATTGCTGTTTCACATCAATCAAATTATATGTCATTTAAAGACCTCGGGCTATCCCAAGCCCTGCTCAACGCAATTGAGCGAAAGGGATACGAAACTCCTTCACCTATTCAAGAAAAATGTATTCCAGTTGTACTGGAAGGCAAGGATGTATTAGCATCTGCACAAACAGGAACTGGCAAGACCGCAGGGTTTGCGCTGCCTTTGCTCCAACAGTTAGCACAGCGTCCACAGAAACACAATCGTCCTGTAAGGGCGCTTATTCTTACCCCAACTCGCGAGTTGGCGGCACAGGTACTAGAAGATGTAAACGACTTTGGAAAGGCGGTTGATATGCGCGCTGCGGTCATCTTTGGTGGCGTAAGCCAAGTGCCTCAGGTAAAAGCTATTCGCAATGGAGTAGATGTACTTGTTGCCACGCCAGGCCGTTTATTAGACCTAATAGACCAACGCTTGCTATCGTTGAGTAACGTGGAGATATTGGTGTTGGATGAAGCGGATAGAATGCTTGATATGGGCTTTCTACGCGACATTAAGCGGGTATTGGCACTTCTTCCAGAAAGAAGACAGAACCTGTTGTTCTCAGCCACTTTTAGCAAAGACATTAAGAAACTGGCGCAGAGTTTTCTGCATAATCCAGTAATGGTAGAGGCTACGCCTGAGAATACAACCGTAGAAAAGATTGAGCAACGTACTATTCGAGTAGATAAAGCAAAAAAGACCGAACTCACCATAAAGCTTATTGCTGAAGGAAAGTGGCAACAGGTGCTCATTTTTACTCGAACCAAGCATGGCGCAAACAGACTTGCCGAGAAGTTAGATAAAGCCAAGATTTCTTCTGCTGCTATCCATGGCAACAAAACCCAAAATGCACGAACCAAGGCATTGGCTGGGTTTAAGAATGGAAATGTTAGAGTACTTGTAGCAACAGATATTGCTGCACGAGGACTTGATATCCCATTGTTGCCGCATGTAGTTAACTACGAATTACCGAACATCCCCGAAGACTATGTACACCGCATTGGACGAACAGGTAGAGCAGGAGCAAGTGGTGAAGCCATTTCTTTAGTTGGTGGAGACGAGGTTGATTACGTAAAAGCCATTGAGAAACTATTGGGAGAAAAACTCTCTAGAGATATTATTCCTGGTTTTGAACCGCTAGACCCAGAAACTGCACCTGAAAAGAAGCAGCAAGGACAGCGACCACCCCGTAAGCCAAATCCAAGCGGCAACCCCCGCAACAAGAACGCTGGCGGCAGCGCTAATAGAAATGGTGGTGGCGGGGGTAACAAGAACAAGTGGCGCGGAAGACGTTAAGTGTTTTTTTTAGCTCACTTATTACATACTTTCGCACCGCTTTAGGTTCTCAACCATCCCAACAGATGCACGAGATTAAAAAGGGAATTCGGTGTAAATCCGAAACTATTCCCGTAGCTGTAAGCTCGATTAAGACCTGTTATTCTCGGTCAC
>CALCGD010000022.1 GCA_937900875.1 uncultured Flavobacteriales bacterium
ATAACATCATCTATTAAATACTCCGATGTTAGATCCCAAAGCTTATCTATTGTTTTCCCATTTGTTTCACATGCAATCATGGCACCGTCAATGAATTCATCTTGGTACCAATTCTCATCACCCACCAAGTCAAACTCCTGATTCATGTCGTCAACGTGCAGGTTTATCGTGAATGGGTTTGGGTATTCGTCTGCTATACTTCCGTAAGTTCTACTTCGAATCTCCGCCTGTACACCACCTTGCAGGCTGCGGAGCCAGTTCACCTCACGCTCGTCTCGCTCCTTCATCTTTTCAACATCCTTCTGAAGTGTTGAAAGCGCATCCAAGCCGAGCCTTCTTGCTTCTAGTGCAAGCTCTTCCTCGAGCGTTTCTCTTGCTTTTTCAGACCAAACGTTTACTAATTCATTCAACTCTGACTTTTTAAGCCATCGCATACCACGGTTCATTGAAAAGAATTCACTGATTTCTGACTGAATACCCGATCGCTGTTTTTCCAAATTAGCAAGACTTTCAGTGTTACGAGCGCTATCTGCTCTCAACTCCTCAATGCTTGAACCAACCTGCAAAAGAATCTGCTCCAAAACACGTATCTCTGCATTTGCCTTGCCATTTACCGAGAGTCCTTTCTTGATTGCAGATAAGTTAGCGATTGCTCCGGTCATTACTTTCTGAGACGTTGCAGACATTTCAGAATAGTTCTTTTTAAGCAACGTTCGTTTCTCGGATAGCCTGTTGTTCAGTACCGGATAGTCCTCCTGGTGCAGTTCCATTGTCGGTAACTGTACGCCCTGTATGATTGAATTGACAAGATGCTGTGTATCTCCTTGCTCTAGCAATTTTGAATCGACCATGAACTTACTAGCCAATTGCTGGATTTTCAGTGTGTCAAGTTCATCAGATAATGCCAATCTAAAACTCTGATCGATGGCGCTTAATGCTAAATGCTTTCTAACCTCAAAACTGTTGTAAATCAATTCTGAAACCCCTACTGACCTGACCCAAGAACTTTTTCCCTTGAAAGGCAATGCAGCAGCTTTATAATTATCATCAAGGGTCTGTAGTTTTGTTGACAAACTGATACTGTTGGAGAAAAGGCCTTTCGCTACGACCTCGCAAAGATCATCAACCTTATTGAAGGTAGCTCCATTTTCATTCGATTGACCAATAAGATACACTTCATCAAACGGCTTACCGCTGATACGTGAAGTGGTCTGTCCCAAATAACGAACAGTGAGTTCGTCTGCATCTTCCACCTCGTTTATGGGGCTTCGCTGTGGACTCCATATGTTAGTAGCCATGGAGTAATTGCCTTGCTCTTGCAACGTTTCCATCTGAGTGCTGTCATAGAAATCCATAAAGAGGTCAATCTCCTTTAGAGCGCCTGCTGCATTAGGAACTACGCGATTGAAGTTTCCTGGTAGCCCTGATTTGAGGAATATCTCTGGAAGAACGAAGAAGCCTCTTATTCGCCCATCGATATTGTTTGAGCCATTTTTCAGGATATCGCGGCATGCAATTGCCGTATCCATAAACATACCCGAACCCGTTCCACCAGCTATGGAGGCAACAATGTTTATATCAATGTCAAACGATCCCACATCTAAAGGTTCAAAATGATCATTCGCCATATCAACAAGTTGGATGTCATTTATCGCTTTCTCGATTGCGGCTCTGATTTTATCTGCATTGAAGAAAAATGCGACTCGTCCAAAAAGACGAATCTGACCTGCACCTGACTTCAGGTCATTTAATTGATCTATAACGGTCTTATTCTTCAACGGCACCCATCCATCAAAGGTTTTTTCATTTTCAGGATTTAAAATGAGTTCCTTACAGTTTTCCGCACTTACACCTACCACTTCGTTCGCATCAAAATTGACCTCGAACCTTTTACCCTTACCTTCTCCTCCTGCAAATGGGTTGAATGCCTCTAATGTGGTGCTCTCATCTATAACCGAACCCTTGTCTGTATCAAAAACCAGGAACTTCACGAATTCAGGAAGTCGATTATTCTCCTCATCTACGTGACCGTAGACCTCGTAATACCTCTTCTTTAAAAGGCGCAAAGATATGGCTCCCGTTCCTCCAAGTCCGATAAAAAGAGCCCTTCTTAATTGTGGTTTTTTGTCACTCATTGCTTCTAAATTATTTGATAATAAATGTAATTTTTAAACCCGTATTGGGCAATTGTATGGTGCGTTCCTGTTCGGTTTCATTCTCGTACATGGAGTTTACAAGACCTACTCCGTACCGTACCTGAATCTTTTTTCCTTTAAGCGTCTTGCGCCTACCTCTGTCTATTTCAATAATAAGTCCGCTAGGTAAATCGGCACATGTGGCGGTCGCTATTTTTCCTTTCATAAATCGGGAAAACAGACCTTGCCTAGGTACTTTCTGACCTAGTAATGCCTGTATGCTTCCATGAATCTTCCGAAAATCCTGCTCCCAAATAGGTAATGCTTTTCCTTCTTGAAATACCATGGCTTTAAGACCGCGCAAATCGGACCTACGATATAGGAAGACTGGAGCCAGAAAAAATTTGTAAAAACAGATAACAGAAAGGAGTAGTGTCCAGAACCAAAAATTGAGCCGTTTGAACCAATGCCAATCATTGCTCACAGCTCCTTGAATTCTAAGCATTGGTAAAGGTTGAGCAACTCGCGAAGAATCCAATTTCATATTTCCTGCCCGTTCAAATCCGAAAGGAATGACATCAATATTTCCATCTATGGCCAGATCTTCTCCTGTAGGAGGAATGACCCAACGAATGATGACATTCTTCTCGGGTTTATCTGCGATTACTGTGGCCTTATCCGTCCCAGACAATAACTCATTGTCAACGTATACTATACTTCCAGTTGGCAACAAGCCTTCGTTGAAAACCAAATCTAGTTTATCCTGCTTCTTAACAGACTCTTCGCTGAAGACGAATTGGATACTCCGTATTATCTGTGCAGAGTCTCCCTTGAAGAATAAGAATCCCTCATTGGTACTAGACCTCCCGAGGTCTAGTAATGTCTCATTACCACTACCTTCAGGACAACCTATGCCAAACCACTCGCAAAGCATTCCATCAGCCTTTGCCTGTGGCAGACTTAGCGCATGGAAAAAGCACACCAAAATGAGCCATGTGCTATATTTTACAACACTTTTTCTCATTCGGCCAAAACCTTTATCTCAAACCAACGCTCACCACCGTTTTTCATTCTAAAGGGTATCTCGTCTGCTGTAAGGACCACCATTAATTCATCAACATCGCTGAGATTCAATTTCAATACGAGTTCACAGTATTCTGAATCATTGGCACAATAACTAACCAGTTTTTCCAAGGACTCTGAATCAAGCTCACAGTTAAGATTTGCTCCGTTGAAGGAGACCCCACATTCCTCCGAGAATTCCTGACCCTCTAGCGTAGCTGATATTTTGCAATTTGGCCAAAACTCCTTTGGCACAGAGGTGGTTATTGGTATCTGCAATTTACCTGACTCCAAAAAATGTCTGTCTTTGGATATTCTGTTTACTTGTGGAGTAATGTAATATAACCTATCAGGGCTCCCATCACCCGGTTGTACACTTATCATTCTACAGGTTTCTTCCGTTACCTGCTTGATGTTGGATTCCATGCCTCCCAACAGCTGGTAGTAAACGAGATACGCATCTAGTTCCGTTGCATAGGCACACCACCTGTTCGAAAGGTAATCCTCCAAACAACTAGCAGGATATTTCCCCTGCATTTCGGGGCGTTTTGGTTCATGAGCTCCATCTGTCAGCAGAAAAACACAATCGATGCTTTCGTTAAGGACGAAATCTTCTGCCCGCTCCAATGCCCTGCAGATATTGGTACCATGACCTCCCTTTGGCATGGGGACATCATAGGAATCTATCCAAGCCAATAACTCGCTCAAGGCTGTGGCGTTACCGGCAACAATTCGCTTCTCTTCGTATACATCATCTTGGAAAGGAACTATGATCACCTCTGTACTCTTATCCTGAATTTCACTTATGCTGACACTCAACTGCTCTTTTACTTGATTCCAAATGCCATTATCTTTCATTGAGAGTGTAACATCCCAAAGATAAATCTGCTTTGAAGCTACCACTTGCGCCATAAGTTCACTTACCGTTAGTGTAAGTAAAACCAAGCAAACAGCCTGTCTGATTAATAATCGTAAAGCATATTTATAAACAGAGTTTGACATCGTCAACTTATTCGTAGAATTCTCTTTGTAACAAAAATAAAATTTCTTCTACATTTCATTCCGAAAATTAGTGCTTTTATTTAAGTCAGCGCATTTAAATCGTTTTCAATCAAGTCGTCCAGCAGTACAGCCTTCACGTGATTCTCAACATCTAAAAATGATTAGTACTAATTGAAACGCTGGTCAATATATTCGTTTTCCAGGAAATTCTGCGCACGCCTAACTCGCACTTGGTCTGAGCCACCTCTTAGTAGAACATACACCCCTGCTTCTTTCGGGAATTAGTGAAGGCTTTCTGTGTAAAAGGCGACCGATTGAAATCCAGTAAAGTCATTGAAATCGCAGTAGTTTTCAGAAATCAACTGACTGAACTCATAATTGGGTTCTGTCGCATTAACTTAGTTCAAAAGGCAATGGTTTAGTTTTGGCTTCAACCAAACACCACCAGAATGTACAAGCATCACAGATTTCCCAAAGCAATCATTCTTCAGGCAGTTTATTTCAAGTTACGGTTCACTTTGAGCTATCGAGATGTTGAAGAACTACTCAGAATAAGAGGTGT
>CALCGD010000023.1 GCA_937900875.1 uncultured Flavobacteriales bacterium
TAAAAAATGCTTATTTGCTATCTGGAAAAAGGAAATGGACTACACAGGAGCAATTAAGCACATACTAACCCGCTTAGAGAAGGAACTCCCCTCGCACTTGCATTATCATGGTCATCATCATACAATAGATGTTCTTGAAGCTGCAGAGCGTATAGGAAGGGCAGAACAAGTGACAGATAATGAATTAAACTTGCTACTTGTAGCAGCAGCATACCATGATTGTGGGTTTTTGTATGGTCACGAAAATCATGAAGAGGCTGGGTGCAAAGTTGCTTTAGAGTCATTACCCAATTTTGGTTTTTCAGCGGAAGCCGTGTCTCAAATTGAGGTTATGATTATGGCCACTAAGGTTCCACAACAGCCCAAAGATCAGTTGTCTTACATTCTTTGCGATGCCGACCTTGACTATCTTGGAAGAGATGATTTTGAGCCTGTTGCAACTAGCCTTTTTGAAGAATTAAACCAATTGAAGATTGTGACAAAAATTGAAGACTGGAACCGGATTCAACTAAAATTCCTCACACAGCATTTCTATCATACCAACTACGGAAAAACATACCGCCAGCCCGTTAAGAAATCGCATTTAGATCAAATAAGAATAATTGTGGAAGGTTATGACAGTTAGATTTTCCTCCTTCGTACACAAATAACCTATTTTTGCACTCCCAAAACACAATACAACAGCAATGTCAGAGAAGAAACAAATCATTCTAATTCCTACAGATTTTTCTGAGGCGGCAGATACAGCCATTAACCATGCAGCTAAGGTTGCTTCTATTTCTGGAGATGAGATTAGATTGATTCATATTGTAAATAAGGACACCAAATCAAAGCTTAAAAAAGCAGGAGAGTCTTTAGATGACCTCAACGCCAAAATGAAGGCTCAGGTTGAAGAGATCAAAACCAAGTACGGTGTAAAGGCGGATTCTCATCTAAGAGAGGGGTCAATATTTACGACTATTGGCGAAGCTGCGGAGGAAATTGGAGCACGTCTGTTAGTAATGGGAACGCATGGAGTTATTGGCATGCAGCACATTACAGGCGCTTGGGCGGTTAAGGTTATTACTTCTTCTCCCGTTCCGGTAATTATCGTTCAGAAAAAAGCAATATCAGACCACGGGTATAAAACCATGGTTTTCCCAATAGATGCGAGTAGAGAAACCAAGCAAAAAGTAATTCACACTATTTCAATGGCCAAACATTTTGATTCTGAAGTAAAGATGTTTGCAAGCTATGAAGACGATGAATTCTTGATAAATGCGCGCAACAACAACATCGCCTGGGCAGAAAACATGTTTAAAAAGAACAATGTCAAATACTCGGTTGAACATGCAGGTAAAAGCGGTGGTTTAGCAAAACAAACCATAAAATATGCTTCTCAGGTAAATGCAGATTTAATGGTAATTCTTACAGATGAGGGTGACATTAGTGTGTCTGATTTTGTTCTTGGACCAGACCACGAGAAGGTGATTAACAACGATGCTCAAATTGCCACAATGTGTGTCAATCCTGTAGCAAACCTTTATTCTATCGGTAACGTTCTGTTCATGTAATGAACAACAATTCAAGACCACATAAGATTATTGATTGGATTGGTCTTTTTGTCCTATTCATTTTCATTGGCTCCGCATTTTCGTCTTGTGAGGAGACTTGCTATGATGGCGATCTAAACAATAGCGAAGAAGCTGTTGATTGTGGTGGGCCATGCGTTCCGTGTGATACGAGTATGGGAACATGTTTTGACGGATTACAAAATCAAGGTGAAGAGGGCATTGACTGTGGGGGGCCCTGCAACACCTGTATTACTGATACCATTATTACAAACCCAATGTTCCTTTGTAATGGAACTGGTGGCACTTCCTACTATCCGCTTTCTGTGAATAGTTATTGGATTTACTCCATGCCGTCAAACCAATGGTTTCAATTAGAAATTATTGAGACGACTACCATGGGCAATGGAGAAGTGTACTCTCATATGGTTACAACTGGTGCTTTTGGAGTTGTCCATGACTACTTCAGAGAAGATGCTGGCCAAATTTTAAAATGGAATACAACATTGAGCGTTGATGAGGTTTATATCCCAGCTAACCCGACTGTAGGTCAACAATGGATTACGTCTACTTCAGATTCTGTTGTGGTAAATGATGTGGCGGCTACGATTAACTCCCAAAACGGATGTACTTATGACGGGTTATTACAATTAACTTCTTACACCAGTGGCACAGGCTCAAACGCTTATTATAAGCGCGGGTTAGGCCTTGTACAGCTTTCGAGTGTCTCGGCTTACCTAGATAGCGCTGTCGTTTACTAGTATTCGTACTTCGGAATCCAGCCGTTAACTCCTTTCGGCAAAAGGTCCACGAAATCCCACATGTTACAGTAATTGTCTCCAGGACCGAAATATGTTCTAGAATGAAAGTAGATTTTACCATTCTCCTTGGTAAAACTTAGAACGCCCGGCATTATATGGTCATCTCCTGAAAACCCGAAATCGTTAGCCCACGAATTATTCTGATGGCTCGCCATCAGGAAATTCCAGCTTCTTGAAACTGCAAATTCTTTCTGTACTTCTGGAGAGTCGGGAGAAACAACTGCAAATGCTGCGCGGTCATTTAAAGGCTTTACAATACCATTGTAGTTGTCTGCCCAAAGCGTACAGTACCTACAGCTTTTGCCCATATTACTCACCAGAATGAGCTCGTTTTTATCTCCAAAAAGCTCGGATAGTTTGACTGTTCCGTTCCAACCATCAAAGACGTAATCTTTCGCTTCTTGAGCAGGTAGTGTTGTTCTTAGCTTTCTGAGTTCCGTTTTTTTCTCAGCAATTTCCTTTTCAAGAGCCAGAACTTGCTCGTCTATTGTGTTTTGTGGATTGGGTGTCAGTATCATGATGGTGTAATTTTAATCTAAGATAGTATCAAACAAGAATGGCCGCTAATCGCGGCCATTCAGTTTCAATAAACACGTTATAGGCTAACGAATCAATCGCAACCTCTCAACACCAACCGCTTTGTCTGTTTCCAATTTCAATACATAAATACCGCTGTTCAATTCTGTAAGATCGAGAACTGACTTGTCAGAATTTATGCTCGTTTCAAACACCACTTGTCCAATTGAATTGAATACTTGCACCTTGGCGTATTCATTGAAACCAGACACCGTTACCATTCCATTAGTTGGATTTGGGTAAACCCGAATATTCAATTGTTCTGGCTCAACAATTCCAACTTTGTTCGGGTCAATTACCACCGTATCAGCCAAAGTAGAAAGAAGGACTTCTTCTTGAGCAGCTGTAATTGCAGTAACTGCGCTCACTCCAATCGGCAAATCGGTAATTCCAGAAAGGTTGTCCGTAGTAACAATTCGTGCATGTGCAATGGGTCCGTAGCCTTGGAAATTCTGCAAGGTTGTTCTGGTCACGGCTAAGTCAATCACACCATCGATAAACATGGTTTGTTGGAAGGTAAGCACATCGCTTCCAGCCGTTCCTAACACGCAATTATCAAAGTCTACACTCATGCCCTGAGACATAACCAAACTTTCATCAAACGTTAGTGAGAAAGCCACACCGTGAAGGCTGTCAATTGGCTGAGCAGCTGTTCCAAGATGAATCACAATATCAACCACATGTTCCAATCCAACCGTATCAGGCGTAGCCTCTATCCAGATTAATGGATTTCCTCCAGGAGGGGCAGTTTCAAACTTGTTGTGCGTATTCAGGTAGTTGAAATCGATAGCTAGCGTGTCATCAAAGTTGATGATGCCATTTCCATCGCAATCTGCATGCTTCAGATTCACATTATTAACAGCAAAGTTGAATGTCCAATCTGGGCAAGGCTGACCAACCCAGTTTAGGGTAGCCGCTGGACGCGTTGGTCCTGTTTGATTGAACGCTAAACCGAGGTACAGCGCATCTGCGTTGGTTACAATATTATCACTGTTCGCATCTCCAGGCCAAACATCGCCAGGGTTAGATGTGCAGTCTTCTACGGTAAACAAATGCGTGATAGTATTACAACCTGAATAGTACGTCAGACACACGTATGTTCCTGGCGCATCAGCAACCAAAACGTTTGTAAAATTCTGGAGCTGGGTAGTGTTGCCAAACTCATCGGTGTAAGACCAATTGTAAACCATTGAACCTGGATTTACAGAAAGAATACTGTCTGTACAAATATTGAGGGTCTCATTAATCGGAAGATTAGCGTAGATAAACATAGAGTCTACCGAGGAACATCCCTGCTGCGTATCTGTGATGGTTACCTCAATCCAAATATCTGCAATTACCGACATTACTGGATTGGCAGCAGTAGGGTCAGCCATCATAACGGCCGGGGTCCAGCTATATGTATAATTACCGCTTCCACCATTAATGACATAGCTAGGGAAAAAGGTTCCATTACAGGCCACTGAATCTTCATTCAACACAATTTCAACCCCATTGTTGATTGTAATTGTTTGCGTTGACGTACTTACACATCCACTTGTGTGATAGGCTGTCATTGTTACGATATAAACACCAGCAGTATAGAAATGCAATGTTCCTGAGCCTCCGTCTGAAAAGATTGTTCCGTCACCTAAATCCCAAACTACGCTATCTACCGGGTGACTGAAATTCTCGCCTGCAAAGTCATATAAGTAACCGCATTGCTGTGCGTTTGGCACTGCGATGAACTCGCTTGAACAGGCGATTGCACAAAGAATAACTTCAAAGGTGTGTACCACTTGTTGACATCCTGAGTAATACGTTAAACAGTTGTAAGTCCCCAAATTAAAGGCCTCCAATTCGTTGGTTTGATTTGGCAAATTGGTTGAGTTGCCGTTTTGGTCGGTGTACGTCCAATTGTACATCATGCTACCCGGATCCACCATTAATTGAACGCTAGACTGACACATTTCTATGGTCTCACTAATCTGCTGATTAGCATACACGTAAATAGAATCTGAGTCTGTACAGCCTGTGTATGTATCCAACACCTCCACAATAACCCATTGGTTTTGCGTTGGGCCAAGTACAATGCTTGGAGTGGTGTTCCCGCTTTGCGGCCAATAGTACGTGTACTGACCCCCTCCTCCTGTTGTGGTAGCGCTTAAGAACAATTGTCCAGCACAAGCAACGGTGTCTTCGGCATTTATCTCAGCAGTAATGTCTGTAAGAAGCGTAAGTCCGTAAGACGTTGTGCTAACGCAACCTCCAGTATGATAAGCGGTAAGTTGCACAATGTAGCTGCCTCCCACATAAAACTGAGTAGGGATTCCTCCGCCATTATCAAATAGGACATCTCCATTGCCCAAGTCCCAAATGGCACTATCTATTGGGGAAGAATAATTTGCACCAAGATTGATGTAAGTGCCACAATTCTGGTAAGTAATGCCATTATTAAAGATGGCTGATGTACATGTAGACGGGCATTCTACTACAGGAAACACGCTTGTTATCGCACCGCATGCTGGGAATGCTGCATAAGCCAAATAATCGCCTGGTTGGTCAACCCAAATGGCTTGTGTTTCGTAATCATCATTGTAATAAGGGGTCCAGTTGTAGAAGTCTCCTCCTGGCCCTAGGTCAAGTTGCACGCTATCTCCACACAAATAAATGGTGTCGAAATGCGCTACGTACGAACTAACAACGAGAGAGTCGGTATGAACACAACCAGTTACGTTATCGGTAACAGCAACGATATAATCTTGATTGTGCACTGATGTGGCGTATGTAATAGCTGAGAATGGGTCGGAAAGGCCGGTTTGAGGATACCATTCGTAAGAAAAGTCTCCAGATCCTCCGTATACAAACGCTTCCATGTACGCTTCTTCTTGACATCCAATAGTGTCGTTTGATGTAACAACAGTATGGCCGATAGTTGAGGTGATTTGTTGTGTTGACACGCTTACGCATTGATCCACATCTGTAGTGGTTAGCGTAACTGTATAAAGACCCGTTTGTCCTGGTGTAAATACGTGCGTTGGACTCATACTTGTACTAGTTGTTCCATCACCAAAGTCCCATTCGTACGAAACAACTTGTGATGAAGCTCCAGGCACAAACTGATACCATACTCCGCATTGCTGCTGTTGTGCATTATATGTGAAGAAATTAGAACATTGTACGCATGATTCTACAGTGACCAGGCTGGTCATAGCACCACAATCTTGAAAATATGCAACTGCGAAATACTCTCCAGGTTCATTCACGTTAAGCGTTTGTTGCGTCTGAGGAATGTTCAAAGGATGATTGACGTTGTCCGTGTCTGTCCAAGAGAGCCAATCGTAAGATTCTGCTCCTGGACCAAGGTCTATTGTTACAAAGCCATCACATAGGTCATACGTAGTGTTTAACCAAGATTGCTGAGTGACGTTAACCACATCAGAAACAGAACAACCATTAGGGTCAGTTACCGTAACTGTGAAATCGACATTATCTACTCCACCCGAAACAACAGGGCCTGCAATATTAGGGTCTGATAACTGCTGAATTGCTGGCGACCATTGGTAGGTATAGTTATTCGGAGGTGTAACCTGCGCCATCAATTGAGCAGGTTGCTGACAAGCAAGAATATCTTGTCCAGCATCGACCCAAAAAGGACCAGTTACAAAAACTGAATCTTCATCTGAAGAAACACATCCATCAGGGCTAACCGTGGTAAGTGAAAGGCCATAGTTTCCCGGGTCTAGTGTAGCAACCCCTTGAGGCTGATTGGTTACGTTTTGATCATTGATATAGTAATACCAATCTTGAATTGAATTTCCCGTTCCGAGGTATGAAACCTCGGCTCCACAGGTCAAATTATTCTGAGTATAAGCTACAGCTGTAACACACGCAGGATTTGGGCTGTTTCCACTAGAATTAACCTTCACTAGATAAAAATCATCATGAGGTCCGTTGTTGGAAAGACGAAGTGTTCCACAGGCGGCAAAACCACCATCAATACACTCAACAACATCAGAAAATTGTCCTGTAATTCCAGTTGTAAAGCGCCTGTCCCATTGAAAAGAACCCGCACTACTCAAGCGTACCATATAAGGGCGGACTTGTGTATCCCAGCTAACTCGATTTCCTGCTGCAAGAATGTATCCGCCATTGGCAGTTTGCTTTACTCCTCCAAACGGAGCAGAGTTGTTCTCTCCTACTTCATAAGTCCATTCGGTGCTTCCCGTTAGGTCAGTTTTAACAACAACCATTTTGTCAATACCAGTTTTTTTAGCCATAAATACATAACCACCGTCTGCCGTTTGGCTTAGGCTGTAAGGTCCACGAATTGGATAATCGTAAGGCGCTTCTAAATCTGTAGTTGGGTAATAAGCCGTAGAAATTTCTACCCCAGCTGCACTTGTTCTTGTAAGTGTTACTTGGCCATCTTTAGAACCAATGAAGGTGTAACCACCATCCGTTCTTTGCACAACATCAGTTGCTACATCTTGAATAGTGCTGAGACCTAAAATGCTTGTCCAAAGCGTATCGCCAGCGGCATTTCTTTTTACCAATGTGGCTTGCAGGTTATTCGACTGACTGATTGAATAGCCATAACCGCACGTTATATAGCCACCATCTGATGTTGGCTCTATGGCCTCTACAGAAGTAAAAGCTAAATCACTTATTAGATCTGTATTGGACCAAGTAGTAAATCCATCCACATCGGCTTGCCATGCTTGCCCTCCAGCAAAAACATAGTTTGAATCTGGTAGGGTTTGATCTACATCTCTGAAATAGTCAACATCCTGCGAGTTTCCCCACATTCTGTCCCATTCAAAAATTCCGGCACCGTCCGTTTTTACAACGTATTGGTCGGCCCAATTTAGACCATTTGTATAGCCTACCATGACAAAACCGCCATCTAGCGTTTCTATCAACTTCAACGCAGTGTCTTGGCCATTTGAAGGTCCATCATACACGCGCTCAAAGGTGGTCTGGGCTACAGCTCCAACAGACGCTACGAGCAACAGAATCATTCCACTGATTCCCTGAAATACTCGCTTATTCATTTTCATGGGTTTTGTCTTTAGACGGTTTCACTTTCCAAATGTATCCTCACTCTCGCCAATATAAAATCACACTTTTTAATATTTGTCGGTGTTTCTTTTAATATAAAACGAACAATACGTTCTTAATTAACTTGTATTTCATTGTTTTTTGTCGGACTTTTAAACAGAATGATTACAGCTGAATTAGTCGATAAACTACAAACGAATGAATGGGAGGAGCTCAACCGGTTCATCTCTTTCCATTCTCCGAGGATAAGAAAAGACATTTTCTTGGTTCTTGATGTATTAAGAGAAAAGTCGTCTGTTATTAATGAGTTAACAAGGGGGGAAATTCACAACCAAGCATTTCCTGGTACTCAATTCGAAGATAAACGAATTCGGTATTTGTTGACCGACATCAATAAGTTGATTTTCGACTATTTCAGCTACAAACAGATGGCACGAAACGCATTCGAACGAAAATCCTTGCTACTCAGAGAGCTTTCAGATAGGAAGTGCATGGGGTCGTTTGAAAAAACCTACAACAGCGAACTGAAAAAACTCACTAATAGCGGCAGAGCCGATTCCGATACGCTCCACTACAGACACCAACTACACTCATTAAAAGCAAAAGCGGAGCTGGAATCTGGTCAGCGATCTTCTGATGTGTTTGAAGAGAGCTCTCTGTACCTCGACAATTATTTCGTGGCAAAGAAGCTCCAAATCAGCGCAGAAAAAATCAACCTGAACTACATTCTTAAAAAGGAATGGAACGACCCTTTTCTTCAAAATATATTGGAGCAGATTGACCTGGGACTGTTCGATTCTAGCCCTTACATAAAGCTTTATCGTCTAATTATTGAAAGCCTCACCGAACACGAGAATGAATCCGTATTTGAGCTGCTAAAGTCGCAGGTTCCAGAGCTCATAGGCAAATTGCCCGCTTCAGAATTAAGCGATTTGTACCAGTACCTACTCAACTATTGCATACGAAGAATCAATTCTGGCCGACTGGCATTTCAAGACGAGCTCCTTTCGGTTTACCGATCTGCTTTGGAACATGGCGCTTTATTTACAGATGGTAGAATTTCGCAGTGGGACTTCAAGAATGTGGTAACCATCGCCTTACGAACTAAGCAAATAGATTATGCTAGGGAGTTCATTTATACCTATAAACCTTCTTTGCCTGTTGAACAGCGGACCAACGCAATTGCCTACAACCTAGCAAACCTTCACTTTGCCGAGAAAGACTACCGAAGCGCCATCAAACAATTACAAATGGTGGATTTGGATGATGTGTTTTATAGGCTTGATGCCCGATCCATTCTGCTCAAATCCTACTATGAATTGGACGACACGGACGCTTTACATTATCACGCAACGGCCTTCCGATCTATGCTCAACAGAAATAGAGAAATCTCTGATCATCAAAGAACTCTCTATTTGAATCTCATCAAACACACGCTTGCGTTGACCAAAGTGGGTGGGGAAAAAAGCAAGCTGAAGTTAATTGAGAACCGGGTAAAGGCAAATCCAAACGTGGCCGACCTGAGTTGGTTTGAACAAAAGATTGAAGACTTAAAAGCATAAAAAAAGCCGTCCCCCCGGACGGCTTTTCAACCTACAACCCATGAATCTGCTTACGCAGCATTCAAAGAAGCTTTGAATTCCTTTTTATATGCTCTGCCAATTGGTACGCTAAACCGCATTTCGCTATCCTTTATTTCTATAGTGCTTCCTTTTACAGCGCTCACCTTATCTAAATTGACAATAAACGATCTGTGAGAGCGGACAAAAATGCTGTCCGGAAGACTTGCCACCATTTCTTTCATAGTAGAAAGCGTGATGTATTTTCCTGTGGTAGTCTTTATGATTACATAATCACTTAGAGCTTTTATGAATAGAATTTCGTCAAGATTTACCGGTACCAATTGATAATTGGCCTTAATCAAAATTCTTTCTTTGCCACTGCCGCTGTTAGTATCTGTTCTCATCTCTTTAACCTTTTGTTAATCTAGTTTCGTTGCCGATTCTGATTTGGTTTCTTTCGTTTGGTTTATCTATTACACTTTTTGCCCTACAGAAGTTTCCACTTTTAGACGAAAACGGCCTAAATAGCGACCAATCGACAAACGGCCAGCCTTTCCGTTTATACTCCATTTAGTTCGGATAACCATTTTATTACTTTTGCCAGCCGAATTTTCATGGCAAATAACATTTAGCAAGTTTGTGCGTTTGGCGCTCATTTCCAGTTCATTGGTAAAACAGCTCTTCATACTATCGTTAGTTTTAATTGGTTTCGCGGCTAGCGCCCAAACCGGAAAACTTGTGCTAAACGGCAATGTAACCGTAGAGGGTTCGCCTCTTGCTGAGGCTGAAATCAAGATTTTTCGCCCAGATGGGGGTTTAAAATATTCAAACGCCAACAACGTTGGGAAATTCGTTGCAACCCTCGAATTAAACACGGAATACATCATAAGTGTTTCTGAAAAAGGGTACGCAACAAGAACCATAACTGTACTTACGGAAGTACCAGCAGGCTCAAATGACAGTGAGTACGTGCAAACCGTAACACTCGATTTAAGAAGATCTCGCCTTGATCATAAAGGAAAAACCGTTAGAGAAGAAACCGCTGGTGGCGTAATGTTTAATGAGCAGACCAAATCTTTTGTCACGGTAACAAGAGACATTAGCAGAATTAAGGAAGACATTGCTGCTGCCGAAGAAGCAGCTAAGAAGCGTCAAGAAGCACGTGAATTGGCCATGGCCGCAGCTAGAGAACAGGCAATTCTAGATTCAATTTCCAACGCACGAGCCCGATTTATTGCTGATTCAATTGCCAATTGGGCACAAATGCAGGAGGACCTGAAGGCTGCTAGAGAACAAGCAGTGCAAGATTCTTTAGCCGCAGTAGCAGCACATTTGGCTAAAATTAAAGCAGAACGCGCCAAGCAACGCGAACAGGAATTTGACAACGAGGCCCAAAAGCTAGAAGATTTGGCTGCCGCTGAGCGCGACCGTAAGCGCCTTGCTGCATTAGAACAGGCTCGGGCAGATTCTATTCAGCGTGCCGATATGTCTGCAAAAGATGCCCTTGCTGCGGCTGAAAAGGCCAAAAAAGATTCTATTGCTGAACAAAAACGCTTGAAAGAGGCGGCTGAACAGGCAAAGTTGGATTCAATTTCAGCTTCACGAGACGCAGAAAAGCTAGCCATTCAACAGGAGAAAGAAGCCGAACGCTTAAGAAAGCTTGCAGAAAAGGATTCCCTTTCTGCTGCTAAAGAAGCAGAAAAGCTGGCTACTGAATTGGCCAAGGAGCTTGAATCTAACCGCAGACAAGCAGAACTCGATTCATTAGCGGCAGAAAAAGAGGCTGACCGAATTGAACGAGAGCGTCTAGCTGAACTAGAGGCTGCACAACGCCAGGCAGAAAAAGATTCGATTGATGGAGCAAAAGAAGCTGCACGTGTGGCGGCAGAATTAGCCAAAGAGTTAGACCGTCAGCGCAAACAAGCAGTTACCGATTCAATTGCCGCAGTAAAAGAAGCGGTGCGTTTGGCAGATGAAGCCGCGCGGGTAGCTGAAGAACAACGCAAACAGGCCGTTCTCGACTCGCTGGCTAATGTTAAAAAAGAGGCCGCTTTTGCAGAACAGGCACGCATGGATTCCATCGCACAGGCAAGAGAGCAGGCAAGAATAGATCGGTTGCTACAACAAGAAGAAGAGGTTAGACGAGAAAAAGCAAAAGCCGATTCAATCTATGCTGCGAAAGAGGCAGTAAAACAAGCGGAGATTGCCCGAGTTCGCGAACAACGAAAAGAAAATACGCTTGTAATTTCAACCGAAACTAAAGGGTCTGATGTGGTTACAACCGCGCTTGCAGACATCTATGGAATAAAAACAACCTACAAGAAAATTGCCCATAGTTGGGGAGACGTTTTCTTCTATAAAGGAGAAGCGATTATTTCTGAAGCACTGTACAAAACCGAGATTCAGAACGCTCGAAACGAGGTTAATCCAGAGAATGTAGCCGAGTAGATTATTTATTTCGAATGAGCATTAATCCAGCTCAAAATCATCTTAAATAATTCGGCTCTTTCAGGTTCATTGTGCGATTCGTGGTAATATCCTTCCAGCGATTTAAACGTCACATCTCCACTTGCTTTTTCACAGAATTGTTTTGATGCGTCATGAGAGGTTAATTTATCTGCTGTTCCGTGGTAAAGCAAGATAGGCGTCTTAAGTTCAGACGCGTGCTCAAGAGCCCATTCCCCGGCTTCATAAACACCAACAAAAAAACCAGTACTAATCTTATCGTGCACCAAAGAGTCATCTACATAGCGCTGCACTTCCTTTGGGTCTTTCGAAATAGAATTAACGTCCAATTTACTTGATTGAACTAGCCCAGGAAAAACGCCACTTACCCACTGTGCTAGCTTCACTTGAATAGCCGGGGGGTCGAACGCTAGTTTCAACCAAGGAGCTGAAACAATTGCACCATTAATCTTTGGGTTTCTTCTTAACAGATAATTCAACAAAACATTACCGCCCATACTATGGCCCAGCAGGAATGTTGGCTTAGCAGGAACCAATTCAACCATTTTAGAGGTCAATTCTCCAACGCAACCTAAGAGCAAGTCGTAATTTGATACATGACCGCGCTTTCCTTCCGTTTTTCCATGACCCATTTGATCATAGGCCACCACCGAAATGTCAGCCGCGTTTAGCGCATCAATCAAATAATTATAGCGGCCAGCATGTTCTCCCATTCCATGGATGATTCCAACCACTGCTTTCGGGCTTTCTACCAACCAAGACTGTCCATAAACGCTAAGGCCAGTTTTCGACTTCCAAGTGTATTCGTTGTGTTGCATTTTACTCGATTTGTTCCCAAATATAGGACAAACCAACGCGCCCGATTCTTCTATCTTTGGTCACGCTCGCATCACATGAAAAAAGCACTCAAGTATATTCTTATTGCCATTCTCATTCCTCTTGTTTGGGTTGGCGGAAACCTCATTTACGGAACCCTCACAGATTTCAAACCGCCAAAAGAGGAGGCTGTTGAAATAAATGCCGTCAACGCTCAGCGGCCAGATAGTATTATTCAAATTCTTAATTGGAACATTGGGTATTGTGGTCTCGGTGAAGAAAGCGACTTCTTCTACGATGGTGGTTCAACGGTCAGAATGGGTCAATCAATCGTTCAGAAAAACCTGAATGGTGTGATGAACACGTTGAAATATTATGACGAAGCGGATATCATCCTATTGCAAGAAGTCGATACACTTTCGAAACGTAGTTGGAGATTGAACGAATACACCGATATCGGCCAAATTCTACCTGAGCACAACAGTTCTTTTACCCTCAATTACAACGTCAATTTTATTCCTATTCCACTTACAAACCCAATGGGGAAAGTGATGGGTGGATTGGCTACCTACAATCGATTTACCGTTACCAATGCCACACGTTATCAGTTCCCCTCAAGCTATGCTTGGCCAAACAGTATTTACTTTTTAGATAGATGTTTCCTAGTGAATCGAATACCATATAACGATGTCGAATTAGTTGTCATTAACACGCACAATTCTGCTTATGATGACGGCTCAATGAAAAAGGCTGAAATGGATTTCTTGAAAGAGTTCCTGAAAGGTGAAGAAGAAAAAGGCAACTACATTATTGTAGGTGGCGACTGGAATCAACATGCTCCTGGCGCTGGCGACAGACAAGTTCCAAACGAGTATATCGATGGCTGGAATTGGCTTTACGACACTACGTTTCCAACCAACAGAAACTTGGAAAAAGCCTACGTTGCAGGCGAAACACAAACACAGGTTATCGACTTTTTTCTGTGTAGCCCCAATGTCGAATTGCAAGAAATCAATGTAATAAACCTCGATTTCAAATTCTCAGATCATCAACCCGTATTACTGACAGTAAAACTCAAATAGAATGGCAAAGTATGTCCTAGCGCTCGATCAAGGAACCACCAGTTCTCGGGCTATCCTTTTCGATAAGAACGGAGCGATTTTCGCAACTTCTCAGAAAGAGTTCACTCAATTTTTCCCTAAAGCTGGTTGGGTTGAGCATGACCCAATGGAGATTTGGAGTAGCCAATTGGAAGTTGCTCAATCTGTTCTTAAAGAGAATAAGGTTTCTGCAAAAGATATAGCGGCCATCGGTATAACTAACCAACGAGAAACAACCATTGTTTGGGACAGAAAAACAGGCAAGCCAATTTACAACGCCATTGTTTGGCAAGACCGCAGAACCGCTTCAATCTGCGATAAGTTGAAGGCTGATGGTTACGAAAAAGACATCAGAAACCGGACAGGCTTGGTGGTTGATGCCTATTTCTCAGGGACCAAAGTGAAATGGATTCTTGATAACGTGAAAGGCGCAAGAAAACGTGCTGAAGCTGGCGAATTGGCCTTTGGAACAGTTGATTCTTGGCTGATTTGGAATCTTACGGGAGACGGAACGCACGTTACCGATTACTCGAACGCATCACGAACCCTCGTTTATAACATCAATGAACTCAAATGGGACAAAAAATTGCTAAAAGCGATTGATGTTCCAGAGTCTGTACTTCCAGAAGTGAAGGATAGCAGCTCGGTTTACGGAAAGACAGAGAAATCGCTTTTCGGTGGCGAGATTGCCATTGCAGGAATTGCTGGTGATCAGCAAGCCGCCCTTTTCGGCCAAGCATGTTTTGAGCCTGGAATGGCAAAGAACACATACGGAACAGGCTGTTTCATGTTGATGAACACAGGCGAAACTCCCGTGAAATCAAAGCAAGGGTTACTTACCACAATTGCTTGGGGATTGGACGGAAAAGTGGAATACGCATTAGAAGGAAGCGTCTTTATTGCAGGCGCGGCAATTCAATGGTTGCGCGATGGTTTGAAAATGATAGACGAGTCGCCTGATTCGGAGTATTACGCCATGAAAGTGGAAGATACCGATGGCGTGTATGTCGTTCCAGCTTTCGCTGGTTTGGGCGCACCATATTGGGATATGTATGCTCGTGGCGCCATGTTTGGCCTTACTCGCGGAACATCTAAACACCACATAATCCGCGCTACGCTAGAATCGTTGGCTTATCAAACGAAAGATGTTCTAGATGCGATGCAAAAAGATTCGAAAATCACGTTGAATGCACTTCGCGTTGATGGTGGAGCATGTGCCAATGATTTGCTGATGCAGTTTCAGTCAGACATCCTTCAGACCGATGTTCAACGACCTAAAGTGATTGAAACAACCGCCTTGGGTGCAGCATATTTAGCTGGAATTGCGGTTGGCTTCTACAAGAAAGAACAGATTTCTAAAAACTGGGCAATCGATAGAACTTTCAAATCTAATATGGCCGTTTCGGACAGCAAAAGGCTCTACAAAGGCTGGCAGAAAGCTGTTGAGCGCACCATGAAGTGGGAAGACGCATAAATGACAATCCTTGGCATCTCGGCCTTTTACCACGATTCTGCTGCGGCAATTATCGTTGATGGAAAAATAATTGCAGCCGCACAGGAGGAGCGTTTTACACGGAAAAAACAGGATGCTTCGTTTCCTGTAAATGCCGTTCGGTTTTGCTTGGAATTTGCCAATTTACAATTAGAAGATGTGGATGCCATTGCGTTCTACGATAAACCGTTGCTCAAATTTGAACGGCTGCTTGAAACGTATTATGCATTTGCACCAATCGGCTTTGTCTCGTTTCATAAAGCTGTTCCCGTTTGGCTTCGCGAAAAGTTGTTTCACAAGCGTGAAATCAGAATTGGGTTGAAAGAAATTTCCGATTCCAAGGAAGTGAGGAAGATTCCAATCCGTTTTCCAGACCATCATCTTTCTCATGCAGCTTCGGCATTTTATCCTTCTCCTTTTGAGGATGCGGCCATCCTCACAATTGATGGTGTAGGTGAATGGAGCACCGCAAGCATCGGCAAGGGTTCGGGCAAAGACATTGAGATGTTTGCCACCATGAATTTTCCGCACTCGGTTGGCCTCCTCTACTCGGCCTTCACTTATTACTTGGGATTTGAGGTGAATAAAGGTGAGTACAAGATGATGGGGCTCGCTCCTTACGGGAATCCAGATGGTGAACTAACCGCCAAATACAGAACGCTTATTACCGAAAACCTAGTGACGGTGTATGAGGATGGTTCAATTTGGTTGGATCAGCAATATTTCAACTACGCTACAGGTCTACGCATGGCGAAAGACGATAAATGGCACAGGCTTTTCGGTATTAAAAAACGTGACGCGAAAGATGACATGTTGAGCGCACATTGCGACATGGCATTGGCTATTCAGCAAGTGACCGAAGGCATTTTTCTTAAAATGGCGAAGACTGCCAAGGAAAAAACAGGCTGCAAGAATATTTGCTTGGCGGGCGGTGTGGCTTTAAACAGTGTAGCCAACGGAAAACTGATAGATAGCGGCCTATTTGATCAGGTTTATATTCAGCCTGCGGCTGGAGACGCTGGTGGGGCTGTGGGTGCAGCATTGGCCGCATACCACATTTTTGAAGGAAAGGAACGAACTGCTATTCGTCCCGATGCAATGTCTGGTTCGTTGCTAGGTTCTGAATATTCAGATGACCAAATTGAAGCTGCGCTGAAGGAAAAAGGAATTAAATTCTCTAAGGCTCAAAACGAAATTGACCTGACGGATAAAGTGAGTGATTTGATTGTTTCTGCAAACGTGATCGGTTGGTTTCAGGGAAGAATGGAATTCGGACCACGGGCTTTGGGTTGCCGTAGCATTATTGCAGATGCGCGCAATCCTGAAATGCAGAAAAAGGTGAACCTGAAAATCAAGTTCCGAGAGAGTTTTAGACCCTTTGCACCTATTCTTTTAGAAGAAGACCTTGAACGCTATTTCGATGTGAAATTTCCATCACCCTACATGCTTCAAGTACACAGGTGGAAAGATGAATGGCACAACCTGTTGCCTGAAAATTATACCGCCTTGCCGTGGCTAGAAAAGCTAGATACGGTCCGTTCAGAGTTTGCCTCTGTGGCGCATGTCGATATGTCCGGTCGGGTTCAGACTGTAAGCAAGGAAAATAATCCGAAGATGCATTTACTCCTTTCCAAAATGAAAGAGAAAACTGGTCACGGACTTGCCATCAATACTAGTTTCAATGTAAACAATGAGCCAATTGTTTGTTCTCCAGAAGATGCGATAAATGGCTTTCTAAACACTGAAATGGATGTGTTGGCTATTGGCTCTTTCATAGCGCTTAAGCAAGAGCAATAACAAATGAGTAGCGGGCAAAAAGTGTTGGGATTTCTGCTAATAGTAGCGGGATCTGTTTCCAATCCCTGGGTCCTAGCTAAATTGTTTTCAAACGATGGGCAAATAACTACTACAGCTGTTTTTGTTGGTGTAGTTTTAGTGGAAATAGCAATTGCACTTATTGGTGTTTCTGTTTGGCGAATCGGAAATAGGCCTATCGTTAACGTAGGTCTATTGCTGTTTTCTGGCTGGCTAACTATCGCATTCTCAATTGGTGCTGACCGTCTCTACGGACGCTATTTAATGCCCGAAACGGCAGATTTGCTGTTTCCTGCGTTCAGTGTTGCCAATCATAATACAAGCGAGTTTGAATTAACAGTACGAATCAACAATCTCGGGTTTCGAGGTCCCAATACTTCAATCGAAAAACAACGAAAGCGTGTTCTCTTACTCGGTGATTCGTTCTCATTTGGGTGGGGAGTAGAATTAGAAAACACTTGGATTCATCTCCTTTCTCAAAAATACCCTGACATCGAATTCCTAAACCTTGGTCAGGGAGGAAATCATCCTGGGGATTATGTTCGAATAGCCAAACGTGCTATTCCTTTATTAAACCCAGATTTGGTTTTTATCAGCATACTTCAGGGTAATGACAACAATCAACTAATGCGGGTTATTGAGTTTGAAAAGTCTGGAAAAATCATCGAAACAGATTCAAATCAAGTGGAATCTAAACATGCCAAACTTCAGCGCTACTTGCGCATTATCTTCCCAAATCTCACCAAACGATTCTTTCGCATTGCGAACATCCAACAGCGGTGGAAAACAGACGCTACAAAATTACTATTTGAACTCAGCAAAGAGCAGAATGCTAAATATGAAAGTCTGGAATTAGACATTCGAACAGCGTTTGAAAACGGACAATTGAACCCATCCCTAATACACGAATCGTTAAATCATCCGAAGATGTTTTTAGAGTCGGTAGACACAAGTAATGCGTTGTGTAAAAATGGCATTACCAGAATGCATGACCACCTAAAGGAGGTTAAAGAATTGTGTAATCAAATAGGAAGCGACCTTATCATTCTAGACCTGCCAAACAGACCTTATGGTTTTCCAAACACCTTAAAGGCTTTAGATGCCTTGGGGTATTTCGTGAAAGGTTGCGATACGTTGAACGCCAGTCTTCCCACACAATTAGCCGTCAGCGATCTCAATAACCCATTAATTAGCCCTTCGTTATTTGGGACAGATGAACCTTTATACTACCAGTATGACGGGCATTGGAACGCAGAGGGAAACCGTATTTTCGCTCAAGAACTGAACAAAAGCCTCGAGCAAGACTCCACATGGAAGCATTTTCTGACCTCTTCAAGTTTTTAATGGAACGAAAAAAGTGGTGGCTGGCGCCAATCGTGCTAGTCCTTCTACTATTGGGTGCATTAATTGTATTAAGCGCGGGTACCGCGGTTGCCCCTTTTATTTACACCGTTTTTTAGTGCCGAAAGTCTACAGAAATATCCTAGTCCTAATAGCTGGTTTTTGCGTCTTGCATCTTCTATTTGGCGGAGTTGTCTATTTGGCATTTGCTCTTACAATATTGTTCTTTTCTGCCTCAAGCGAAAAACTTGCCGTATTGATAGAGCGGGCTTGGCTGGTGATTGGTGAAAAGTTGGGGCATATTAACTCTGCAATTTTGCTGTTTTTCATTTATTATTTCATTCTTACCCCAATTGCTTTCATGTCCGGAATCGGAAAGAAAGACCCGCTTCAACTTCGCGCACCAGGTAAGAGCAATTTCATTTTTAAGCATCATAAATACAGCGACAGCGACCTCAAAAACCCTTGGTAAGGTGCTTTGGTCTGATGTTTGACTTACCTACAATATCACCAATCTAATTTCATCATCATGAAAACAATTACTTCCCTTTTATTGCTGGTTATCGGGTTTAGCGGATTCGCACAAAATTTCACACAAGAAGTAGACTCATTTTTGAAATCCAATGTGGTTGACGGAATGGTTGACTATGAACAGATAAAAAGTGAACCTGCGGAGTTGAACTCCCTACTTAAGCAAATTGCAAATGCTCCTATGTATAAAGGCAATGAAGAAAAAGCCTTTCTTATTAACGCTTATAATGTTTTTGTTATTAAGGGAATTGTAGACCACTATCCCGTTGATGGTCCTCTAAAAATTGATGGTTTCTTTGATAAACAATCGTTTACATTTCGTGGGAAGAAGATTACTCTTAATGGACTTGAAAAAGGAACGCTTTACATACAGTTTCCAGATCCAAGGCTGCATTTTGCACTTGTTTGCGCTGCCATTGGCTGTCCCAAATTGGCTTCATTTGCCTTTGTTGGAGACAAGTTAGAGTCACAACTTGAAGATCAAACTCGGTTCGTAATTAACGACCCAACATTCATCCGATTGGAAGGTCAAACAGCTACGGTTTCGCAAATATTTGAATGGTATGCTGCGGATTTTGATGGTAAGACAAACGTGATACCGTTTATTCAGAAATACCTGCTCAAAAAAGTGAAACTCAGTCCAACGTATTCGTTCTATGAATACGATTGGAGCTTGAACGTGCAAAAGTAGATCCATTCATACCTTTGACCGTGTGAGGCCTTTCTTTTTCCTTCTTACGGTTTTCATTACTGGTTGCGCAAATGCTCCAAAGGTTCATGAAATTGTGCTTTTAAGAATTGATAATTCAGAAACAAAGATTGAACCGACCAAGAACAATCTCACGGTAGTTTACTTCCTTTCGCCAGAATGTCCGCTGTGTATTAATTACACGCTAGTAATGCGTGAATTAGAAACTGAATTCGCTTCTGACAGTTTGGAATTTTACGGTGTCTTCTCTAAAGAATGGTACTCTTCTAGGGACGTGGCCGATTTTCAATCGAAGTACGGTCTTGGCTTTGACATGTTATTCGACATACAAAATACGCTTGCCTACGCTCTGAAGGCAAGTGTTACTCCCGAAGTTTTTGTTCTTAATTCAGATGGTAATGTGGTATATAGTGGCAAGATTGACGATTGGGTAAATGACTTGGGAAAGAAAAAGTTAGCCGTTTCAAACCATTACCTCGAAAACGCTATTCAATTAGCTTTAGATGGTAAGGAAATTACCCCAGCCTACACCGAACCAATTGGATGTTTAATCGAATGAAGCATGCTATTTGGGTCTTTTTTCTTGCGCTGTTGACGTCTTGCGCTCAGCTCGGCAATAAAGATTTTGCCTTGCCCCAAAAAGTAACTTTCAACCAGCATGTTGCTTCCATAATTCATCATAACTGCACGCCTTGTCACCGCAAAGATGGCGGTGCCCCGTTTCAAATGCTCAGCTATCACGATGTGGTTAAAAGGGCAAAAATGATTAAGGCAGTGACGGCAGACAGATACATGCCGCCATGGCCAGCCGACCCAGACTACAGGTCGTTTGTCGGTGAGCGCTACCTCACCGAACGTGAAATAGCGATTTTAGACAAGTGGATCGAAGATGGTAGTGAAGAGGGTGATGATGAGCCGCCAACACCACCGGTATTCCCAACCGGTTCAATGTTTGGCAAACCAGACCTGGTCGTTTCATTTCGCGATTCTGTTAGGATTGATGGAAACAACTTAGACCATTTTATGGTAATGAAAGTTCCATTTGAAATCCCTCAAGACACGTTTATTCGGTTGATTGAATTTGTACCGGGAAACCGAGAACTAGTTCATCATATGAACGGCCATTTGTTGAACTATGATTTTGATAAAAAAGCAGACGTTTTTGAGGGAAGCCATGTTGTAAGAGATGTAGACGGGAGTACCTTGGAAACATATTATGCTTTATCGGTTGCTAACGATGATGGTAGTTTCCCTACGCTTACCCCATCGGTAAGTAACTACTTGCCAGGTGTTCTTCCCGCTATATATCCCAAAGGAATAGGTGCTTATAGCGTTTCTCAAAAAGCCGCATTCCTGATTAAGAACATGCATTATGGCCCTGCACCAAAAGAAGCGTATGATCAATCTTACTTCAATGTTTTTTATGCTGATGCTCCGCCACAACGCCCCCTTAAAGAATGGATGTTAGGTACACTTGGAATTTCCGAGGTACAACCTGCTCTCGTTGTTCCGCCAGACACGATAATGACCGTAGAAACGAATTTCAAGGTGCCTCAAGATGTTTCGCTACTAACGATTAACCCACACATGCATTTGATTGGACGCAGTTTTAAGGCTTGGGCAACAACCCCCGATGGAGAAGAAATAGCACTTATTTCAATCCCTAAATGGGATTTTCGTTGGCAGTATTTCTACACATTTCATCAGATGTTAAAAATCCCGAAAGGGTCTGTCATTCATGCAGAAGGGATTTATGACAATACCCTTGAGAATCCAAACAACCCATATGATCCACCTAAAATGGTGATAGAGCCAGTAAACCGTGACATGAAAACAACGGATGAAATGTTCCAATTCATTATCACGTATTTACCTTATCAAACTGGTGATGAAAACATCAGTTTAGAGCCTGATTCAAGTTTATTCAAATATTAATCTTGTAATAGCTGTTTAGCTTCAAATTGAAGCAAACGAACAGCTAACTTCGCAACCTTAACCAATTGCATGTTTTCAGCTAATAACCGACCAGAAATAATAGAGAAGCTCCAATCCGAGACCTTCGATATTCTTGTGATTGGAGGTGGAATTACTGGTGTTGGAATAGCGTTAGATGCTGCAGGCCGAGGCCTCAAAGTAGCGTTAGTAGAAAAACAAGATTTTGCAGCTGGAACGAGTAGTCGAAGCACCAAACTAATCCACGGTGGGCTGCGGTATTTGAAACAGCTCGAGTTTGGCTTGGTTCGAGAGGTTGGTCATGAACGTAAAACCGTATATCATAACGCGCCACATCTAGTTGAGCCAGAACGAATGCTGCTACCCATAGTTAAAGGCGGTTCGTTTGGCAAAGCATCAGCTTCATTGGGTATTTACACCTACGATTGGTTGATTGGCGTTAATAGCAATGAGCGCAGGGTTGTTCTCGATAGAGAGAGTTCAATAAAACACGAACCTCTTCTTAGAAAAGACGGATTAGAGGCTGGCGTGGTGTACTGGGAGTACAGAACAGACGATGCTCGGTTAGTTGCAGAAGTAGCAAAAACCGCTGCATCAGATGGAGCTTTGCTGCTTAATTATTGTCAGTTTCAATCATTCAATTATGCTGAAAACCACATTTCTGGTGCCGCAGTAAGGTGCATTAAAACAAATATTGTATTCAATATTTCGGCCACAAAAACCATTAATGCAGCTGGTCCTTGGGTGGATGAAGTAAGGGTAAATGATGAGAAAATTTCGGGGAAACGCTTGCATCTTACCAAAGGAGCGCATCTCGTTTTTGACCATGACCGACTTCCTCTTAAACAGTCTGTTTACTTCGATGTGGAAGATGGCCGAATGATTTTTGCCATACCTCGCAATGGCGCAACTTATGTTGGAACAACGGACACGAATTATTCTGGACCAATGGAGCGGCCTTCCGTTAGCCTAGAAGATGTTGATTATATATTAAAAGCAGCAAACGCAGCCTTTGAAACAAAGCTTTTAACGAAAGAGGATATTCGGTCTTCTTGGGCAGGCCTTAGACCGCTTATTCATGAGGATGGTAAATCTCCATCAGAACTATCTCGAAAAGATGAAATCTTCATTTCTGATCGTGGGTTGATTAGCATCGCGGGAGGAAAGCTTACTGGTTATAGAAAAATGGCCGAACGTACTGTTGATTTAGCATTGAAACAACTGCACGAAGAGTTTGAAGTGCCTCGATCTGCTTCGCGTTCTAACGCCAGAAAACTAACCGGGGGCGGGTTTCATAGTTACCGAGCATTTTTAGTCGAGCTCGGTGAAACTATTTATTCAGATAAAGAGATTTACGATCTCTATCATCGTTTTGGAAGTAACGCTTTCGAAATATTGACACTAGTTGATGCCTCCGAAAGAGATACCACCAAAGCTTTATTGTTAGCCGAGCTTGCTTATTGTTCAGAACATGAAATGATTACAGATTTGTCTGACTTTCTAATTAGAAGAACGGGAAGGCTATATTTTGAAAAAGCGCTGGCTGATAAGTATGCGGTTGAATTAAATGAACAACTTGCTGTTCTGTTAAACCTCTCGATAGAGAACGCAAATAAGTCTCTACAGACTTACTTAGCAGAAAGCGAAGATGTGCTAAGTTTCACAAACTAAAATGAAGAAATTAGTTGTAATCAGACACGGGAAATCGAGTTGGGATCACCCAGAACTTAAAGATTACCACCGGCCACTTTTGCAGCGCGGAGTAAACAACGCCTTCACCATTGCAGAAGAGCTAATTAAGCTCAATTTACAACCAGATTTATTTATTTCAAGTCCTGCAGTAAGAGCCTTAGACACCGCAATAATTGTAGCCACTAATATGGCGTATCCACTGAACGATATTGTGACGGAAAATTCCATTTATGAAGCCTCCGTTCAAGAATTATTAGAGGTGCTTGTTGCCATTCCAGAAGAAAATCAAACGGTGTTTTTATTTGGGCACAACCCAGGCTTTACTGGATTAGTAAATCTGCTGCAACAAGAGCCCATTTTTAACCTACCAACTTGTGGGTGTATTGGAATTGAACTACCGGTTTCTTCTTGGAAAGAGCTGAAAAACTCAAGTGGTAAGCAGCTATTTAAGATGATACCCAAAGAACTCGGATGAAGTTTGGCGCAATTGATATTGGATCCAATGCGGTGAGGTTGCTTATCACCAATGTTTATGAAACCAAAAAAGGTCCGTTGTTCAAGAAATCATCCCTTATTCGTGTTCCAATTCGTTTAGGAGATGACGTTTTTACAACTGGAAGCATAAGCGAGGTTCGGTTTCAAAAAATGATAGAAACCATGAGGGCTTTCAAGCTATTGCTTGGGGTACACGATGTGGTTTCTTACCGTGCGTGCGCCACTTCCGCCATGCGAAATGCCACCAACGGTGAGGCCTTGGTTGAGGCTATTTCCGAAGAAGCCGATCTGGATATCGAGATTATTCAAGGGAAAAAAGAGGCTGATATTATTTTCTCAAATCACTTTGAAGAGCGCCTGTTTAAAGATCGTAGCTATTTGTATATAGATGTCGGTGGCGGAAGCACTGAACTAACCGTTTTCAGCAACAACAAACCAGTTGCGAGCCGTTCTTTCAGAATTGGCACAATTCGGATTCTTAGAAACAAAGTTGAGCCAGAGTATTGGGAAAAGTTACTTAGGTGGGTAGAAACCAACACGACCGGTCTAGATAAATTAGATGGCATTGGGTCTGGCGGAAACATCAATAAGCTGTACAAGATGGCCGAGATAAGTGGAAGTTTACCAATGCGTTTTAATCAGCTTACCGAAATGCACGACATGTTGGCGGCAATGAGCTATGAGCAACGGATTGAGGACCTAGGGCTTAATGCCGACCGAGCTGACGTAATTGTACCAGCTTGCGAAATTTTTATCGCAATCATGAAAAGGGCGAATATTAAAGACATGATTGTGCCACAGTTTGGCCTTTCAGACGGCATTACCCGATTGCTTTATGAAGAATACCGATCGAATGCGTAATCTTAGTATTGCATTGTTTTTAATTGCATCAATTATTGGTGTTACTGCCAAATCTTCAGCACAAAACATTCCAATTATTAATCTAAAACAGCTGGAAACGCGCCTGTCAAATGGAGCCGATACAACCTACGTTGTAAATTTTTGGGCAACATGGTGCGGTCCTTGCGTAAAGGAGCTCCCGTATTTTGAAGCAGTGGAAGAGGCCTACTCAAAACAAAAGATTAGGGTATTACTTATTACGCTAGATTTTTCCGAGAATATCGACTCGAAAGTTGTGCCATTTGTTGCTAATAAAGAGCTTAAAAGTGACGTGATGTTGCTTGATGAGAGCAACCCTAACAAGTGGATTCCGCAGGTAAGCCAAGAATGGAGTGGAGCCATACCCGCCACCCTTTTCGTTAACACACAAAAAAAGACCCGCCATTTTCATGAAGGGTCTTTTAAAGAGGGTGATTTGGAACTAAAGCTCCAAGAACTTGGTCTTCTTTAACTTTTGCGCTTAATGCTGCAACCAATTGCCTTAGTGGTAGCAGGGTCAATCTTTTCTCCAGATACCATTGAAGTAAGTGCGTTTTTAAGATAAGCTTCTTTTACATTGCTTTTATCCTTCATATCGTCATCAATGGCTCCTTTGTACACCAAAGTCATGTTTGAGTCGAACAAGAAAACATCGGGAGTTTTAGTTGCTCCAAAGGCATCCGCCAATACATGATTGGTGTCCTCCACGTAAGCGAAATTGTTGTAGGTTTTCTCCTTAGCGTGTTCGATCATTTCTGCCATGCTATCCGCTCCATCACGTTTAGCCTCATTCGAGTTTACAAGCACAAACCCAACTTGATATTGGTTGCAAAGTTCCTCTAACTCATTATATCTGTCTTCCCATGCAACAACATACGGACATGTATTGCACGAAAAAATAACGCAAATTCCACCTGATTTAGCCAATTCTGAAAGGGTTGTTTCAGTGCCATCAGTTCCTGTCATTTTAAGGTCTGATTTCGGAGCTTTATCGCCAATATTTAATTGTTCTCCTGTTAGAAATGCCGAACTCGCCAGCATCAATATCGTTATAAGTATTGTTTTCATTTATTAAATGGTTTGTATTGCTCTTGTCAAAAATACCACATC
>CALCGD010000024.1 GCA_937900875.1 uncultured Flavobacteriales bacterium
GCAGAAATCAAGAGCAAACAGAATAGGGTTAAGTACGTGTGTTTCATGTGTCAGGTTTTTATAGGTTAACGAATTTAATGTTTTGGACTGAGTTGAGTTGACAATTTTAGTTAACAAAAAAGGCCGTCCAAAATGATTTGAACGGCCTTTTTCTTCTTGTATGAATGTTTATTGTACTACAACTCTTTGAACTTCAGAAGTGCTGTTTCCAACTAGCTGAACGGAATAAATTCCAGAAGCTAGGTTTTTAGCATTGAGGGTCGTCTGATTTGTCTGTCCTGTAACTGCTGAAATAGCTGTCGAATAAACTATGGCACCAGTAGCCGAAATCATGTTTAACGTAACCAACTGATCCTCCTTTGAAACAAAGTTAATTGTGAGGTTTTCAGAAGTAGGATTTGGGTATACCTCGAAACCATCAAATGCTTCTGCTTCGTTTACACCAACAACACTACTTACTCTCAATCGCATTGCGGTTGTAAGTCCAGTCCAATTGTACCATGTACTGTTACTAGCTTGGTAAATGACATGTCCACCATCTCCATCGTCAAAGTTATTTCCTAGAATAAATGCGTCATCTCCAGCTTCAATTGCTATTGTAGCTGTATAAACGTTACCTGCAGTCATAGGCACTGGCACGTCCAATGCAACGTTTATAAAGTTTACTGCAGTTGTCGAAAGATCTCCAGGAAGGATGTCATACAACGTACTGCTTACTAGTCCAGTGGCAAGAGCCCCTTCATAAATATTGACTGTAATGGTCTGAGCGGTTGTTGCACTTCCTAATGGAAAATCTACAGCGTAAATAGTTCCTCCACTTGTTTGGCAATAATAGGTTGCTCCCATTTCAAATCCTTGGCTACCTAAAGCACCTCCAGATTCATAACCGAAAGCGTAATAATCTTCTAACTCATAATCATGCGCCCAGGTATCAGCTGTTACAAGCATGATCTGTAAATCCTCATTATCTAAAGGCGTTACATCTGTTTGATCAGCAGTAAGCGTAAAAAATTGCGCAAGCGTATCAATCATATTAGGTGTATAACCAGTAGCAACCCAAACGGTATCATTCTGCCCAGGAGCCATTGATACAGGACCTGCAATTGTACCTGCGGAAACGTTAGCATTATTTACAAATGAAAACGTTTCGGAGTCTACCGACACATTTGATAGTGTGGTTCCCCCAGCATTTGTGAAAATTACACCACTGATAATTTGTGCAGCTTGGCTAACTGGTATTTGGCTATACGCATAATCATTTATGATGTCTCCCATTAGAACGGAAGTAACACGAAGGTCATTTTGTGCAGTACAAACACTGATGTTATCAAATTTTGCTTGCGCACCATCGGCTCCATTGTAGTTGAAACGGAGAACAGCTGAACTAACCGCTGCATAGGCACTTAAATCAAGATTTGTTGTGTACCAAGTGTAGCTATCGAACTCACCGCCAAAATCGGTTTCAGTCCAAAGTTCAGTCCAATTAATTCCGTTTTCAGAAATGCTGATAGTTAAATCATAATTATCATTAGGATCTACGCCCCAATAATAACTCATGAACCAATCGAACTTCAGGGTTGGATTTGGAATGGTTGTAAAATCAATAACTCCAGTAATAATAGATTCATTCTGAGATGCAAGGTCATAAGCAATGTCCATGTGTCCATCAGGATTACCACCAGTTGTTTCATAAGTCCAATTTTCGTTGGCATTGTTGGTGATATTATTCCAACCACCTGGAAAGCCTGATTCAAAATCTTCATTAAGGGCGCAAGCTAGGCCTCCTCTTTGCTCAGATTCTGAGCGAAGTTGGTTATATCCTCTTTCTGACTTCTTAATTACTGCTGTCTGAGCTTGTTTCTCGGTATTAACCGCCTTTTTTTCTAATGGCAAGGCTTGGTTTTGAGCCATACTAACGGATCCTGCTAAAAGAAGACAAGCTAGTAAAGAGTAGATTTTTTTCATATCGTAGGTTTTAATTTTTGTGGTTTTAAACTGTACTAAATTAATACGCAAAAGTACAGAAGCCCAATAAAAAAGGCCCGCCATTAGATGGCGGGCCTTAAATATCCTAATTCTGTCTTTTATTGAACAACTACTCGCTGAGTGAGTGTTGAATTAGCTCCAACTAACTGAATCATGTAGATTCCGGCAGCAAGTTCTTTTGTGTCAAAAACAACAGTGTTTGGCTGTCCAACTTTAGCAGAAACTGCTTTAGTTTGAATCAACGCTCCGTCTGCAGAAATTACGTTAACCGTAAGGTTCTGATCTTCTTTAGATACAAATCCTACGTTAAGAACATCTGAAGTTGGGTTAGGGAACATGAATACTCCAGATACATCTGGATTCTCTCCAACACTTGCAACGTTAGGGTTAAGGTTCAAACGCATAGCAGTAGTAAGTCCTACCCAAGTGTACCACGTATCAATATCAACGAAATAAAGAGATTGGCCAACATCGTTATCGTCAATGTTGTTTCCAAGAATGTATCCATCCTCTCCAGCATCAATTGCAACGGTTGCAGTATAAACGCTTCCTGAAATCATTTCAACAGGATTATCAAGAACAACAGTGATGAAGTTTACTCCATTTGAAGAAAGGTCTCCAGCTCCTAAATCGTAAAC
>CALCGD010000025.1 GCA_937900875.1 uncultured Flavobacteriales bacterium
GTCTGATTTAATTATTGGAATGCACAGTACCATGTGGGCTGTTTATGCTGGCTTTCTTGCCATTGTAATTATTGGTCAGGTTATCAGAAAGAATCCAACGATGTTAGCCGCCATTGGTGGTTCGTTAGTTGGCTCTATCCTATTCTACCTTATTACCAATGCCGCAGTGTGGTATGGTAGCCCGTATTATGCACAAGATTTAAGTGGATTACTTAATAGTTATGCTGCTGGTGTTCCTTTTTTCAGAAATACTTTGGCAGGAGACCTAGCCTTTACAACAGTGCTTTTTGGAAGCTACAAATTGGCAGAGTTGAAATTCCCTTCTTTGGTTAAAGCCTAATGAAGAATCCTATTGCGGCCACGCTGTTTGCGCTGCTTCTAGCTCTTGCTGTAAACCTTTACTATTACGCTACAGGCACGGATCTTACTGTAGTAGTTACCAGAACCCTCTTTGCCGATTTAATCCTAGTATTGAGTCTGGTACCTGTTTATTTGGCCATTTACATTCGTAATTCAGGTGTAAATCTTGAATTTGTTGAGATGATTAAAGCTGGAATGAAACCAGTTGCTATGTACGCTTTTCTAATTGCTATCGGTACGCTAATACTTTTTTCGATTTATGGCGAGGCACTTGTTCAGTCCAAAATGGCTCCAGGGATTCTTGAATTTAATGAAGCGGTTAAACAAGGAAGTTTGACGCAATTAGAAGCAGATCAAAGAATTGAAGGAGCGAAACAATTCTACTCCATTTTCACCTTCCTACCTATTATTCTATTAACCAACCTATTCGTTGGGTTTCTAAGCTCAATCTTAGCCGGATTATTGATTAAGAAATAGTGTCACGCAATTAGCTCGGTAGCCAAGTCCTCCAACACCAACCCACCGAAGTTTCCAGAACTCATTAAGAGTAAATTTTTGTTGTCCCACGTTTGACCCTTTAACCAAACAACAAGCTTGTCGCTTTCAGTGAATATCAACAAGTCTTCTCGTGCAAACGCTTCTTTCACTTCTTGTTCACTTAATGGTGGTAGCTTTTTGTGTTCCAACGTTTTGGGGTCGAAATAGACTACCGATATGTCGGCAGAATCCATACTTCCATTATACTCTCTCAAGAACGTCTGATTCAATGAGCTAAAGGTGTGCAACTCCATGCATGCCACAAGTTTTCGGTTCTCAAACTGGTCTTTTACCGCTGTTGTTGTGGCTTTTAGTTTAGAAGGAGAATGCGCAAAATCTTTATAAACCGAAGTTGAACTTGCTTGGCCGATAAGCTCTAGGCGTTTAGAGGCTCCAGAAAAATCTTGGATGGCCTTATAAAAGGCTTCATCAGAAACCCCGAGGGCATTACATACCAAACGGGCACCATTCAGGTTCATGAGGTTATGATTACCGAATATCTTCAGCGGAATTTTCTCACCCCTACTTAGGAGAGACGTGATTCCGTTGACAGTTTCGTGTTGCGGAATGCCATAAGGGATTTTCTCAATTTGATTGGTGCATTGCTCTGCTACTTGTTTTACCTCAGCATCGTCTTCAGAATAAATAAGCGCGCCATCCTTCTCAATCAAATTCAGGAAGATTCTGAACTGCTCTACGTAATTATCGAAGGTTGGGAACACATTTACATGGTCCCAAGCTATGCCGCTTAAGAGCGCAATACTTGGTTTGTAAAGATGAAACTTGGGCCTTCTATCTATGGGACTGCTCAAGTATTCGTCTCCTTCAAGTATTACTACAGGCGCAGTTTCGGTGAGCTTTACCATGGTATCGAACCCTTTTAGCTGTGCTCCAACCATGTAATCAGACTCAACCCCACATTTTTGGAGTACATGCAGTATCATGGCTGTAATGGTGGTTTTTCCGTGGCTCCCTCCTATTACAACTCGGGTTTTGTCCTTGGTTTGTTCATAGATATATTCTGGATAAGAATAAATGGGTAATCCGAGCTCCTGCGCTTTAA
>CALCGD010000026.1 GCA_937900875.1 uncultured Flavobacteriales bacterium
TGGAAAGATAAATCTGGATTGAGCCAAGATGACGCGGCTGATGCTTATGTTGCTCTTGTTGATGAGCTAATGGGCAAATACCAGCATTCTTAAACACGATCACTAAACCATCTATCATGTCTGTAAAACCAATTCCTGAAGGATACCAACAAGCAATCGCATATCTCGTAGTTCCTGATGCGGCCGCTCAAATGGATTTCATGATGAAAGCATTTGACGCAGTTGAATTAGAACGAATGACCACGCCTGACGGTTCAGTTGTGCATGGCGAAGTGAAAATTGGCGATAGCGTTATTATGCTTGGTCAGGCAAGAGAAGCATCTGAAGCTAGAAAAACCATGATCTATCTCTATATGGAGGATTGCGACAAATACTTTGAGCGTGCTAAAGATCTAGGTGCTGAGGTTGTTTCTGAATTAACAGACCAGTTTTATGGCGACCGTCATGGTGCCGTCAGAGATTCAAATGGAAATGACTGGTACATAGCCACTCGTAAAGAGGATGTGAGCTCAGAAGAGCTTCAAAGACGTACCGAAGAGATGATGAAAAGCTAAGTCTTTGTCAGTTCGAGTTTCCGAGGAACGAGGAAGTATCGAGAACAGCAACCACACTTCTCGATACAATTTCCCGAAAGAGGAAAATCACTCGAAGTGACACTGCATTAAGCCGCTTGAGAAAGTGGAATCCTCAAATCATCAGGATACTTTTCCTGTAAAGCTTTCACGCGTGGGTTCATAACCATGAACCAAAGTGGTGGAAACGTAGCCAAAATAATCATGCCTGGGTAGCCCGTTGGTAATTGCGGAGCATCATCAAAATGACGCAAAACCTGGTACTTTCTACTGGCCATGTAATGATGATCACTGTGCCGAGTTACCTCAAACAAAATCAGCCTTCCCATTGGATGATTGCTGTTCCAGCTGTGAATAGGCAGCACTCGCTTAAATCCCTTTTCTGATTTGTGGCGCACCAAACCATAATGCTCAACGTAATTGATGATTTCCAAAAGGCTAAAACCAATTACTGATGCTCCAAGAGTGATTAACATAGTTGGTACGCTGAAGAACGCTGCGACTCCAACCAAAAGCCCTACCTGACAAAAGGTATAGAAGATCATTTCATTGCTCCAATGATACCACGGCAGTGCCTTACGCTTCAGTCGTTTCAATTCTAGTTTCCATGCTGATATGTAGCTCATAACGACCGAACGAACCCAAAAAGCATAAAACATTTCGCCATAGCGTGCAGTTGCTGGATCGCCTTCGGTACTTACATTCTTATGATGACCGCGATTGTGCTCTATAAAGAAGTGCATGTATTGAGCGGTAAGCAAAAGTGCCTTACTCATCCATTGTTCGTACCATTTTTTACGATGGCCTAACTCATGAGCCACGTTTATACCCAACACACCACATGCAATCCCCATACTAAAGATCAATCCTGCGTACTCATACATCTGTAAACCTCCCTCTTCCATGATAAACATGAATGCGATAAACATGGCCCATTGCACAGGAACCATACTATAAATGATGTAATCGTAGAGTCTATCTTTCTTAGCCACTTCTTCCTCTACGTCATCCATATTTTTCTGAGTTCCCTTACTTAAAATCTCTACAAAAGGAACCAAACCATAAGCGTAGATAGGTACAGCCCACGTCCAAGGCCCGCGATAAACAAAGCCGAGAACAGCCAAAGCCGGGGCTGTGAAAATGAGAAGATACTTGATGATTCTTAGTCGATTCATTGCGCAATGGTTTTTGAACGGTACTAATGTAAAAAGAATATTTAAAAGTAAACTATTTTCGTTTTTTAGTTTACTTTTATACTCATGGGAAGACAATCCATAGAGAAAGAACGCATCAAAGACCCCATAAAAAGGGAACGCTGGATTGATGAACTCCTCCCCCATTTCATCCAACGTGGAATAAAAGACGTACCCATTGATGAAGTGATTTCCATTCTAGGAAAGTCGAAAGCCACTATCTATAAACACTTCGAATCACATCACGAGATTGTGTCTTTAGTAACGGCCAGAAAACTGAATGACCTAAAACATTTTGCGCCCATTCTATCTGACAACTCAAAGTCATACCAAGACAGATACATGTTGGCTGTGGCCTACATATCAAAACATCTGGGAGATATCAGCAATGTATTTCTTTCTGATCTAAAAGAAGCGTATCCCGATTTATGGAATCTTGTTAATTCGTTCAAATTGATGGCTTTAAGTGAGCTTAGAACCTTCTATGTTAATGGGATTCAAGAAGGGACTTTCGCGGATATTGACCCCGATTTAATGGTGCTTTCTGATGAGCTCTTCTTTGATGTGCTTACCAATGCCGAATACCTCACATCTAAAGGATTGAACCTACAAGTAGCTTTCGAAAGTTACTTCAAGATGCGTTTTCACGGAATTCTAAAGCGGAACTAATCAGCTACTTTCGCAATTGATGAGAATTGCGGTAATAGGTGGCGGTGCAGCCGGTTTCTTCTCGGCTATTGCCGCGAAGGAAAACCGTCTAGATTCTCACGTCACGATTTTCGAGAAATCCCAGAAAGTCCTTTCCAAAGTGAAGGTCTCAGGTGGTGGAAGATGTAACGTTACCAACGGCACCACTTCTATTTCTGAGTTGGCCAAGGGTTACCCTCGCGGAGAAAAGCAATTAAAAAAGGCTTTTTCTGTGTTTAGCACAACTGACACATGGAAATGGTTTGAATCACGTGGGGTTGAATTATACACGCAAGATGACAATCGAGTGTTCCCGAAGTCAGACAATTCTCAGTCAATTGTGGATTGCCTAATGGCAGAAACCAATCAACTTGGAATTGACCTACAGCTTGGTGCTGGAGTTAGCTCGATAAAATCAGCTTCGGATAAATTGGAATTGCAATTTCAGGGAGAAACGGAGTCAAGGACTTTTGATAAAGTGATTATTGCGACTGGCGGTAGTCCAAGTAAAAAAGGCTTTGATTGGTTAGAGCATCTCGGACACAAAATAGAAGTGCCCGTCCCTTCTTTGTTCACGTTCAATATGCCCACCGAACCTATTAAGGAATTGATGGGCGTAGTAGTTGCAAATGCAATGGTCAACATTCAAGGAACTAAGCTTAAATCTCAAGGTCCTTTACTCATTACGCATTGGGGAATGAGCGGACCAGCTATTCTTAAACTCTCGGCATTTGGAGCTAGAATCCTGAGTGAACTTGGATACAAATTCAAGGCACAAGTAAACTGGGCTGGCGAGCCAAATAATGAACTTGTGTTAGAGAATGTTCGAGATATTATTGAACAGAATCCGAAGAAGCTACTTTCTAATGTAAGGCCATTCGGATTACCGGAACGAATGTGGTTATTTCTGCTTACCAGAAGTGAGATTTCGTCAACCAAAAAGTGGAGCGAACTCAGCAAGAAAGACCTCAACAAACTCGTTAATACACTAACAAATGACGAATACCAAGTAAGCGGAAAAACAACGTTTAAGGAGGAGTTTGTGACTTGTGGTGGAATCAGTTTAGAGAGCGTGAATTTTAAAACGATGGAAAGTAAAGCATGTCCAAATCTCTATTTTGCTGGAGAGATTTTAGACGTTGATGGAATTACTGGCGGCTACAACTTTCAGGCTGCTTGGACAACCGGTTTTATTGCTGGAAAACTGAATTAATATGGGATTGAATATTGTTCTTATTGAACCTGAAATACCGAATAACACGGGCAATATTGGTCGTCTGAGTTTAGCTTCTGGTTCTACTCTTCATCTAGTTAAACCATTCGGTTTTGAGTTAAGCGATAAACGTGTAAAACGTGCTGGGTTAGATTATTGGCAACACGTTGATTTGAAAATTTACGAGAACGCTGAAGAGTTCTTTTCAACTCATTCTGACAAAAAAATGGCCTTTTTGTCCAGCCATGGAAGCAAGTCTGTTTACGATATTCCGTTTGAAGAAAACATGTTCTTAGTATTCGGCAAAGAATCGGTTGGACTTTCCGAAGAAATCACTTCCGCAAATTCAGGTAAACTTTACCAAATCCCCATTCATAGCGAGCATATACGAAGCTTGAATTTGGCCAATGCTGTGAGTGTGGTGGTTTACGAAGGGCTGCGGCAATTAAAGGCATAAAAAAAGGCCGACTCCCGAAGAAGCCGACCTACCCACATTATACCAACCAATTATTCGATGGTAACGGATTGGGTCACTACCTTCTCATTCACGAAATAGAAGGTTTTTCCTCCGTATTCAGCTGACTCCATTTTGTATGCAGCCGCCTGAACTACGCTTGGTCCAGTTCCAATGTTTGCCAAGTCTGCAGCAGAAAAAGTATGAGATGTAGAATTTCCTGGTTCTGTTACAATCACACCAGCAATCATATATAGAACCGAATCAGCGCCTGAAACGTTCGCAATAGAAAGCGTGTAGCCATTTGCCTTAGTTACTGTGGTAGAACTCGTAACAGCGCCAGCCGTTGGAAATCCAATATTGGTTGTATGAGAAAATGCTGGAACCACCCCATCGCCAGCAACTGTCCAATCTGGATTTCCAGAAAAATCAATGCCACTAGGTTCAGTTGAAGTTGGTGTAAACGTGTAAGAGTTGTTTTCGTTCAGCGTCATGTTAAGCGTCTCGCAGGTTACTCCACCGGCTGTTATAAAGCTGTTATAGTCAACTCCATCAAAAAATGCTGCTGCGGCCACTCCTAAATCAATTTCAATTTGTCCAAAACCAGGAATATCCTGCGTGGTTATAGATTTAACAGCTGACAATGTTCCGTAGCCATCTGCAATTGTTGGAGTTGGAGGCGGTGTTGATGTTGGTGTTTCTGTAGTATCGTCAGGCAGTAGATTACATGCTGAAATAGACATGGTTACTATAGCAGCTAATGCCATGTATCTACTAACTCTGAATATGCTTGGGGATTTTCTCATGATTACGCGTTTAAGGGTTTGAATAATTGGTATGGTGCAAATGTGTGGCATTACCACTACCTGCACGTACGGAATAAAGCGTAATCAACTACGTAGAAGTTCGTAGTTAGCTGGGGTCTACAGGCGAAAACTGAGTTAACGCCCAATTTCCTTCCAGATGGATGACTGGACCGAGATCATCTGAAAATTGGCAGTTTTCTAAGTTATCAATGCGATAATCAATATGCTTTCGGGTTCCACGATAATTCCTAGTTTGAAAAAGGTCAACTGCATGTTTCCTAGCATCAATTCCTTCAAGATTTTCAATGGAAACTCCATAAATTTCTTTGTAATCTTCATACCAAGGCAGCATAAAGAATGGTTCATGAATAATGGCCTGAAAATGAATTGGCATCGAGCGTTTTGCTTGACATGGAAACGAGTTATTATCTGGAGAAACAAGCACGCTAATGTCTTTATCGGTGTTCGATTCTATCCAGAAATGCATTTTCTCTAAATCAGAATAATTCCGATTTCCAACCATGTACTTTCCATCAAAAGAGTCTGGTAAATACTTTGAATTTGTAATACCAATAAGTAGGAGTAAACAAGCCAAAGTTGAAAACGGGAGAAGGTACTTTCTCACCGAAAACGGATTCCAAAAACCACTCAACATTTGACCGATTATTCCAGATAGAATGATTGAGCTAAGCATCGAAATCCAAACGGTGACTTTAAACCATTGCAGTTTGCCAATGGCGTCTATTCCAAGTAATTCAAGCCCAGAAGTGTAAACCAAAATGCCAATATTTCCCCAAATGATAATGCCACGAATCCGCTCCTGATTGTTTGGTTTAAACAAGGAATAACCCAATAAACCAATCGCTGCCAGCGCATAAAACTTCAAATAATGCGACTTTGGGAATAGGCTTGGCAGGTAATGATGATGGTTGCGAAATACGTAGAGAATGTGGTAGTACAAATCCTTGTCATACATAGACTCTTCTCCAAACTGGCGTACGAAAACAGGAACAAGAATGAGGGCCGAAACTGGGATGTAGGCCATCCAAACCGCAGACACACTCTTCCAATTCCGTTTAATCAGAATCTCTACAACTGTTACAAGAAGGAACAATTGCAACCCAACCAAAGGCTGAATAAGCGTAGCCAAACCAAGCCAAACACCGGCTAGAAAAAACTTGTTCCTGAAATAATGTAATAGTCCAAATACTGCCAAAGCCTTAGCTCCCGTGCTCGAAATAAAGCTTGCATACATAATATGATTGCCGCCTGCGGTAAAATTGTAGAAAACAAACATTGCCAAAAGAGGCGCAAGAATAACCGCCCATTTATCTTCAAAAAAGACATCCGCCATCCGAGCAATAGAGTACGCCATGAGGCTTATGCAAGAGAAGGTCAGAATGAACAAACCCCACTCCAACCCTATTGTTTTAGCCACCGCCAAAACCAGCTTTTCGTAAAAATATCGTACGGTAAAAATCGAATTGCTAGCGTTTACGAAATAATCGTTCGGATATAATTCCGAATCCAACATTTGATAAATCTGTGGAAGATGCTCTGCCTGATCGTTGGTATTAAACTGATATCCATTTACCGACAAAAACAGGGCTGCAATGAAACACGCATACCCCAAAATGGGTAAAGAACCACCGAAAACTCCTTGTCTCATACTTCGGCTAAAAATAGGCTTAAATTTACCCTCCATAAGGCGATAATGGCGAAACGAATTCTATTAGTAGAAGATGAAGAAAGTCTTCAAGACATCATCAAACTCAATCTTGAGTTAGAGGGCTATGAGGTTTCTGCTGTTAATAATGGTCGGATTGCACTAGAGGAATTTGCTGGCAAACGATTTGACCTTGTCATTCTAGACGTAATGCTGCCTGAGGTGGATGGTTTCACCATTTGCCAGACCATTAGGTTAGAAAACACCCGAATTCCAATTCTATTTCTTACGGCTAAAAGCTCTGTAGAAGACCGTGTTTTTGGGCTAAAAATTGGTGGAGATGACTATTTAACCAAGCCTTTTAATTTGGATGAGTTTCTCTTGCGAGTTCAGTCGCTTTTAAAACGTGGCGAAGTTCCGTTAGGTGAGTCAATAGGGAAGTTCGAATTTGGTAATTGCAGCATCAACTTCAACTCCTTTACGATTACCGATGTTGAAGGAAGGCAGCATCAACTTTCTAAACGGGAAATGAAATTGCTACGCCTATTTGTTGAACGCAGAAATGAGGTTCTTTCTCGTGAAACGATTCTTGAAACCGTGTGGGGCTACGATGTATTTCCATCTACCAGAACCATTGACAACTATATACTTGCCTTTCGAAAATACTTTGAAAACGACCCTAAAGACCCAAAGCATTTTCATTCGGTTCGCAGTGTTGGCTACCGATTTGTTGCGTAACCCGGTTGAGTAGTATTTTCACAATCCATTTCAACCCCAGCCTTAATGCTTTACCGATTTTTCTTTTGTCTCTCATTTTTGGGATGGCAGTGTGCTTCAGCGCAATCCATCGACCCAACCAATATCACCATCGTGAGAGATACATTTGGAGTGCCACATATTTTTGCTCCCACAGACGCTGAGGTTGCGTATGGCCTGGCTTACGCACACGCTGAGGATGACTTTGGTGACATTCAGGAATCTTTGTTGGCTGGACGTGGTATTCTTGGCGAAGTACAAGGAATGGACGGGGTACTGTTCGATTTTGCAATGAAATTTTTAAAGATTGACTCGCTCGTTGATGCCCAATTTGAACGAGATCTTTCACCCGAATATCGTAAGCTTTTGGATGGGTATATTCAGGGGATAAACGCTTTTGCAGAAGCGCACCCAAAGGAAATTGTACACAAGAAATTGTTTCCTGCAGGGCCCAAAGATCTAGTTAGAGGTTATACACTCACTTTATCGATTGAGGCCGGATTAGGCATGGCGCTTAAATCAGTAATTGAAAACCGAATTGCCGAGTTTTTCACCGCAAACGATCAGATATCTGGTTCTAATGCATTTGCAGTTTCCGCAGATAAAATGGACGATGGGAAAAGCTACCTATTGGTGAATTCACATCAACCTATTGAAGGACGGTTTGCTTGGTATGAAGCTCACGTTAATAGCGATGAAGGTTGGAATATGGCTGGAGGTCTTTTTGCTGGAGGAGTGACAATTTTCGTAGGGGCTAATGAAAATTTGGGATGGGCCCATACGGTCAATTATCATCAGTTTGGAGATATCTACCAGTTAGAAATAAACCCAAAGAACAAAAACCAATACATGTACAATGGGAAATGGCGTGATTTCTATGTTAAAAAGGTAAAGTTGAAGGTGAAATTGGCTGGTATGCGAATTCCTGTGAAACGGAAAATTAGATGGAGCACTCATGGGCCAACTTGGAAAACAAAACATGGAATTTTTGCCTTTCGCTTCCCTGGCGCTACAGACATTAGGGCTGGCGAGCAATGGTATAAAATGAACAAGGCTAAGAACCTTGAAGAGTTTACAGACATACTAAAAATGCAGGCCATTCCCCAATACAACACCGTTTACGCTGACGCTGACGGAAGCGTGTTGATGCATTCTATGGGAAAGATTGCAGATCGAAATCCAAAATTGGATTGGACTCAACCTATTTCATCCACCTCATCGGAATTCCTGTGGGACAAACTAGTTCCGTTCGATAAATTGCCTTATGTGGCAAATCCTGAATGTGGTTATGTATTCAATGCAAACAATTCTCCTTTAAACTGCACAGGTACAACTTGTGAGGAAGGCGACTTTTTTGTTGGGATGCAAACTTTCACCTACAACCGTGGAGAACGTCTCAATCATTTGTTCTCAAAACACGATGGAAAATTCTCTGAAGACGATTTAAACCGTATTAAGTTCGATACGAAATTTAATGATGAAGGAGAGTACCAAAATCACTTCAAAGTGATGTTTGAATTGGACGAAGCCAAGTACCCCGATATTGCCGATGCCATCCGCAAAATTAAAGCATGGGACAGAGGTGGCGAAACCGACAATCCACATGCCGCACTCATTATGGTGGTGCACGATGAGCTTCGGCATATGGTAAACGGCCCCTTTGCCTTATTGATGATTCGCAAGCAGCCCATCACGGAAGAAATGGCGGTAGATGCCATTAGAAAAGCCAAGAAATTTTTCATAAAAAAACACGGAACCATGGACTTAAAACTTGGAGACGTACAGCAATTTATGAGAGGTGACAAACGTGTTGAAGCCCATGGTTTGCGGGAAGTATTGCGTGCTACAGACACCCATTACAAAGACAAGAAGAACGGAATTTACAAAGCCGCTGGAGGCGATGGCTACATTCAAATTGCTCGCTTTTCAAAGGAAAAAGGCACCGAAATACGGAGCGTAAATGTGTATGGTGCGAGCGACAGACCCGACAGTCCGCATTATGACGACCAAATGGAAATGTTCCGGGATCATAAGTACAAGACAATTCCTTTGGATAGGAAAGCTGTAGAAGCATCAGCCGAAAGAATTTACCATCCTGGTGAATGACATACATCAGAAACATTAATCGAATTTCATTCATCTTTGGCACTCTAATTTATATTATGAAAAATCTTACACCCTTATTTATTGTTGCTCTTCTATTCGGAATCAACCTTAGCTCTAGTGCTCAGCAGAGTTGCACCTATATGATTCATGTAGATGGAATTGCAGGCACCGATAACGTTGATTGTGGAAATGAATTTTCGCCATGCGCATCCATCAATTATGGAATTGGTAGAGCGGAAATTGAAGAATTTACAACTGTACGAATAAGTTCAAACACAAATTATCAAGAGGCAATTGAACTGATTGATGGAATAAGCCTTTGGGGCGGATTTGACGCTCAATGGGAAGCGACTGGTTTAACCCAAATTACCGGCTTAGAAGTAAACGGTGAGTTTTATGCAATAAATGGAGATGGAATTAATAGTTCAACTGTCTTGTCAGATTTAGAAGTTATGGCGCCAAATGCCACAATTCCTGGCAAAAGTTCATGCGGAATCCACCTCACAAATAGTGCTGGAGTTACTTTACAAAGAGTAACAGTGCAGGGCGCAAGCGGTGCTGATGGCGCCAATGGCATAAATGGAATAAATGCCACACAATCAGCTGCTGCATCTGGCGGAAATGGTGGTAACGCGGATGAATTTAATACTGCTTGTAATGATGATGACTCGGGAGCTGGGGGCGCTGGTGCTGGAACTAGTACTAGAGCTGGAGGAAATGGCGGTCGAGGTGGTTATATGGATGATGATTGTAGCGGTTTCCCAGATCTAGATGCAACTGGTGGCGTAAATGGAGCAAATGCCGCGTCATTTGTCACAAATGGATATGGGTATCGTGGTGCGGGTGGTGGAACGTGTAATCCTGGCGGTAATGCTCAAAACGGCACAACCTTGTCTCATGGAGATGGTGGCGCGGGAGCAACAATTTCGGCAACCATTGGAGGCTTATTTTGGATTTCAACCAACGGAGATGCTGGCACACTTGGGCAAGATGGAACCGGTGGAGGCGGTGGTGGAGGATCTGGCGGTTGCGATGATGGTACCGATTCATACGGAGCTGGTGGCGGAGGTGGTGGCGCTGGAGGCTTGAAAGCTTCTGCTTCAGGTACTGGAGGCCAATCTGGCGGAAACAGCGCGGCCGTTTTCTTACTAGAATCAACCGTCAATTTTATCGATTGCACCTTTTTTCTGGGCACTGGAGGAAATGGCGGAATTGGTGGCGGTGCTGCTTTGGGTCAGCCAGGAGGTAGTGGAGGAAATGGTGGTGCCTCAGCTGGAGATTCTGACGCTGGTGGAAATGGTGGAAATGGCGGTGCTGGCGGCAATAGTGGTGGCGGTGGCGGTGGTTCTGCTGGTTCTGTTTATGGTGTTTTTGCTAGTAATTCAGCTTTGAATCATAGCGGAAGTAGTTTTAGCGGAGGAACCGAGGGAACTGCCGGTAACGGAGGCGCAGCAACTACACCACCTTCCACAGGTGGCTCTGGCGGAACAGTTGGTTCGGCAAACAACTTTGGTGGAAACGCAACAATTAGTACAAATGTTTTAGTCTCAATTGAAGACCAATGCATTGAGATTCTCACTACCGACTTGCAAGTGTTAACGTATTGCGCGGGAGAGTCGGTAACAGTCGATTTCAGTGCGGTTGGAACCTTCAGCGGAGGAAATGTATTCACCGTGGAGTTATCCGACCCTGTTGGAGATTTCGCTTCACCAGTAGCAATTGGCTCTTTAACTTCGACAACTGCTGGACCAATTACCGCTGAATTTCCTGTAAACAGTCTTTCAGGAACCGGTTATAGAATCAGAGTTACTTCGACTGTAACGCCAACGTTTGGGCAAGAAAACACAACTGATATTGTAATCAATGCATTGCCAGTTGTTGTAGCAAACGCATCTACTACCAATATATGCGATGGTAGTTCATTAACACTCAATGGAAGTGGTGCCGACATCTACACTTGGAATAATTCTGTGGATGACGGAGTTGCTTTTGTTCCCACACAAACTATGTATTACACAGTGATTGGAGCAGACGCAGTCACACTTTGCGCTAACATCGATTCAATACTTGTAACGTTGGTCGATTTGCCCGATGCTACGGTTGTACAAAACGGAAATCAGCTAGGCGCAGTGCTTGCTGGTGCTACTTATCAATGGATTGATTGCGATAATGCAAACGCTCCAATTTTAGGAGAAACAAACCAAACATATGTAGCCCTATCGTCAGGTAATTACGCCTGTGAAATAACCTTTAATGGCTGTACGAACACTTCCGATTGCTTCAACATTATTACCGTTGGTTTGGATGAACAAGAACCTGAGGAAACCGTACTGATTCTTTACCCTAATCCTAGCAATGGAGTATTTCAGCTGATTTGCAATAGTGTGGAATCCATGCAAATGGAGGTATTTAATACAATGGGGCAATTAGTTCACTCCAATTCAAATATTACTAGCAGCACAACAATTAACTTGAACCGAGTTAGAAATGGCCTCTACTCCATAAGATTTCACAATAAAGAGTTGAACATACTCCGAAATGTAATAATCCAGAGGTAAGCCTAGAATAGAATTTTAATAAAGCCCTGAAACCAGTTAGTTTCAGGGCTTTTTAGTTTAGAATTTCTTCCACAATCGGGCAAGGATGACCAAGCATATGGCGGAAGCAGCTCCTAATAACAGACCTGCATTCGTATCTCCATAAATGAACGATCCCGTGGAAAAAAGTGCCGAGTAAACCACCACGCAGCCTAAGAACATTCCTAAAATTTGAAGTGGCAGGTTTCCAGTAGCTACAGAACCTTCTACTCTGTAGGCCTTCCATCCTACCGTTGGATTAACATGCTTACAAAACCCTTCTAACGTTTCCTTCGACTCTGGTTGAGTAAGCAACGTTACCGTAAGCCAACCCACGGTTGTAATGGCCACACCTATTACCAAATTCCAGTGACCTGCAATCTCAATCAAACCCAACTTAGGATTAATCACCTGAAAGAAAATTGCAACTAAAAAAGAGATAATCATACCGCTAATCTCGGTCCAAGCATTAATACGCCACCAAAACCAACGTAGAATGAAAATTGCACCGGTACCTGCCCCAATTTGAAGTAAAATTTCGAATGCTTGCAGCGCATTTGTGAGTGCTAATGCAAACAATGCAGCGAAAACCATTAAGGCAATTGTTGAAAGCCTTCCAACCATTACGAGTTCTTTTTCAGTGGCTTCAGGCTTTACAAAGCGTTGATAAAAATCGTTTACTACATATGAACTACCCCAGTTTAGATGAGTAGATATCGTGCTCATAAACGCAGCAATTAAAGAGGCTATTACTAACCCAAGCAATCCAGCAGGAAGAAATGTTAGCATGGCAGGATAAGCCAAGTCATCATTAATCATTTCCGAGCTTATGTGCGGAAATGCTGCTTGAATGCTTTCCAGATTTGGGAATACTACTACAGAGCATAATGCTATAATTATCCACGGCCAAGGTCTTAAGGCATAGTGCGAAATATTAAAAAGTAGCGTTGCTCCCATTGCATTCTGCTCATCTTTAGCAGCCAACATTCGCTGTGCGATGTACCCTCCTCCACCAGGTTCGGCTCCCGGATACCATACGCTCCACCATTGCACTGCCAGTGGCAAAATCAACAAAGGAATTAGGTTTTCGGTATCCGAAAAATCAGGAAGAAAGTTCGTTAACGAGGCCACTTCAGCATTTGCGAGCAGGGCGTCTAGTCCACCAACTTGCGGTAAATCCAGAATAACATTTGCAGCCCAAACTGTTCCAATCATGGCTAAGATGAACTGGAAGAAATCGGTAATCAACACCCCCCTTAACCCACCAATTGAACTGTAGGCTACGGTTACAATGCTGGTAATTAATAAGGTTTCGTAAGCCGACAAACCGAGCATTACTCCACCAATTTTTATAGCTGCTAAACAAACACCAGCCATCACCAATACGTTAAACACAACCCCCAAATAAATGGCTCTAAAACCACGAAGAAATGCAGCGTTTTTGCCTCCGTATCGTATTTCATAGAACTCAAGATCGGTGAGTACTCCAGATCTGCGCCAAAGCTTCGAATACACAAAAACTGTAAGCATTCCTGTTAGCAAAAAAGCCCACCAGACCCAGTTTCCTGAAACGCCATTTTTTCGGACAATGTCTGTTACTAAATTGGGGGTGTCGGCAGAAAAAGTTGTTGCTACCATGGATATTCCCAGAAGCCACCAAGGCATGTTTCGCCCAGACAAAAAGAATTCGGTAGAGCTAGAACCAGCCTTACGAGAGACGATAATTCCGATGAGAAGCGAAACGATAAAGAAGGCCACTATAATGGACCAATCGAGGGTAGATAGTTGCATGATGAAAAGTAACCCGATAATCGATATCTGAAATCAGGCGATAAAACGAAGTATTAACAACTCGTAGTTAAAGGTTCAGATTTTCAACAACTTGTACAAAATATTGGGTTTCTATATTCGCGGCAAATAACCAACAAACATGAAACCGACACTACTGATACTTGCCGCAGGAATGGGCAGCCGATATGGCGGATTGAAGCAGATTGACCCGCTTGGACCAAACGGAGAAACAATTATTGAATATTCGATTTACGATGCAATTCAGGCAGGTTTTGGCAAGGTTGTGTTCATTATACGAGAGAGTTTTGCCGATGCCTTTAAAGAGCAATTCGCAGGTAAATTTGAAGACAAGATTGAAATAGCGTACGCTTATCAGGATGTAAACACACCTGTTGAGGGAATCAAAAACCTTCCGCAACGCGAAAAACCTTGGGGAACAATGCATGCTGTTCTGGTAGCGCATGAAGTGGTTAAAGAACCATTTGCTGTTATTAATGCAGACGACTTTTACGGTGCAGATGGATTCCATCAGATTGCAGATTTCTTAAAGAACAAATGCACTGAAGATACTTACACAATGGTTGGGTATGTGCTTAGAAATACACTTAGTGAGCACGGACAGGTGAGTCGTGGAGTATGTGTGGCAGATGATAAAAACAACCTAGCAAAGGTGGATGAGCGTACCAAGATTCATTGGGAAGGCGATAAGGTAATTTACCACGAAGGGGATGCTTCACACGAGGTAAATCCGGACAGCGTTGTTTCGATGAACTTTTGGGGATTTCATCCGAATATTTTCGAAACAAGTCGTCAGATGTTCATTGATTTTGTTCGAGAGAACCAAGACAATCCAAAAGCAGAGTTCTTTATTCCGCTTGTGGCAGATAACTTGATTAACGCTGGAAAGGCGGATTTTCCAATTTTGACTAGCAATGATAGATGGCATGGTGTAACATACATTGAAGATCGTCCTGTTGTGGTTGAAGCTTTCAAGAAATTGGTGGAAGAAGGAAAATACCCTAGTCCACTTTGGTGAGATAAAACAGTTGAAAAGAAGCCGGTTATTCCGGCTTTTTTTATGCCTTATCGGAACTAACTTTACCTTATGCCAGCAAATAAATACGCTTTATTGCGATACCGTATTATAGACGATTGTCTAACCAACAAAGCGCGTAAATTCCCTACAAAGGAAGACATGCAATATGCCTGTGAACAGGCTTTATATGGTAGCTCAGGTGAGCGCATTTCCATCTCTACTATAGAGAAGGATATGTGGGCGATGAAGAATGAAGGTGAGCTAGGCTATTACGCTCCCATTGCTTATTCCAAATTGGAAAAAGGATATTACTACCAAGAGGCGGATTACACTATAAAAGAGATAAGTCTGAGTGTTGAGGACAAAGAAGCTATTCGGTTTGCTGCCAACACGCTTTTCCAGTTTAAAGATCTTGCCATATTTGACCAGTTTGGCTCTGCTATTCAAAAAATCATGGACCGATTGAGTATTTCTCCAGAGATCCAAGATGATGCAATTGAACGTTTCGTTCAGTTTGAGAACACTCCAATGGCGAAGGGAACTGATTTGCTACCACCCTTGCTGCAAGCCATTAAAGAAACTCGAGAAGTATGTTTTAGATACGTTTCGTTTTTAGACGAAAGCGAAAGTGAACGTACTCTTCATCCCTATCTTCTTAAAGAATATCGCAATAGATGGTACGTAATAGGTAAAGACGTAGATGGGAGTAAAGTGAAGACCTTCGGGCTCGATCGAGTGAATGACTTGTCACTTCGTGAGAACTATTTTTCGGTAGACAAAAACTTTGACCCAGAGGTGCTTTTCAAGTATAGTTTTGGCATTACGGCTGGTGGAAAACCTCAAAAAATTGTATTGAAATTTGCGCCACAGGAAGGTCGATATGTAAAGGCTCAACCTCTTCATCCTACCCAAAAAATCACTAAAGAAAACAAGGACGGATTAACCGTAGAGTTGAAGGTAATTCCAAGCTATGAACTGAAAGCTGCAATAAAATCTTTTGGAGACAAAGTGGCGATTATATCTCCGACAAATCTCATGCAAATAACATCGTAAACCTTACCTTCGTCATTCAAATTTACCAAACATGAAAGCAATCTTCATTTTTTCAATTAGCCTTCTTTTATCGTATCAATCTTATTCACAAACAAATCTCGCGCAAGCAAAATCTGTTGGTTCTGATGATTGGGGATACGTTAACCCTAGCGGAGAATTCGTTATCAAACCACAGTTCGCTGTTTGCCACGCTTTCTCTAAAGATGGCTTTGCACCAATTTATGATAAGAAGGAAAAAACCTTCTTTTTTATTAGGCCTGATGGCTCGAGGTTGGTGACCGAGATAGATAAATTCAAATTGCAAAACATCTTTGGTTTTGGAACTAAAGGCTTTGAAGACGGAATGGCAGCGGTTCAGGTTGGAAAACAATGGGGATACTTGAACTTAGATGGCAAATTGGTGATTCAGGCTAAATATGATAAAGCGCTCGAGTTTAACGGAGGATTTGGGGTCGCAAAAAGTGGCAATTCCTTTTTCATCATCGATAAGAATGGAAAAGAAACTAAAGTAGAGATAGCAGGATTGGAAGACGTAAGGTCTTTTTCTGAAGGTCTAGCTCCTTATCGCACTAACGGAATTTGGGGCTTTATTGATACATCAGGAAAAGTAGCCATAGAAGCTGCTTATACAGGAATTGGCTACATGATAAACGGACTTGCATGGGCCAAAAATGAAGCTGGGCTGGTAGGGTTTATTAACTCTAAAGGTGAAATGAAAATTGAGGCAAATTACCAGGCAGCTAAAGATTTTTCGGACGGTGTAGCGAGGGTAAAAATGGACACATGGTCGTTTATAGACGCAAATGGCACTAAAATCAATCCTCCAATTGCAGATACGTACGGTAAATTTTCTGATGGATTAGCGTATGCCAAAACAGGTGGTAAGGTTGGCTTCATCAACAAGAAGGGGGAATGGGTTATTAAACCTATATACGACAAGGTGAGAGACTTCAATAATGGATATGCTGCTGTGCTTGTTGGAGACAAATGGGGCTTTGTTGACAAGACAGGTAAGTTTACTATAGAGCCGACATTTGAGGCTGTTAAAGACTTTGAGTCTACGAGCAAATAAACCACCAATTGGATTGCTATCTTTGTACTGAACTTTAACAACTACAAGTAATCTATGGGTAGATCGCAAGAAACATTCGGTAAAAAAGAAAGAGAAAAAAAGAAAGCAAAAAAGCGTAAGGAAAAGGAAGAAGCTAGACTTGCCAGAAAAGAAGAAGGCAAAAGCAGCTTTGACGATATGATTGCTTACGTTGATGAGAACGGAATGATTACCGACACTCCGCCTGACCCTACCGTGAAGAAAGTTGTTGTGAAGGCCGAAGACATTGTTTTAGGCATCCCGCAAAAAGATTCATCTGACTTTGATCCTGTAAGAAAGGGTGTCGTTTCTTTCTTTAATCATGATAAAGGCTACGGCTTTATCAAAGATTCTGATACACAAGACAGCATGTTTGTGCACATCAATAATGTGCTTGAAGAGATTAACGAGGGAAACAAGGTTACGTTTGAAGTTCAGCCTGGAATGAAAGGACCTGAGGCAACCAAGGTTCAAGTTGTAAGAGACTAGACAATTAACTTTGATATTACAAAAAAGGTCAGCTCACTGAGCTGACCTTTTTTGTTTCACTCCATCCGCTATTAAGATGATGCGTTCTCTTCTTCTCGCAAAGCACGTCTGAGGATTTTACCTACGTTGGTTTTCGGCAAATCATCTCTAAAAGTAATGTGCTTCGGTTTTTTATAACCAGTCATATTGTCCTCACAGAAATCTCGCACTTCTTGCTCGGTCAAACTTGGGTCTTTCTTCACAATAAAAACCTTAACGGCTTCGGTAGATTTTGCATCAGGAACGCCAATAGCCGCCACTTCAAGAACTTTTGGATGAGAAGCAATTACATCTTCCACCTCGTTTGGATAAACGTTGAATCCAGATACTATAATCATATCCTTGATTCGGTCAACAATCGTGAAGAAACCGTCTTCAGCCATTACTGCAACATCTCCTGTTCTTAACCAGCCATCCTTCAGCACATTGGCTGTTTCATCTGGACGATTGTAATACCCTTGCATTACCTGTGGGCCTTTAATATTGATTTCTCCCCTCTCGCCTACCGCAACTTCTTTCCCATTCTCATCACACAACTTCATATTTGTTGATGCCACTGGAACTCCGATGCTGCCAATTCGAGCCCTTCCATCAATAGGGTTTGCAGATGCAACAGGCGAACTCTCTGTTAGTCCGTAGCCTTCAACCAACAGATTTCCAGTAACGTCTCTCCATTTTTCGGCCACTACCTTTTGAATTGCCATCGCTCCACCAATAACAAGTTTAACTGAACTAAAATCCAATTTCTTGAAATCCTCATTATTCAGTAATCCATTAAAAAGTGTGTTTACGCCTGTGAGAACCGTCCACTTATGCTTTTGTAATTCTTTTACGAAAGCAGGCATATCTCTAGGATTTGTAATAAGCACGTTCTTGCCTCCCATGCAGATAAATGCCAAGCAGTTTACCGTAAGTGAGAAGATGTGATACATAGGTAATGGAGTGATGATAATCTCTTCTCCTTCTACAATGATGTCGCCCATCAATCCTCGCATTTGTTCCATATTGGCAATTACGTTTCTGTGGGTTAGAACCGCACCTTTAGAAACTCCCGTGGTGCCACCCGTATATTGCAAGAAGGCGGTATCGGTGTTCTTAATTTCGACTGGCTTTGGCTTGGTACCTCTATCCTTAACTACATCGCGGAAATCAATGGTATTCGGAATGTTGAATTTCGGAACCATCTTTTTCACATGATTCAATACCAAATTGACAATGAATTGCTTTGGCTGAGGGAAAAGGTCTGGTATACGTGTAACAATAACGTGCTTCAATCCTGTTTTAGAGAGGCATTCCTCTAACTCGTTACAGAAGTTAGCAACGATTACTACGGCTTTTGCTCCAGAATCGTTGAATTGGTGCTCCATTTCACGTGAAGTGTAAAGCGGATTGACATTCACCACAACCATTCCTGCCAACAATGACCCGTAAATACAGATAGGGTATTGTAAAAGGTTTGGCATTTGAATGGCAATCTTATCTCCAGGAACTAAATCTGTATTGTTCTGAATCCAAGCTGCAAAATTTTCTGAACGTTGCTTTAATTCATTGAAAGTCATGGGAACTCCCATGTTTTCAAACGCAATTTTATCTCCATACTTAGTGCAACTTTCTTCGAAAGCAGCAACAATGGATGGATAGCTGTCTGGGTTAATCTCTTTAGGAACTCCTGGCCCGTAATGTTGGTGCCAAACGTAATCTGCCATTATTTTGATTTAAGGGTTTGTGGTGTCTAACAAAACTAAGGTTTGTTGCCAATGACGAAAGCGTAAAGGGTAGAAGCTCCATCCTTTTTGGCATTAAGCCAAAAAGATATAGCTGAAGCCCTAACCCTTTTGAAGGGCATTAGGGGAACGCTCATGTAGAAAATTCATCTTTTCCAAAAGAAATTTTCAGTCCGTAAATAGTTTACGGTGTGGGGGTGTTGGTTTACCGATGTAATTAAAAACAACAGCCATGAAAAACAACGCAGACAATACAAAAGAACTTATTCTTGAAGTAGTAAAGGACGGATACCGAAGACTGATTTTTAGAACTGACATTGGTAACGGAACTAAGCTGTATTTAGAAGAATCTGATTTAGCAGATTTTTCTAGACCGATAACAGAAAACAACGATTTCAATGTGTTTTTTACTATGCGTGCTTTTTGGAAATCGTTTGTAGATTTTACCAGTAACGAAGGTTTGCTAAAGCGCCAAGTATGGCACGAAACAAACAATGAATGGTTGAGTTTGAAACCTGTTTTTGTTCATGCCGATGTAAAACATTTGGTACAAGAATCTTTGTCGGAAGCCACACGAGAAATTGCGAATGGGGATCTGGAGCAGGTTGAAGGGATTAGAACTTGGCTGCGCAAATTGGCCGAACCTACCACCGAACTAGACAATGCTATTAACCCTTCTAAAAAATATCGTCATGCTGTATAATCAAGAATCAGAAAATGACTGCTCGTTGGAGCGTGTACAATACGGAAACATTACTTCGCTTACTGGCTTTTTGGGAGGTATCGAGAAAAGCGATGTTCCGTTTGTTTACCATCATCTTAGAAAAGGGTGCATTCTAAAATTGAATGCAATTACTGGGTTTGACAATCGGCATTTGATGTTTGGAGTGAATTACGGTGCATACCGAATTGGGATTCTAAACAGTTCAATGGCGAGACGTATTCAAGAATTGGAAATCAGAGGAAAAATATACCGGCTAACCATCTCCAATATTGTAAGAGAAAAATATCTACCACCAACGGCTATAATGGTAGAACTAGAGTGTGAGTCTGACATTTTAAATAAAGTTGCGTGATTCTCGTAACAACAAACAGTCAAATTTGAAAATGAACATTAAATTGTTGAAAACAACCCCGGAAATTGAAATAGTGCTTGGCGTATTAGGATAGATTCGTGACTGAATAAAATCAAAAACAGAAAGATTAAATGAGAAGGATTTTTGGGATATTAATGATTTTGGTTGCTGCAGTTGGAAGCCAAGCGCACAGCCTGAAAAGTGATGAGTTGGCACACGTTAAAACTGATTTTAGCGACCCTAATTCTAACAGCGGAATTGAAATTTACCCTACAGTGGTAAACAATGAGCTAAACATTGATGTTGACGACAAACTTGCCAACGGAAAGGTGACAGTTTCCATCTTTAATTCTATTGGAGAAATTGTGATGGAAGAAACGCTTGGTTTAGGATTGAATAAGTTAAACATGGAAGATTTTGCTAAAGGTGATTATACCGCAGTTGTTCGCGAAAATGACGTTTATAAAAGCAAATCAAATTTTGAAATAATCTGATTTAATTTACTGCAACAAAAAAAGCCCGACCAGAAATGGCCGGGCTTTTTTGTTGGTAAAATTCAACCTCTATTTTGCCCCGTAAACGTATTGTAAAAATTCCTTTTTAGTCTCTTCATTTTGAAATGCTCCTGTGTAGCTAGCGGTTACGGTACTACTCGAAACATCTTCTACACCACGAAGCGAAACGCACATGTGTTTGGCGTCTATTAGCACTGCTACGTCATCCGTACCAAGCGCTTCTTTCAACTCATTAGCAATTTGAACCGTGAGCCGTTCTTGAACTTGAGGTCGCTTTGAGAAATAATCAACCACCCTGTTCAATTTAGAAAGGCCCACTACTTTTCCTTTGTTGATGTACGCAACGTGTGCTACTCCAATAATTGGAACAAAATGGTGTTCGCAGAATGAGTGAACCTTAATGTCCTTCTCCACCAACATCTCCTTGTATTTGTATTTATTTTCAAACAGTTTAACCTCAGGCTTACTCTTCGGGTTCAATCCAGAAAATACTTCTTCTACGTACATTTTAGCTACACGCATTGGCGTGCCACTGAGGCTATCGTCAGATAAATCGAGACCAAGTGTGTCCATTATGTATGCGAAATGCTCTGCAATCTTCTGCATCTTTTCCTCATCAGAAATGGCGTGAGCGTTTGGCTTCATCGGAGTCTCGAGCGATGTGCCCACGTGGTTATCACCCACTTCTTGGACTTCCTCGATACTATTATCCTTCAAATTCAACAAAATTCCGTTCTGTTTCATGTAATTGCACTTTAAGCTCCAGGGATGGTTTTACATGTGGACGAAGCTTGTTCCAAATAACAACCGCAATATTTTCTGCTGTTGGATTTAACTTTTTAAACTCTTCGGTATCAAGGTTAAGATTGCGATGATCAAAGGCATCTTCCACATGCTCCTTAATCAAGGATTTCAAGTCCTTAATATCAATAACATAACCAGTTTCAGGGTCGATTGTTCCTTTTACAGACACCACAAGCTGATAATTATGACCGTGATAGTTGGGATTATTGCACTTACCGAAAACCTCGTCATTCTTCTCGAACGACCAGTCGGGATTGTACAACCGATGGGCAGCATTGAATTGCGCCTTTCTGCTAACTATTACCTTCATTATACTCCCACCGCCTTTTGTAGCGTGTGTTCCATTCCTGATAGGTGTTCCTTAAACTTCTCTAGTATAATGCGGAACCAGATTGAAAATCGTTCTGGATGTTGATCCGCGTCTTTGGATACATTGCCTAACGACACAAAGGTAAAATCTTCTACCTCATTTAGGTTGGGGTTAATCTCAGCATTATAAACACCAAAAAACACATGATCAAACTCGTGCTCAACCAATCCGTTTTCGACTTCGCTTTTATAAATGAATGAAAAACTCTCCTTAAGTTCCGTATCAAATCCCATCTCCTCCTTCAATCTCCGGTGCGCACAGGCTTCATTGGTTTCTCCGTCTCTAGGATGTGTACAACATGTGTTGGTCCAAAGGCCAGCGCCATGATACTTGGAGGAAGCTCTTTTCTGAAGCAATAATTCGCCATTCTGATTAAAAATGAACACGGAAACCGCCCGATGCAAACCGCCTGTTTCGTGCGCCATTTGTTTGTCCATCAAGCCAACTTTCTCGTCCTGATTATTTACTAATACGACCTGTTCTTCCTTCATGTACACAAAACAAAGATCGTCAACTTTACGCTGACGACCTTCATATTTACCAATCCTATTTCTTACTAGTTTCTGTAATCTTTCAAATCCTTCATCAACGATTGCTTTGCGAAATAAATTCGACTCTTAACTGTTCCTATTGGAATATCTAGATGCGCTGCAATTTCCTTGTACTTAAATCCTTTAAGATGCATGGTAAAAGGAACTCTAACGTTATCTTCTAAAGCATCGATAACTTTGTTTATTTCCTTGGTTGCGTGAACGCTTTCTGGCGTTGAATCAACGGTTGCAGGAACAAAATCCAGCACATCTACATTGTCTTTTGTAGTGATAACTGTGTTTGCACGTTTCATTTTTCTGTAACTGTTAATGAAGGTGTTCTTCATAATAGTGTGCAACCAAGCTTTCATGTTGGTATTAGGCGTGTACTTATCCTGATAAGTAATCGCTTTTACCATCGTTTCTTGAAGAAGATCTTGAGCATCTTCTCTATTCTTGGTTAGGCTTAATGCGAAGTACTCCAACACATCGCTCAATTTTAGGAGTCGGTCGTTAAATGTTAATGCTGACATGACTTGATATATTTTGTTTAACTATCGTTTCTAAATCTTCAACAAACATAATTCTTAATGTTGTAACATCAAAATATTTTGTTCATCTTTTTTAATCATCTATTAAACAGACTATGAAGTAACGAACTCAATTCAATCCTATTGCCTAGGAAATTGAGTTAAACGTTAAACAATGATAAATTGAGGAATCAGGCGGCTTCTATAAGCTCGATAAAATCGTGAGGTGTAGAAACGGTCTCAACATTTTTGGGAACAGGTCGCTCAAAATTACAAACCTGGTAACCTGAAACAATGATCTTTTTAGACTTGAAAGCCGTGGAAATATCGTTCAAATAGGTCTGAAGATTATCGCAAGATATGGATGCCACAAACGCTGTGACAATATAATCGGGGTTGTGGGCCTCTACAATTTTGAGCAAATCGGAATAAGGAACGCTCTGCCCCAAATAGATGGTTTCGTAACCCCGTCTTTTCATTAGATACCGATAGAACAAAAGTCCCATCTCATGCAATTCTCCTTCAGGAAGATAAAGCAATGCCTTTTTAGAGTCCTTCGTGGCAGGTTGATACGCTTGATCAATAGCCACATATAGTTTCTGAATAATAAGGCTGCTGATAAAATGTTCCTGTGCTGGACTGCATGCATCGGTCTGCCACATCACCCCTACTTTTTGTAGAAATGGATAAAGCACTAGGATGCAGGTTTCCTCAAAACCCATTTTGAGTGTGCAATCCGCCAGAATCTTTTCAAACTTTTGTCTGTCAAGCTCAACCATGGCAACAACCAACTCGTCAACATGCGTGCTATTTTCCTTGTCTGCATCGTTAAGCTTCTGAAGTTCACAACAGATGTCACTATGACACAACTTAGCAATCTTGGAAATCTTGTGTCCATGGTTATTCAGTATGGCCACATTCAAGAGTTTCTTCAGCTCCGTATCACAATACACTCGAATATTGGTGCAAGTACGTGTGGGCTTGATAACGCCATAGCGTTTTTCCCATATCCGAATGGTATGGGCTTTCACGCCAGAAAGCTTTTCAAGATCTTTTATACTGTAATGTCCCATGGGTGGATTTCCACTTTCGTTAACGCTATAAAGCGGAAGTTGTTCTCACGTTTAGTTTTCTGAACTCAAAGATGGTGCTAAACCGATAGTTGACCGACAAGGCGGTTTGCAGATTTACCAACATCGGTTCGTGAATTGCTGAAACGAAACTTTTGGGTTTTTACTTTAGGAGGTTATCTAAGGCAGCGCTCAGCGTTGCGTAACGGAATTCAAATCCTGCATTCGCTAGTTTATCGGATGAAACCCTTGAGCCTTTCGTAATCATTTCGGCCATTTCTCCCATAACTGCTTTCATTATAAAGGCAGGAATTGGCGGGAAGAATGCTGGTTTGCCGATGGTTTTAGCAATCTGGTTAATTACCTGAGTTTGTGTTGCATGCTCCGCAACAGCAGCATTGAATGCTCCGAGCATCGAGTCGTCCTCAACGGCCTTCGTGTAAATTTCTATCAGGTCTTCTACATGAATAAAAGGCATCCATTGCTTTCCAGAACCGACAGCCGCGCCTAATCCTAATTTGGTTGGTTTGAGCAATTTCGGAAGTGCGCCATCTTCTTTCATCAACACAACTCCTGTTCTTATTCGCACTTCCCGTTCTGCTATTCCATGGAAAGATTTAACCGCAATTTCCCACTGTTTGCAGGTTTTACCAAGAAAATCGTTTGCTGACCCATCTGTTTCGGAGAAGATCTTATCAGATGTAATAGTACCGTAATACCCAATGGCAGACGATGAAATAATGGCCTCGATACGTTGGTTTCTGCGCTTTAGAAAATCACCTAATAGCTCAATTGACTTTACGCGGCTATCCACAATTTCTTGCTTGCGCGATGGTGTCCACCGTTTGTTGGCAATTCCCGCACCTGCCAAATGGATGATATGAGTAATTTCTGACAGCGCTCGTTCATCGAGTGTGCCTTTATTTAAATCCCAAGTAAAACTTGGAACATCTAGATTTTCATGTTTTGTGCGGCCGATGACACAAACGGTATGTCCTTTAGCTTGAAGCTTGCAAATCAGTCTTCGACCAATAGCGCCCGAACCGCCCGTTATGAGAATTTTAGTCATCGTTGTAGTAACGCCTGACTATTCTTAGTTGTTCACCGCGAATTTATCAACCACACTTTCGCCATCAATAGCTGCGGATACAATTCCTCCCGCATAACCTCCACCTTCTCCGATAGGGAATAGCCCTTTAATCTGAGGGTGTTCTCCGTTTTCGTTCCTCGGAATGCGTACGGGAGAAGACGTTCGGCTTTCTACCGCTACAGCAACTGCTTCATTGGTCAAATAACCACGCATTTTCTTGCCAAATTCCTGAAATCCACCACGCAAGCGTTGATGAATGGCCTTCGGCAATACCTGCGAAAGCTGCATAGAAGCCGTTCCAGGTTTGTAGGAATTAACAGGAAGATCGGCACTAAGTTTCCCTTCTAGAAAATCAGATAAACGCTGCGCAGGAGCAGTTTGCGTTCCGCCCGCCATTTTGCAAACCGTTTGTTCTACATATTGCTGATAACGCAAACCAGCCAACGGTCCAGCAGAAGCAAACTGTCGGTAATCTTCTGGTTCAACAGGAACCACAATTCCAGAATTAGCGAATGGGTTGTTGCGTTTGCTTGGGCTCCAACCATTAGTCACAATTTCGCCTGGCGCTGTGGCGCAAGGTGCAATAATTCCGCCTGGACACATACAAAATGAATACACTCCTCGATCTTTTACTTGGCTCACCAAAGAATAGGCAGAAGGAGGCAATGTTTCGCAGTTGACACCGTGGTATTGAATTGAATTAATCAATTCTTGAGGATGCTCTACTCGAATACCCATGGCATACTGCTTGGCTTCTATTTCAATGCCTTTTTTGTGCAGCAGTTCATAAATATCACGAGCCGAGTGACCTGTAGCAAGCACCAATTTCTTGGTTTCAAGTTTCTCTTCCTGATTGATGACCACGCCAGCCATCTGATCTCCATCGAGAAGAATGTCCGTCAGTTTAGAGTTGAAGCGAACTTCACCTCCACAGGCAATAATCTGTTCTCGCATTGCCACAATAATCTGTGGTAACTTGTTGGTTCCGATATGTGGATGGTTATTTACCAGAATATCGTCATCGGCACCAAACTGAATGAAGGTGCTGAGAATGCGGTTTACATCTCCCCGTTTGGTAGAACGTGTATAAAGCTTTCCGTCCGAATATGTTCCTGCACCGCCCTCGCCAAAGCAGTAATTGCTTTCTGGATTTACGATGTGTTCTTTATTGATAGCCGCTAGGTCTCGTCTACGTTCGCGAACATCTTTGCCTCGTTCGAGGATGATTGGCTTAATGCCTTGCTCTATCAAGCGCAGCGCAGCAAATAGACCTGCTGGCCCTGCTCCTACTATTACAACATGTTCTTTTTTAGAAACATCTTGAAATTCTCGCTTTTCATATTTGGGGTGATGAGCCTCTGTCGTTTCTCCTTTTGCGTAAACGCGAACTCGAAGATTAAACTTGATGTTGCGATTTCGAGCATCAATGGAGCGTTTCAACTCCTGAAACCCTGCCATTTCGGAAATCGGGATTCCGGCAGCCTGAGAAACGGCTTGACGAACGAGTTCTTCGTTGCCATAATCTTCCGCAGAAACAATGAGATTGAGGTCTTGCATTGCTACAAGGCTACTCAAAGTATATCGAAAACAAGAACGTTTTCGACTTGAGTGATTGAATAGAATTGGTAAATACCGTTTGATCCTCGACCAAGAGGTTATTCAGTCCGAAGGACATTTTCACCTCCGTAGAAAGCTTGAAGTATTCGAGATAGAAATCGACTCCTACACCTAAATCCCACGTGTAATCTTCCCGTTTCATTTTGAGAATAATCTCTTCAGATTCTACTTCTTCCTTTGTTGCCATATCATAAAGGAATTTCCCTCCTCCAATTACATACACGCGCCAATTGTTGATTCTCCTTGAACGAAATTTGAAATACAACGGAACTTCTAAATACACTGAATTCACAATCTTATCGTACACTACGGGCACAGTATCTTGCTCATACAAGGTATAAACCATTGAGCGGCCCACGAACGATATTCCGGGGATGAAACGCAAATTGAAGTGTTCTCCGAGCCGCATGTCAGTTACAATTCCGAGGTTGAAACCAACTGCACCTTTCGGTTCAACCACATACACTGAATCGAGCGATTGGATATTCTCTTTCAGTTTAACCGAAATATCTGAGTAGTTCATTCCCAACGAAAAGCCGAAATGGAACATCTTTCTATCGTACTTGGTAAGATTGAGCTGCTTCTTCTCTTTAAACTTGCGAGGAAATTGCGCATTCGAATTGAAAGAGGTGGTTATTACAACCACCACCAACAAGACTATCCGAATGATATGTTTTGTGAATCCCTGCAAATCAGGCTTTTACGCCAGTATATAAGCTACAAATGCCAAACGTAAGCGACTTAGAAGTGTTGCGTTGAAAACCGGCTGCCGTCATTACTTTTTTAAAATCTTCTCCGTCTGGAAAGGCATTTACCGACATAGGTAAGTATGTGTAAGCCGAATCATCTTTCGACAACATTTTTCCGAACAATGGCAAAATATTATTGAAGTAAAACCCGAACAACTGCTTTATTGGAAACTTCTTTGGTGTGCTTAGCTCCAGAACAACCAATTTTCCGCCTGGCTTGAGGACGCGGTTTATGTCAGTCAATCCTTTCTGAAGGTTCTCAAAATTTCTCACCCCGAAGGCAACGGTAGCAGCATCGTAAGTATTGTCTTCGAATGGAAGATTCTCAGAATCTCCCACAACCATTTCAATCTTATCTGAAAGGTTTTTCTTAGCAATTTTCACTTTCCCAAGTTCGAGCATACCAACAGAAATGTCGACTCCAGTAATTTTATCCGGGTTCAGACTCATGGCTTCCAATGCGAAATCGCCAGTTCCTGTAGCAACATCCAAGATGGTTTTTGGCTGAAGCTCTTTGAGCTGAGCTATCGCCTTTTTACGCCAAATAATGTCAATGCCCATTGATAGCGAACGATTGAGAAAATCATAACGATGTGCGATATTATCGAACATGGTCGCGATTTGCTTGGTCTTCGAACCTTCTTCGCTGTACGGCTTTACCGATTCTGCCTTATTCTCGATTGTTGAACTCACAGTTTATTGTTTTGGCTATTAACCGTTTACCACAGCGATTAGTTCGGCAATTGTAAGAGACGATTGTTCTCCTGTAGCCATATTTTTCACGCCAATTTTGCCAGTTTCCATCTCATCTGTTCCAACCATTGCCACAAACTGAATTCCATTGTTGTGAGCATAAGTCATCTGCTTTTTCATCTTGGCATTATCAGGATAAAGCTCTGTATTTATGCCTGCTTCGCGAAGTTGTTTTACCAAACCAAGGCAGTAATTTGCTTCCTTTTCTCCAAAATTTACAAAGAAAACTTGGGTGCTAACGGAGGTGAATTCTGGAAACAATTCAGCTTCTTCCAACACATCGTAAATGCGATCTGCTCCGAATGAAATTCCAACGCCCGAAACATCTGGCATTCCGAAGATTCCTGTGAGATCGTCATAACGTCCTCCGCCAGAAATACTGCTCGAAAGGCTTCCTATTAAATTAGAGCGTACCTCGAATATAGCGCCTGTGTAGTAGTTCAACCCACGAGCAAGTGTCAGGTCAAGTTCGAGAGTGGTTTTGTCTGAAATGAGTTTTTGTGAAGTCTCTAAAACTTCTGCAACCTCCGCAATTCCTTTTTGTCCTGTTTCGTTTTCTCCGAGGTAGGTTTTGAGGAATTCAAGCTTTTCAGCGGTGTTTCCCTGAAAACGCATTAGCGGTAAAAGCTTTTCTATGGATGTATCAGAAATTCCTCTTTCTCTCAATTCGTTGCAAACCTTCTCTTCTCCGATTTTGTCGAGTTTATCTAGCGCAACCGTAATGTCTACAAAGGCATTTGGCGCATCAATCACCTCTGCAATTGCGGCCAATAACTTTCGGTTATTGATTTTAACCGTTACAGGAATATTCAGCTTCGAGAAAACCTCATCGGTTACTTGTACCATTTCCACTTCATTCAGTAGCGAATCGCTACCAATCACATCAATATCGCATTGATAAAACTCGCGGTAACGACCCTTCTGAGGACGATCAGCTCTCCAAACTGGTTGAATCTGATAGCGCTTAAAAGGAAAAGTAATTTCATTTCTGTGTTGAACGACATAGCGGGCAAATGGAACGGTGAGGTCGTAGCGAAGGGCCTTTTCACTTACAATCTTTCCAAGTACATTCAAATCCTTAGACAACAATGACTCATCTGAAGCTCCTTTCAAGAAATCTCCAGAGTTCAAAATTTTGAAAATCAAGCGATCTCCTTCATCGCCATACTTACCCATCAGAGTTTCTGAATTCTCCATCGATGGCGTTTCGATAGGCTGGTAACCATACTTTTTGAAAACGCTTTTAATCGTATCAAAAATGTAGTTCCGCCTCACCATCTCGGCTGGAGAAAAATCGCGAGTTCCCTTTGGGGTATTTAATTTAATCTGAGCCATAAAATCTTAGCCAACCAACTTGCGGTATCTAATTCGTTTTGGACCATTATCGCCCAATCGTTTCTTACGGTTTTCTTCGTAGTCAGAATAACCTCCTTCGAAGAAATAAACAGTAGAATCGCCTTCAAAAGCAAGAATGTGTGTACAAATTCTGTCCAAGAACCAACGGTCGTGAGAGATAACTACCGCGCACCCCGCAAAGCTTTCCAAACCTTCTTCCAACGCTCGAAGTGTGTTCACATCAATATCATTGGTCGGCTCATCGAGCAAGAGCACGTTGGCTTCTTGCTTTAAAGTCATAGCCAAATGCAGTCGATTTCTTTCACCACCAGAAAGCACCTCTACTTTCTTGCCCTGATCGCCACCACCAAAATTGAAGCGCGAAACGTAAGCACGTGAATTCAGTCGTCTTCCGCCTAATTCCATTTCTTCTAGTCCGTCAGAAATGGTTTCCCAAACAGTTTTGTTTGGGTCAATAGATTGATGCTGCTGATCTACGTAAGCAACCTTTACAGTCTCACCCACTTTAAACTCACCTTTATCAGGCGTTTCCAGCTCCATAATCATTCTAAAAAGTGTGGTTTTACCCGCTCCATTAGGTCCAATAATTCCAACTATTCCGTTAGGCGGAAGAGAAAAATTCAAACCTTCGTAAAGCAACTTGTCTCCAAATGCCTTCGACACGTCAATAGAGTCGATGACATTCGTTCCTAAACGCGGTCCGTTTGGAATGAAAATCTCCAACTTTTCTTCTTTCTGTTTCGAGTCTTCGCTAAGGAGTTTGTCGTAGGCACTTAAACGTGCTTTGCTCTTTGCCTGACGTGCTTTCGGGCTCATGCGCACCCATTCCAATTCGCGCTCTAATGTCTTTCTTCGCTTGCTTTCAGATTTCTCCTCTGCTTTTAGTTTCTTACTCTTTTGGTCCAACCAGCTACTGTAGTTTCCTTCCCACGGAATGCCTTCTCCTCTATCCAATTCAAGAATCCAACCAGCCACATTATCCAAGAAATATCTATCGTGGGTAATACCGATTACGGTTCCCTTGTATTCTTGTAAATGCTGCTCCAACCAATCTATACTCTCGGCATCTAAATGGTTGGTAGGCTCATCCAAAAGCAGGATGTCTGGTTCTTGCAAAAGCAGGCGACAAAGTGCTGTTCTACGTTTCTCTCCTCCAGAAAGTGTACTTACTAATTGGTCGTCTGGTGGGCAACGCAGAGCATCCATCGCTCTTTCAAGCTTATGGTCTAATTCCCATCCCCCAAGGTGTTCAATTTGTTCGGCTAGAACACCTTGACGGTCGATGAGCTTAGTCATTTCATCATCACTCATAGGTTCAGCAAACTTTGCATTCACCGCTTCATATTCTTTCATCACATCGGCCACTTCGGCCACGCCTTCCATCACAATTTCCTTTACCGTTTTGTTCGGGTCTAGTTGTGGTTCTTGCTCTAAATAACCAACTGTGTACCCTGGAGAGAAAACGACATCGCCTTGATAGCTTTTATCCAGCCCAGCAATAATCTTGAGGAGCGTTGACTTACCTGATCCGTTAAGACCGATAATTCCAATCTTGGCCCCGTAGAAAAACGAGAGATAAATATTGTTTAGAACCTTCTTGTTGTTGGATTGAAATGTTTTACTCAATCCGACCATTGAAAAAATGACCTTTTTATCGTCTGACATGCTGCTTAATTTTGGGCTGCAAAGATAGCAAGCTTAATTTCGTTTTCGGAACCTAGTTCTTGCCGTTAAAGGCTTACGCCAATACACTGCATTTCAGTCTGTCTTTTTGCTTAATCTTTCAATAGCTAGTGCAAAAACGAAATTCCCATAAATCCGTGACACAGGTAGTTTATTACCTTGTGAAACCACCTAAGATTCAAAATTCCCTGCTTTTTCTCTTCTTTTTTGAAACAAATTATCTTAAGGTGCGATTAAAAGATAATTCAAAATATATTCGCCCCCGTCAAAAAGTTAAATAACGTCAAACAAGAAATGAGCAGTAGCAAACCAAGAGTTGTAAAGGATTACGATAGTTTAGATACCAATATTCAAGAGCAGATTAAACTCGAATACCCGTACGGATTTGAGGACAATCTTGTCTCGTTTACCAATGCTGCAGGCCAACGTGTGTCTGCATTACCTTTTGAAACAGACGAAAAATATTATTTGGTTAGAATGACAATGGCCGAGGCACAAGCCATCATTGAAGACGATGATGACTACGATGATGAAGGTAATTTGACTGACGAAGCCAAAGAAGATATTGAAGACAGACAAGACGGTGAAGGAGAAGGAGAAGGAGAAGAAATAGACGAGGATTAATATACTTTTTCAGCATGATGGCCACGCCCTTCCATCTTTCGTTGCCCTGCGCAAATGTGCAGCTAACGAAAGCGTTTTACACCGAAGAATTGGGTTTTAAAGCTGGGCGTTCTACCCACTCGTGGGTGGATATTAACGTAGCCGGCAATCAGATTACTTTTCTTGAAAGTAACTCAGCATCTATCAATAATAGCAGATATAAGTTTGAAGGAAATGTCCTGCCCATATTTCATTTCGGCATAATTCTCAGCGAGCAAGAGTGGACCGGGCAGCTAAAAAATTGTAAAGACGCAGGAATCATTACTGAGGCGCCTCAAGAATTCCTTACCGACCAGGTTGGTGCTCATAAATCTTTTTTTGTAACCGACCCTAATGGATACTCTATAGAATTCAAGCAATTCATTACTCCATCGGACATATTCGAATCTTAGTCATTTAGTTAGGCAATAAAAAGCCCGACCAAGTGCATTCTCTCTCCTTTTCCTGTACAAGGTCGGGCCATCACCTAAACCACTTCAAACTAACTACCTCCCATAGTCTGAAGATTTTGCAAATCGTTTTCTATTGATAGTATCAACAGACAAGTAGCGGTGCAAAACACAGGACTTGTTATACAATGATGTCCGTTCCAACTACCATCTTGATTTTGAATTTTTACCATTTTCCCCGAAACATCATCGTACCAAGTTCTCCAAGAATCGTCTTTGGCTATAACCAACCCTTCGCCAGTTTGTAAAAAACTCAAGAACTCTTCTCCCCCATTGTTTCCAAACCCAGAAACAACATCAGATCTTTGAGCAGTTTGCTTGGCATTTTCGTAAACATTATATGCGGTAGCACCCTTAATTGCTTCGTCTTCTGCATACCCTATTGCCCGCAAATCATCCACTGTAACTTGAGATCGGCCTCTAGAAGGCATTTGTCGTAAATCTCCAGCTTCCTCTAACGCTTCTTTTACCTTACGTGCTTCTTTGGCCGATGACCGGGCTGAACCTGAAACAGCATAAAGCACCACGCCTGCTCCCTTATCTGTATTCACGTTTCCTGTTTCCGCGTCAAAATTGTCCTTCTGGTATTGGCGAGCCTGTTCTAGCTTTTTCACATCCACATCTGCACCAGCATATTCCGCAGCCTCTAATGCATTTGAAGCCAAAGAAGACTGTAAAACACCTGCCCAACCAGCACCTTTTGTGCTTCCATCTTGATGCTGACCTCTCTGAATTTTAGCAACGCAAACATTCAGTGCCTTACTAATTCTAGCCTTTTCATTGTAATTGGCGGGTAACTTTTCGAGCAAGTTGGTTAGAAATTGAGAAGCTAAAACAACATCAATATTTTGGCCCAATTTGGTTTGTATTTGAGTTCCAGTTATCTCAGTAATGTTAAGCGAATTAGGACTTGACTCCTCTACTTGCAGTAATATGTATTCTACCGCTTTTCCAAGTTGCACACGGAACGTTCCACTTTCTAGTGTGGTTCCATTTCTCAACAAGGCCATTCCCACCATTGAAGTAGTAGCCGGATCGGGTTCTACCGCATGAGGGTCTATAACCCCTTGTCTTGCATGGCTTCCAGCTCCCCAGCCGCCATCTTTATGTTGTGCCATCGACATCCACGCAAGCGCTTCATCGATGGACTTAACCACCTTTTCAGGTGTTTTATGTTTAGCATATTCTTTTGAGTTTTCAATTCCCATTGTTGTATTAAAAACACATCCCTTTTCAGGTTCTGAATTTTGAATACCCACACGATGAGTACCTACCGAAAAAAAGGTTAAAAAAAGGACTGTTGATACTGAAGTGATGACTACTGCTAACGTTTTCATGTTTTAGATTTTTAGGATTCAACTTGTCCTTTGGATGCAAGGATTTTGGTAATTCCATAAATCAATGCTTATTGACTCTGAAACATGAAAAGCCTGCTCGTATTATATCGAGACGACACAACAAGCGTTAAGAAAAGTTAAACAGAAAACGTGGTGAGGAGTTTTTAGAACTAAACAATTGAAATAGACAGAAATACTCCAAACTCCTTCGGAAAATGCACACTCACGCGCCCGTGCACAGCCCCTTGTTCATCATAGAATTTTGCGCTAGAAGTTAGCGGCACAATGGCTTCGTGCCACACGTTTGGATGGATGTATAATCCTTTACCATTTTCAACCAAAAACGCTTTGAAATCCTGCGGTTTCACATTATCTCCTGGCAAGGCCAATGCAGTAATAAATGCCCCTCCATCCAATGGAAAGAAAAGCTGCCCTCCATCTGGATGGTAGTTGGCGTGCCACAGCAGTACGCGTTCAGGTTTTTCATTTGAAGTTTCAGAAGCATCTTTCGGGTTCTTACTCCACCCAAATACATACTCTGAATTCACTGCTTCGTTTCTTCCTTTGAAAACGCCTCCATCCCAGTAGAATGTAAAATCGCCCGAAACCGTTCCCGCTTCATTTCCCGTTCCTTCATCAATCGGTCTACCTTCTGGCTTTGGCCAACGGACAATTTCCATTGGGTAATTCCTGTATTCGTCAGGTTCAACCAACTTGCCATAACCTTCCAAATTTGCAGAGGTAGCTTTCACGATTTCTACTTCATGCCAAGGCAATTCTGGCGGAACGTCTGGATTTAGATAGTCAAACTTCATGCTTCAAATGTAAGTTGGGAACGCCTACTATGTATGAACTGTCCGACAAAGCGACTCTAAATCGTCAGCCCGACATATTGGTCGAAAAATAGTTTCCTAATTTGAGCAAAGATGATTGACCACTATCTCAACGTTAGAAAACGTTCCGAGGAAATTTGTGCCCCACTAAAGCACGAAGACTACAACGCTCAAGTGGCTTTGCATGCCAGTCCAGCAACCTGGCAATTAGGTCATACAACATGGTTTTTCGAAGAGTTTATCCTGAGCAAATACCATGATGATTACCAACAATATAGAAATGATTGTTCCTTCATTTTCAACAGCTACTACAACAATGTTGGAGATAGAACCAAAAGAGACGAGAGAAACGAAATTGACTTCTCAATTGAAGAGGTTTATCACTATCGAAAATACGTAGACAAGCATATTGAACTCTTGCTAAAATTCGATTGCTCAGAAGAAGCCTTACATCTAATAGAGATTGGACTTAACCACGAGCAACAACATCAAGAACTTTTACTGACGGACTTAAAATTCATGCTCAGTCAGTTGAAACCAGATGGTTGCTACAAGGATGGTGGCAGCCTTGTGCTTTCAATAAATAAAGAAGATGGTTGGATTTCAATAAACGAAGGTGTTTACGAAATCGGATTTAATGATGAAGGGTTTTGCTACGATAATGAATTGAGAAGGCACAAAGTTTACCTACACAATTTCGAAATCAGCAAAGCCTTAGTTACAAACGGAGAGTTCATCCAATTCATAGAAGCTGGCGGTTATGAAGATTTCAATCTATGGTTAGATGAAGGTTGGACCTGGGTACAGCGTGAAAAAATTAGCTCACCACTTTACTGGCAGAAAATTGATCGAGAATGGCATAATTACACTCTTGGCGGATTGAAGAAAATCAACTCAGATGAAATTCTCTGCCACGTTTCGTTTTACGAAGCTGCGGCTTTTGCAGAATGGAAAACAATGCGATTACCAACTGAATTTGAATGGGAAATTGCCTCTGAACAATTGAATTGGGGCCAACGTTGGGAATGGACAAATAGCGCCTATCTCCCCTACCCAAATTTCAAAAAAGCACCAGGTGCTTTGGGCGAATACAATGGCAAATTTATGATCAACCAAATGGTATTGAGAGGCGCTTCTGGTGCCACTTCACCCAATCACAGTAGAAATACTTATCGCAATTTCTTTCACCCACATTTTCAGTGGCAGTTCAGCGGTATACGATTAGCACGATAGATGGAAAAGACATTTGCACAAGAAGTTGAAGAAGGATTATCGGCCAGTCCAAAATTCCTTTCATCCAAGTACCATTATGATGATGAAGGAAGCCGAATTTTTCAGGAGATTATGGCGATGCCAGAATACTATCTGACAAACTGTGAGTTGGATATTATGAAGAACCGAGCACTGGAAATTTATGGGGCAACCGGGTTCAATACGCATTTCAACATTATTGAATTAGGCGCTGGAGACGGAGCTAAAACCAAGGAGTTTTTACAAAATCTTTTAGTCGAAAACATCGACTTTACCTATGTTCCGATTGATATATCTAAAGAAGCCATCGACATTCTGGTTAAAACCATGAACCAATCGTTACCCAACCTAAAAATGAATCCACAGGTGGGCGATTATTTCGAGGTAATGGGAAAGATTGAAGCAAAAGAAAACTGCCCAAACCTTGTGCTCTTCTTAGGTTCTAACATTGGTAATTTTAAATCCGAGTGGGCGGTTGATCTTCTTCAACACATGAATGAACACATGCAATCTGCTGACAAGCTTTTGGTGGGTTTCGATTTGATGAAAAACCCTAATCTTATTCGAAATGCTTACAACGATTCGCAAGGAATCACCGCTAGGTTTAACATGAATGTTCTTACTAGAATAAATCGAGAATTATCTGGTGATTTCAATCTTGACACCTTTGATTTTTATAGTTTTTACAATCCCGAAAATGGCGATGTAAAAAGCTATATATACAGTTTGATTGAGCAAGACATATCTATTAAAGAAACAGAAAAGTCATTTCATTTTGAAAAAGATGAATGCATTTGGATGGAGCTATCGAAGAAATATTCGCTTGATGGAATTGAGAAATTGGGTGCTGATGCTGGTTTCCAGTTCAAAGAGCATTTCTTGGATAGCAAAGGATATTTCTCCGACAGTCTGTTTACGAAAGGGTAATTTGCTCGAATGGAAACCGCAACAGACATCATAACCGAACTTGTGCAAGAGCACACTTCTGAGTTGGTGGCTTTTGCGGCTAGCGGAGTAAAAGACCGTCAGGAAGCGGACGACCTGGTACAAGACACTTTTATTGCGGCTTTCAAAGGATTGGAGAACTACAAAGGCGATAGTTCTCATAGAACCTGGCTGTTCTCCATCCTTCGGAATAAAATCACTGACCACTATCGCAAATTCTATAGAGGAAAAGACCAAGAAATTAGTGGTGATGACTATTTCGATAAAAATGGTTCTTGGATAACTGATAAGCAGCCAACTTCTTTGGGTGACGAAGAACATTTGCTTGACAATCCTGAATTCAATACAACCTTATTGAATTGCCGAGAGCATTTGCCACAAAAACAGTTTGCTGTCTTACAGATGAAATACTACGACCAACTAGAAGCTGAAACCATTTGTAAGGAACTCCAAATTTCATCGACTTACTATTGGCAACTCATCCATCGTGCAAAACTTCAATTACGAGATTGCCTGCAGAAAAACTGGCTCAATGAATAAGCTTAAGAACATACTTATGTTGTCCTGCAAAAGAGCAGCAGAATTAATCGAGAAAAAGCTTGAAGCTCCGTTGAGTACCACAGAATCTGTGCAGTTATCAATGCACACAAAAATGTGCAAGGCTTGCGGCAACTACCAATCTCAGCAAAGTCTGATTGACCGTGCACTTAGAGAAGATTGTAAATCGTCTTCCAACGAAGCAGAATGCGAAGACTTGAAGGCATCTATCCTCAAGCAACTGAAATCTGAAGACGAAAAATAATCGCCTGATTTAAGTTCAAATCACATCCTTTTCAATTTTATTTTCAAGTCGAGTGTAAGGAACTTCAAAAGCTACCGACCATCATGGTGTAATTCACAAAAACACAAACATCATGAAAACATTTGCAAGTTTATTAATGGCCGCAGTCCTTATACCTGCACTCAGCGCATTCAGACCAATGGATGCTCCATCTTGGAAGATGGACGCCAGTCACAGTTCAGTATCATTTTCAGTTAACCATTTCTTGGTCCCGGTTGATGGTCGCTTCAATAATTTTGAGGGAGAGGTAAAACTTGCCAAAGACAATTTACTAAACAGTTCTGCCAGCTTTACAATTGATGTGGCAAGCGTTGACACACGAGATGAAAAGCGAAACAAACACCTCCAGAGTGGAGACTTTTTCGATGCTAAGAAATTCCCGAAAATGACTTTTGTTTCAAACAAATTTGAAGACAAAGGAAATGGAGAGTTGGTGGTGCACGGAAAACTAACCATTAAAGATGTGACTAAGGATGTGACAATTCCATTCAAGATATTGGGCGAAATGCAACATCCCATGAAAAAGAACATGTTAGTTTCTGGAATTCAACTAAAAACCACCATTAACAGAAACGACTACGGTGTTGGTTCTGGAAGTTGGGCGGCAAGTGCTGTAGTTGGAGACGAAGTTGAAATTAAGGTAACACTGGAGCTAACAAGAAACTCGTAATCCCATTGGTTGATGGTAGGAAGGTTGCTGTGCCCAAACGGTACAGCAACCTTCATTTCCAATTCAAACCGCGAAGTTCTCTGCATCATTTCAAATCACAATTCCACTGGTATTAACGAGAATACAAAGACATGACTCGACTTAATAAAAACAACATGGCTCCCGATTTCCGCACGGTAGATTTCCTCGGGAATTCAGTGTCGCTGTCATCTCATTCGGGCAAACAAACATTGCTATGCTTTTTTAGAGGAGCTGCATGTCCGTTTTGCAATATGCGACTTCACGAATTGATAGAAGCATATCCTGAATTGAGCAAGAATGGACTGAATATCATCACCGTTTTCTCATCAACAGCCACAGAAATTGCTGAGTTTTCTGGTCGACAAGAGCCTCCTTTCCCTATCATTCCAGACCCCGCACTAGACTTATATAGAAAGTACGGAGTTGAGCAATCTAGCATGGGACTGATTAAAACAATGATGCGACCAAAACGAATGTGGCAAATGATGACGAGTGAGTTTTTCGATACGAAGGCCATGAACGACAGACCAATTATTCCAGCCGACTTTCTGATTGATTCAGAACTACAGATTAGCCGCGTCTACTACGGTCAGAACTTTTCAGATCATATACCTATTTCGGAGGTTAAAAATTGGCTTAAGAAATGAGAAAACTACGGTTCCAACTTTTTGCAATCGTGTACGCGGGCATGCTATTGCTAGCGTGTGTTCTTATCTATGGACAATACCAACGTAGCCTACAACTATCTGAAAGATTGGTGCTGGAAAGATTGCAATCTGTGGCTTCAACATTAGCTCCTCGAATTAATGCCGATGAGCTTAATCACCTACACTTGCGCTTTCCGCTAACAGAAGGACTAACGAATCTTCCCGCTGCCGATAGCTCTTTCATTCGACTTACGGAAGTTCTGCATGAAGCATTTACATCCAATAATCTTAAAACTCCCATTTATACAATTACCACTGATGAGACTGGAACCGTATTACGGCTCGGAATTTCCAGTCACGGTGCGAGCACCTACGGACTACCGTACGAAACACACTTACAAGAACATATTGCTATTTATGAGTCTGGCGGAACCATTCGACCCTATGAAGATGAGTGGGGGGTTTGGCTTACAGCAATGGTTCCTCTTGTTGCTTCCAACGGAAAACAGATTGCGGCTTTAGAGGTCGATTTCCCGTTTGGCGATTTCATCATGTATGCCAAAGACGACCTTCTACATAACTTGGCAACGGCAGCACTCATCTTTCTTATAATTGGAATTCTCCTCTATCTATTCATGCGAATCGCGCTCAATAAAGACGAAGAGAGACAAACTCAACTCCGTACTGCAAATGAGGAAGTACGAGAAAAGAAAGAAGCGTTAGAAAGCAGCATTAGATACGCTGCTCGTATGCAGGCTATTCTACAACCTGCGGAGGCCGTCTTTGCTGATTTTTTCACAGGTCACTTGCTTCTAGATTTACCAAGAGATACGGTGAGTGGAGATTTTATTTGGTTCCGAAAAATTGATAACGAAAGAGCTTTATTGGTTGTTGCTGATTGTACAGGACATGGCGTGCCTGGTGCTTTCATGTCAATCATGGGACACGATTTGTTGAATGACGCAGCGGCCATTGAAAACCTAACTGCGCCTGATGAAATACTACGATACGTAGATAAACGAGTTTGTGCAGCATTTGGATGTGGCGGATCGACAACGACTGATGGAATGGACATGGCCGTTTGTCTTATTGATAAAAAAACCAGCACTCTCACATTCGCGGGCGCTCGAAGGCCGATGACAATCATCAATTCAGATGGTGAGAAATTGATAAACGGAACTAGAAGAAGCATTGGAGATCAAACATTAGATGGTGGAATTCCGTTTGAAACCCATACAGTTGAGTTAGAACCTGAAAGTCGGTTCTTCCTTTATTCGGATGGCATGCAAGATCAATTTGGAGGAGAAAAAGAGAAAAAATTGGGGCACGCGCGTCTACGAAATTGGTTTGCAGAGTTACCAGCAATTTTTGGTGCTTCTTCTAAAGTAAAACTCACCCAATTGCTGCATGAATGGAAAGGAAGAAACGAGCAGGTTGACGATATAATGGTTTTCGGATTTAGCGTTTAACAGCCCAAAACCAGAGCATCCCAAGACAAGCCCTATCTTACATTTTCTCGTTTCGTTGTAAGGAATTTGAAATTCGTGCGACTCACTGTTTGGGCGTTGGTATTGGTCATTAGACCGACCTAAGACCAATAAACTAGGAGATCAACCGCATAGAATTATGAATTCACCACCTGAACAAACAACTTACACCATGAAAGATTACCTAATAGCAGAAGCGCAAATCCATGTTGCTTCGCAGATGATTTCCCTGACGGGTAAAAATTTAGTCTACAAACAATCTGATGATAGCCACACCACAGCTCGATGGAATTCTGAGAAACAACTAATCAACGGTCGTGAATTCATTCTAAAAGGAAACATCTACACCATTTTCATTGACCCAATTGATTTTGCATTTGGCATGATGAAAAACGGCTCAGAAACTAACCGTGTTTCTCTTAACGGACTGACTTACATGCAAACCGTTGAACCTTGGAAGAAATGGCTTGCTGAAGCTGGGTTTACAGGAGATTTAGACCTCAAATTGCATTACGAATTACCCAGGAACGAATTGTACAAATTCGGTGCTTTCAGCAAACCGAATGAGGCCGTATTGAAGCTGTGGGCAAAAAACAGAACGATAGCAAACGGTGCACTTCAGGCATTAACGGAAGCTGTTAATTCCAAATCTGACATTAACATTTGGCCGCACCATTTCGATAGTGGAACTTACTACGAATTGCATAAAACCGATGGCGCAACCGACCGTTCCATTGGTGCTGGGTTCAATCCAGCAGATGACATGGTTACTGAACCTTATTACTATATCTACGGTTGGTACAAAGACAACGAGATTGATTATTTAGACAAACCGCAACTGGAAAACGGAAAATGGCTTGTTGATGATTGGAAAGGTGCTGTTTTACCGATTACCGAGGTTAAAGACCAATCAACAGTCGATAACTTCTTTAAAAGCACTTCAACTTACCTGAAAAGCAAACTGAAATGAAAGCAATTTGGAATGGCCAAATTCTGGCCGAAAGCGACAAAACAGTTGTAATTGAAAACAACCACTACTTTCCTGCCGACAGCGTGAATATGGAGTTTTTCAAAACCTCCGATTACCACACGGTTTGTCCATGGAAAGGAACCGCTTCTTATCATTCGATTGAAATGAATGGAGAAACAAACAAGGATGCTATGTGGCATTACCCACAAACTAAAGACTCGGCCAAGGTTATTGAAGGAATGTTTGCCTTTTGGAAAGGCGTAGAAATCACTAATTAAATGAAAGAACCAAAAGCGATTGCCAAATTCTCAGAATTGGAGAACAGAAAACCAGCTCATGCCCAAGTTGAGAATATTGATCTGGTCATAATTAGGTACGAAGAAAATGTGAGTGTACTGTATGGAAGATGCTTGCATCGCGGAGCACTAATGTCTGACGGAAGCGTGCAAGGAGACAATCTAATCTGCGGGTTACATGGCTGGGATTACCGTATTGACACCGGTGTTTCTGAATACAATAATGCCGAAGTGTTGAACAAGTTTTCATCTGAAATTAGCGGAGATGATGTCGTGATTGATGTGGCCGAAATTCGTTCATTCGGAGTACAACACCCGCAGCCGTTCAATCGTGATAGCTATTTGGGCAATTATGCAGATACGCATCCCGAACCTTCAGAACCTTATACGGGCTACATCAAAGAACTGGCTCAAAATGGCTTGAAGAATTGGGGGCATCACGGCCCAACAGCAGCAATGGGCGTTGATCGCACAACCCTACCAAAATGGGAAGACATACAGTTTTTGCCCGCACAATTGGCTAGGCGGCCTTTGTTGGATAATGAAAATGTAAT
>CALCGD010000027.1 GCA_937900875.1 uncultured Flavobacteriales bacterium
CTTCCAGTGCGTAAGATTATCCGACCTTCAGAGTCGGTGCGGATTGTGGGAGAGTAGCCTTACTTGGCCGCCATTATGTCAATCATCTTCTTTAGATAACCATTGTCTTCGCGCAGCATGGCAAGCTGGGTTTTCAACTCATCAACCTGTTGTTGCAATGCCTGTTTATCTGCGTTTAGCGCTTCAATAATTGCCTTTTCAGGGTTTGCGCGGATGTGCTCGGGAAGGTTATCGCTCAACGGGCGAAAAAGGTCTACCCCAATGGCAACGCTTAGTTCGTGCAGAATACTCGACTGAATACTTCTCCGTCTTCTAAAGCCTTTTACCGTGTTGGGGTTACGACCCGTCTTGCGGGCAATCTCTGCTTGGGTGACACGCGTTTTCTTCATGGCATCCCTTATAATGGGAGCCGTGTTGAACCCTTCTGGTATTGGATTGCGCGTTTTCCAAGTGGGCGGTTCTTTTGGGCGTCTGTAAACCATAGCTCTTAAGTTGTTAGTTACCTATGTATTAAGCACAATTGTCTATGTATTAAAGATAAAAATTTATGCATTACGCATAGAGCTGTTTGTATAATGCATAGCTATATATGTATAACACATACCTGTCTTTGTATTAAGCAGAAGTGTGTTAGTATTATACATAGACATCTATGTCTAAAGCATAAAATGGTATGCATAAGGCATAGTTGTTTGTGCTAAACAGACCAATTTTTTGGTTGCATGCATGACCTCTGAAGCCCAAAACCATTAAGCCAGCGGATATTGTTAGGATGGCAAAGAGTGATTATCTTAACGCCATGAAAATGTTGCCGATCTTACTTATCACCTGTTTGTCGTTAAGTGCTTCTGCGCAGAATTGGGCACCTTTTCCGTTGGATGAAACTTCGGAGTGGAGGCTTAGATGTTCCGAGCCGATTTATATTAATCATGGGCATGATGTCTGTACGTCAATCAGAGAGACTAATTATTCGGTGCTCGATTCTGTTTTCGTTGATGGAAACTGGTACCATAGGTTTTATTGGACCCGTTACTGGAATTACTGTAGTTCGATTTCATATTCTGCAGATACAACTCATTTAATGGTTCGTGCCGAAGCTGGGGTGTATTATCGAAAGGTCGAGGGCTTTCCTGAAGTGGTTTATGCCGATTTCAACTTGGAAGTGGGAGACACAGTTCCATATTTAGGCTTGGTCATTGATTCAATAGATGTGATAGATATTAATGGACACTCATGCATAAGGCAATGGGTGCCGAATCCTCATAATAGCACTTATCCGGAATTCATCATCGAAGGAATTGGAGCAGAGCATCATTCACTTCTTGATGGTTGTAATTACCCGGAAATGCTGTGCTATCGAGAGCGCGGAATACCAATGATATTTGAGTCTGAACCATGGCAGAATATCTGTGAAATAACAGATGTGAATCAAGAAGAAAATGCCAGAAAACTTGATATCTCCCCAAACCCCTCAAAAGGCATTTTCAGAATAGAAACGCCTCAAAAATCAACTTATCGTATTTACGATTGGTTCGGTAGAATGATAAAAGAAGGTCAGTTGGATGGCGCTTCTGAAATAGACCTTACGTCAGCGCCAAATGGCATTTATTTTATTTCTGTTGAGAACGAAAAAGGCGTTTCAACTGCAAGATTGGTGAAGCAATAAGGATTGTCGATTGTACAAAAAAGGCGCGCAACCAAGTTGCACGCCTTTCATAATAAAAACTCTCTGCGCCTTAGCGTCAAACCTTAAACGCTCTCTTCGTCTTCGTTCTTAACTATTTGCAAGGCTTCTTCGGTAGTTGCTTCATCGCTTTCAACTTCTACATCTTCTTCAACCACGGTTCCGGTATAAATTCCCCCACCGTTTGTGCCAGAAATGCATTTTAGAATATCGTCCTGAGAAAGTACACTAGCGTCAAACGTGAAGTATCCCATTCCTTCTTCAAAGTTTACTTCGCTTTTGCCCATGCCAGCTAATTTGCCGCAATCATCCTGAATAGGACCTGCACAGCCTGCTGGGCAACTCATTCCTTCAATTTTTACAGCAAGTGTAGTTGGCGTTTCCATTTCGTCCACGCTCATCATTTCTACAGCTGTATCTTCCGTAGATGTTCCTGTTTCTCCACATCCAATAAACAATGCAGCGCTTGCCATAATGGCCATTAATAGTATTCTCGTTTTCATTTTTGGGTTGCTTTATAAATGTTTGAACTATTGATATTGTCGATTATTGCTTGAGAGTTGGTGGTAGCCGCATTAAAGGAAACTCGAGCTTCTTTTGCGCCCAAATCAACTTCCACAGCGTCAATACCTTCTACTTCTTCAATCAGATTTTTAACGGCATTGGAGCAATGTCCGCAGCTCATTCCTTCTATTTCTATAAATACTTTTTCACTCATGGCTTCAAAGGTAAAATATGTTTGTTCAAGTAATGCATGATGCACATCAGTGTTAACAAACGTTCACCTCAAATAGTTCGGTTGCGCAAAAGAGACATGCGGAACATGTTTCTTTGCCAAATGCAAACACCGTTGCGAAGCTGGCTTCTTCTAGTGCTAATTGGCGCCATTTGGGGTAGCTCTTTTATTCTAATGAAGAAAGGCTTAATGGTGTTTTCGGATGTGCAAATAGCAACAATGAGAATGGGCATGGCGTGGTTGGTTACCCTGCCGTTTCTATTAGGTCGATTTAAGGAAATTTCGAAGAAAGAATGGTTGATTCTGCTGAGCGTAGGACTTTTAGGAAATGGGTTGCCAGCGTTTTTATTTGCCACAGCTCAAACCAAAATAGACAGTTCGCTGGCCGGAATGCTTAATTCCTTGGTGCCGCTACTTACGATGACGTTTGGGCTATTGTTGTTCGGACTACGTACATGGCTTTTGCAAGTTATTGGCCTGGTAATAGGCTTTGTAGGCGCCATCATGCTTATAGTAATGCCAGGAGGAATAAGTGGTTTCCAACCCGCAGCACTGCTAGTGGTTTTGGCCAGTACGTGTTATGCATTCAATTTGAATGTTGTAAGACGTTATCTCTCCAAAATGCCTTCTATGCTTATTACCGCAGGCTCATTTTTATGGGTCGGACCGTTTTGCCTCATTTACCTTTTTACCACGGATTTTACATCACGTTTTGAACACGAAGCAGCCCTTCAATCTTTTGGCGCCATCGTAATATTGGCGGTGGTAGGCACCACCATTGCCGTTCTCATGTTCAATAAACTGATTCAATCTGGAGGAGCAGTTTTTGCTTCCATGGTCACGTATATAGTGCCAATAGTTGCAATCATTTGGGGCGTTTTAGACGGAGAATCAATTAGCGTTTGGTCGATCTTAGGGGTGTTTGTGATACTAGCGGGTGTTTATTTGGTAAACAAACCTGCTAGCTGACAGTTTCAAACTGAACTTGAATGCTATTTTTGTGACCGCACCCCAAAAAATGCAATGAAAAAGATATTCTCAGCCCTGTTGGTGGCCTCCTTACCAGCACTTGTTTCAGCACAGACTACCGTGCAATCAGTAAGCGCCATATTTCAGGCCAATTGTACCACCGGATGTCACAGTGGCGGAAACCCAAGTGCAAACCTAGATTTAAGCGGGAATTCTTCTGATTTGGTTTCGGCCCTAGTGGGAGTTACACCAACAAACCCAGCCGCTGCTGCAAAAGGTTACAAATTGGTCGATCCGGGTTATCCGCATAACAGTTCAATATTGTACAAATGCGCTACTACCGATTGGGACGACCAGTTTGGAATGGATGTAGCAGAAGGTAACTCCATGCCAAGTGGACAAGCTCCGTTAGAGAAAACAGAAATTGAACTTATTCGTCAGTGGATTCAGTACGGAGCGCCTTCTTCAGGAACTGTGGTTGATATTCAGATTTTAGAAGATTATTATGGAGGTTCTGGAATGGCAAGAGTTGAAAAACCAGCTGCTCCTGCTATTGGAGAAGGTTTTCAAATGCACATGGGACCGTTCTTTTTAGAGCCGGGGGAAGAAATAGAATTCTACAAAAAAGAGAAAGTGGACAATCCTGATCTGGAGAATGTTGTTCGATTTGAGGCATTCTTTAATGATGAATCGCATCACTTCTTGTTGTTCGAATTTCTTCCTGGAACTGATGCCGGTATTGAAGAAGGACTGCGAGCTGTAACTGTACAAAATGCATTTCAAGATGCTGAGTACATGGTAGGTTGGGTTGATCCAGATGTAACGGAATTGCCTTACGGTACAGCGTACAAGATTGATGAAAATGCGGTCATCGACCTCAATTATCACCTTATCAATTATGCATCTAATGGAGATTCAGTTTTGGCGGCAGAGGCATACATCAACTTTTATACGAACAACAATAATCCGGTAGAGTTGATTGAGATGCATAGTGAATTGTTGATTAACCTCAGCATTTTTATTCCTAATACGGGAAATGAAATGAGCTTCACGAATGTTGTTACCGACAATACCGCAGGCGCAACAGATAGTATGTATGTGTGGTTTCTTTCGTCACATA
>CALCGD010000028.1 GCA_937900875.1 uncultured Flavobacteriales bacterium
CAAAGCCCCGTAACCGGGTTCGATTCCCGGCGTCGCCTCAATTGTTTATTGGGTTTCTCGGTTAGTTGTTAGCCGTTTGTTAGCCGTGCAACAAAAATGACAGTTCTGCATATTTCAGTTTGCTCGAAAAGCTCTATTTTTCATCATTGAAAAATTCCAAAAGTAATTTACGTTTTGTGTCAAGCAGCATCACCTTGAACAGGTCATTCATCATTTCCCTGCGGGCAGGTTCGTCAAACATATCTAGAGATTCATTTACGCCTGGGCCAACTTGCAGGAATTTTTCACTTGCTAATTCAGTGGCGCGCGCTTGAAGCAGGGTTTCATCATCTTTCGAAAAACTGGCAATGAAGTCTTGGAACCGCTCAATCTCATCTGGAGTGGAAGTCCTCATGAAAATAGCTATCGGGTCTTCGTCTTTAGGTTTGAACCATTTCCCCGAAATGTCAATTGTCATAAATACAAGGTATCAAACAACTTGCAGGCTTTCGAATACGGTGTTTACGTTTTTGAGAATATAGAGCGCTGAATTATCAGCCAGTTCGCGGTCGTCACCTTCGATTACGTGGTTGTAAACACGGTTAGTGATTGTGGTGTCTCCGTGGCCAACGCGTTCGGAAACTGATTTAAGCGCTCCACCGCTTCGTAGGGCAGCGATTACATAACTATGTCGAAGCGAATGAAACTTCATCTCCATTAGACCGGCATTGTTAAGTGTTTTCTTGAACATACGGGCGAATGCGGAAAATGATGGAACTGAGCCAGTTTGGTCTGTAACGATGAGGTTTTCTGTATCAGCCCATTCTCCGCCAAGGGCGAGACGTTCAATGTTTTGTGCAATTTTCCATGCTTGAAGCTTTTGCATCGTGTCTATGTCGATTTCGATTGTGCGTTTACTTTTCTTCGATTTTGGTGTGTCGAAAATTGTTTGGTTGCCTGCACGAATTAGCGTGCGGTGAATGTTGATGGTTCCAGCTTTAAAGTCGATATCTTTCCATGAAAGACCAAGTATTTCGCCTCGTCGCATCCCAGTAAGCGCAACAAGTTGCAGCACTGGCCCATAACGATGTCCCTGGATACTGGCAACATATTTCATGAGATTCTCTGGTGTCATGAAGTCGATGTCTGGTGCTGTCAATTTTGGCTTCAGGGCTGAATCAGAAGGATTGAAAGCGATTTGTTTCAACCGAACTGCGTCCTTGAGTGCCTTGTGGATGACTGAGGCAATATTGCGCACGGTTTTTGAGGAAAGGGCAATGGTGCCGTTTTTCAAAGTCTTCTTTCTTCCCTTGTTTTGCATTTCGATATAGAAATTTTCAAGGTGTTCAGTACTAATCTCGTCTATGCGCAAATGGCCGATACTCGGATTTATGTAGACCAGAATCAACATTTTGTAGGTTTCGTAGGTACTCGCCTTCAAGTTCGTGAGCACACGATGCTTGGGCAACCACACTTCAAGTAGATACTCAGCCAATGTAGGGGATGAGCCACCCAACTGCCGACCTGAATCAGCTTGACTTAGAAGTTCGCGTTCTTTCTTCTCGGCAGCCTTCTTAGTCGGGAAGCCACCTTTTGCCTTTTGCCGAGGCACTCCTTGTCGGTCAGTCCACTTTGCATGTGCCGTCCAAGTTTTATTGCGTTTGTAGACGCTCATCTCACTTCCTCTTTCCTGTAGTTCGGGTAGGTCTTTCACCTGCCTTGGTTCCTAGGGCGGCTCCTAGTAGGCCGGCTTTACGCGCAGCTGAAATGCGTTTCCCGACTGTTGACTCCGAAATACCAAGCTGATGAGCGATGTAGCTTGCTGTTGGAACACCAAGATTTCGCGCCTTTCGATACAAGTGAACAACAATCTTTAACTCCGTATTTGTCAATGGCTTACCCGATTGAGGTCCAGTTTCAAATTCGACTTGCGTTCCACGAATAACTAAGTCAGGTTGTTCCTGCCGTTCCATAGTCTCAAGTTCCGAAAAAGGTATGGAACGTATATCAGAGGCAGTGACGACAGATTTGAGTCCTGCGCTCTGGATGCACACACTTACCACTTCGCTTCTTGGACCAATTTTCTTCATTTCAAAAATGACATCTAGTTCGGGCTCCCCATTCCTGGAGTAGCGGGTGAGAACGATGTCGTGGATTTTGTCGTCACGGCGAACTCTCCATTCGCTTGAATCTTTTCTTTTCATGGAACCTCCTGTTTGAAACGGTAAAGCATATGATACACTTTGCCATTCATCGAAACAACGTCAATGAGGAGAATTTAATGGCAATTTACATTGATAATGACCATCCGGAAAATGAATGCCTAACTGTTTCGGTAACGGACGCAGCACAAATTTGGGGATTCTCTCCTCAAACCGTGTATAACGCAATCAAAAGTGGAGCAATTAAGGCAATACGAATCTCTGAAAAGCGCATGCGCATATCAAAGAAAGAAGTAGAGCGAGTATTGAAGGGCGATATTTAATGAAATATTCAGGAGAGCATTTAAAAATCAAAGGCTATTTCTAAATATGGGAAGACTTGATAGAGCGACACTTCTCAATCGTCGATACATGGCAACGGTTCGCTTCTATGCCGATTCAGGTATGGCATACATCAATGTGCCACGTGTTGGGCGGGGCAGTCCAGTACCGGCAACTCCGCATGATGAACTAAGCAATCAACGAAGCGCGGCGAGACGCAATCGACGGAACCTCATCCTTCGGGTTCGCTCTAATCGTCCAACACATTTTGTAACGCTCACTTTTGCCACACCAACTGAAGCCTTGGACGCGAGTAACGCCTGGATTCAGATAACAGCCAAATGGCGTAAGCATCTAAAGGGCTTTTATGTTCGCGTCGCCGAATATTCTGAAGAAAAAAACCTGCATTTTCACGTTCTCTGCTCAGCATCAATTTCGGATTATTTGAAGACCAATTGGTGTCATGGATTCGTCGCTATTCGACGTGTTCCATTCGAAGACCTTGACAGAATCTGCGGGTACATGGCAAAAGACTTTGATAATCCGGACCGTCCTATTCGGCGAAGATTCGTAGCTTCAAAGGGCTCAAAACCGAGTTTCAAGGAAATGCACTTTGATTCCATGGACGATGCCCTAGAAGGCGTGGCAGACCTATCTCCGGTGTCCCTAGTGGCTTTAGATGTTGATATATGCAAAACAAGTTTTGGTTCTTACGGGGACGTGAGGTGGAACCCAGTTTTTGACGGTCAATGACCCCATGTATGACCTATTGAGTAGTGGTCCACCTAATAAAGCGTCGATTGAATTACATTTCTCTTTTTTGGGTCGGATAGTTAGGATTCGCTCGTGTACAACAATCTTGAATTCAAGGCATGGCTTTGCATTGCAAGTGATGGTTCAACAGTTCGAGTTGGTGACAACTTCGATGAGATAATCGGCGAGACATACATATGGCCTAAATCAATCCCTCAAGCAAAGGAAATGGCCGTAGGCGACGCAATCGTCTTGTGGGACAAAAGCCGACTTCTTGGCTTTTCTTGGATAGAGCAAATTGAGGAAAAAGTTGAGACTATAGAAAGATATCGCTGTCCAAATCCAAATTGTCGTCGACTAGATATACGAGAGCGTGAAACCAAATCACCCAGATTCAAATGTGGTAAGTGCACTCTTGAAACAGATGACCCAGATATTGAGACCTTGGAAGAAGAATTCTTCAAGGCTTACTATGGAGCCGGCTGGGTATCTGTTGAAACCTTCATCGATGCGGAAACATGTCGATTGATAACCGTCAATCCCAATACGCAGCACAGCATCAGAGCTATTGATAGGTCAATGTTTGTTCAGACAATCGGTGCACTTTCAGAATTGTCTTTAAGGCCGTTTACTCGTCGTACGCATGGCCATGTACTAGCAACCGTTCGAGTCCGTATTGGGCAAGGTGAATTTCGTAGAAAGCTACGCGAAGAGTTTGGAGATGTCTGTGCATTTACTGGGCCAAACCATCCGGCTGCACTAGAGGCTGCTCATCTTTATAGCTATGCAGAATACGGCATACACCATGATGATGGCGGCTTACTCTTGCGACGTGACATTCATCGGCTTTTTGATAAAGGACTTATCGCGGTTAACCCAAATGATTGGACTATGGATGTCCATGCCGACTTACAAATGTTTGGTGATTATGCAAATCTGCATGGGAAAAAACTTGCTATCGATTTACGAAAGCGAGTTGAAGGATGGCTTGAAAAGCATTGGGATGAGTTTCGGAACAAAGATAATTCCGCATAAATCCCATAGAAGCTGTAATGTGGCACGGTACACCAGAGAGTCTGAGTAAATAGAGAATTAACAGAAAATTTGGGATTAGGAATTTCCTAGTTCTGATACAAGTTGGTCGATGTAGTCGGCCGTGTCTTCGATGCTCACGTATAGGAGCGAAGCGGTTTCTGTCCATCCGCTTTTCATATCTTCTTGTCGCATGGATATTGGTGCATCTAATACTTCTCTCCACCACTCCAGGGCTTTATCTTCAATAACTTCGGCCTCGGCAGCAGCTGATGTTTTCCAGGTCGAGACAAGTTGCCAGCCTTCTTTGACGTGCGCGGCGATTCTGTCAGTCTTGGAGTTTGGAGTGGTGATACCGACTTTTGCGGAGAAGAAGTCCTGTCTTTCAAGCAGGTAAACAATTCCTTCAGCGGAGTAGTCAAGTCCTTTTGTTGAACAGTATTTGCAGCCAGTTTCACGGAACTTCACATACCAAAATGTCGTACTTACTTCTCGACCGCATGCCGTGTGTGTGCATCGCCATTTTTCCATGTACCCAGGAAACTCTTCTAGCGGTTCCAAATCAAATTTTCTCATTACGGCAATTGCTTCTTCGGCCGTG
>CALCGD010000029.1 GCA_937900875.1 uncultured Flavobacteriales bacterium
AGGAAGTTTGATGGCCCAAGTTGCCGTCACTACTAAATTACCAGCAACCGCTGTACCAGGTGGTAGTTTTACCATGGAAGTTGACGTGGCAAAAGGCAATGTCGCTGGATTTGCCAAGTTGCAACAAATTCTCCCGCCAGGATTTACAGCCGAAGCTGGCGAGTCGGCTAATGCCACTTTTTCGTTCAAAGACCAGAAGGTGAAATTCCTTTGGATGGCTCTTCCAAATGGAGATTTCAAAGTAACCTACAAGATTAATATTGATGCGTCTTTGAGTGGCAATCAAATTATTGAAGGAACATTTGCCTACATCCAGGATAACGAAACTGAAAAGTTTATCATCCCAAAGGATATTATTTCAATTCAGGCTAGTCAGGCTGATGCTGCTAAGGAAGCTGCAATGAACCAAATACTTGCAGATCAAAAAGCTAAGGACGATGCTGCATCTGCTGCAAGAGAAGACGCTGCTCCTGCCGAGGAAGTTGTGGAAGAAGTGGCTGAGGAAGTCGTAGAAGAGGTTGCTGAGGTTGTTGAAGAAGTAGCTGAAGTAAACGAAAGAGTAGTTGTTGAAACAACTGAAGTTGTATCATCAAAGAAAGAGGTTGTTGAGGAAGTTGTAGAAAAAGCAGCTGCACGCAACTACAATGACGCGATGATGAAGTCTAAGCCAGGATTAGTGTTTAGAGTTCAAATTTCTGCTGGAACAAACAAGGTTGACCCAGAAGCATACAAACAAAAGTATGGCATCTCTGAGGTTATCGTGATTGAAGAGCACGAAGGAATGTACAAGTATGTTGTAGGTGAGTTTGGTTCTTACCGACCTGCAAAAACATTCAGCAACGAATTGAGAGATTCAAACAATGTTGTTGGACCATTCGTTACATCTTACAACGATGGAGTTAGAATTCACGTAAAAGAAGCGCTAGAAATAGCTGGACAATAGTCCACTCTTATTGATACAATGAAATAACCCGAGTCTTTTTAGGCTCGGGTTATTTTTTATCTTAACGTCTCGTTCAAAACAGGAATGAATTCCTTGAAGACATTATTCTTTTTTCTTATTTGCACGTCTTCCGTAGCATTTTCGCAAAACGGAAACGACACATTGCTTGCGAAGGATAATGTCATGATTCCTCTGCCAACCGTAAGCATTAACGTTGGCTTTAATCATTTAATGGCAGATGTTAGTCTTTCTTCAGACGGACCAACTCCATTCCGTCAATTAGGTTATCAACTTAGCATCACCCAACAGGTGGCTAAATTCCTAAATGCCACATTAGACCTTTACACTGGAACCGTTTATGGTGAAGAACAACGAAATCTTACCAACATTAATTTTCGTACTTCCATTTTTAGCCAACGCTTAAACCTAGAATACAATTTTTACCCACTTTTAAAACCTGATGCTAGCGGACGGCAACTACTGAGACCTTATTTGGGAATTGGTGTCGGGGCAATGTTTTTCAGGAATAAGGGCGATTTATTGGATGAATCAAATAATGTATACAACTATTGGAGTGACGGCTTGATATATGCTGAAATAGAGGGCACCGTTTCCCAATCTGAAGCCACGCTACTTACTCGTGATTTTGAGTATGAAACTGACCTTCGAGATGCTAACCTAGATGGCCTGAGAAAATATCCTCAAACCGCTTTTACACTACCAATCAATGCTGGAATTCGGTTTCAGGTATCCAAAAATGTAGGGTTAAATGCTGCTTTTACCTACGCTCTTAACTTCACAGACATGATTGACAATGTGGGCGAAACTGGTTTGGGAGACAGATCGGGCACCTCAGGCAACGACAATCAACTCTATGGTTCCATAGGGCTAACTGTGTTTTTGGGAAGCACCAAGCCTTCGGCTAAACCAGCGAAGAAGAATGAAGACTTGTTAGCTGCAAGTCAAACCTCTGACGGTATTGACAAGACCAAATTCGACAATTCTGAGAGTGAAGCATTGCAAAATGAAGCAACGGTAAGCGAAGGTGAAGAAACGGTCGTAAGTCAGATAGTCAAGAAGGGTTTAGCGTACAATGCACAGTTAGAATTGGACCAGCAACGCATTGAAGCGTTGGCTCAGTCGCAAGCGGCAACGGAACTCAGCCTCCAATCGATTACGGCTATCAAAACGGAACTTGAATCGAGTTCAAAACTGACTAATTCGACCAAACAAAACATTCTTTCTGTTATAGAAAAAGAGGCTGAAGGATTGAAGCGGTTACAACAGTCAAATTCATCTGCATCTGAGAATATTCAGGTAGAAGAAACTGGTTCAGAATCTGGGCAATTAGCTTTAGCTAATCAAAAAGTGTCTACTCAAATCAAGGAGGCAACTTCCTCACAAATGGAATTGCTAAAATCGATTGAGGGCAACTTAGGAAAAGCCAAGACAACAAAAGACGGATTAAGTGTTGCTAGTCAGTTAACCGAGTCGTTGAAATATTCTAAAAGCTTATTTGAAGAAATTGAAAAGGAAGCTTTTAAGGCAAGTGTTGCTAACCGACTTTCCAATCTTGAAGACAAAATAAGCCTGTATGAATTTGCAAGAGATGCTGAATACGTAACTGAAGAAGAGCAAAGTACGCTACAATCAGTGCGAACCAAGTTAGAGAAGGAAATCGCTTCTATGGAAGATCTCGGACAGCTCAATGTTTCTGTCTCAAACAAGATGAAAATTCAACTTTCTGGAGAAACAGTAGCGCTGCAACAACTTATTTCAAATAATGAAAACGTAAGCATTGGCTCTTCTAATGAAGCGAATACGAATCAATCTTCCGGAAACAACGAGCAATCGACTGATGCCCAGCATACCGTAAGTGAGTTAAATAGTTCAGAGGAAAGCACTGTTGAATCAGCTAGTGTGAATAAACCAAAAAGAACACCCACTATCGAGGAAATTGAGAACACACCAGAGAAGGTTTCTGGCGGATTTCACTGGGCAGATGTGAATGAAAATGGTTGGATTTCTCCAGACGAAGTTTTACACTTTATTGACCTTCTTTTTGAAGGGGAATCAGTGAGAACAGTAGGCGATATTCAGAACCTAATTGACTATTATTTTGACCAAGAATGATCTTTGGTTATTTTTAGCAGAATTTGTGCTTGACTACATATGAATAAAGCTCTACAGGTACTCGTAATCCTCACCATTTCTGCAATGGGTGTTGCTGCACAGAACAGCGACATGTATTATATCGACAATAGAGGACGAGATGCGCTTCTTGCACCTAGAATAGGTGTTGGAGCAGGTGTTTTCACCTTCTTTGGTGATGTAAACGACAATAACTACGCACATATTTTCACCAGCACCTATGGCGTAGAATTATTGGCAAGCGCCAATCTATCTCGCTATTTTGATGTCGATTTAAAGGTAATCTATGGCAACATCACCATTAATGAGAGAACTCTGACAGGTCGAAATCTCAATTTTAAGTCAGAAACATTCATTGGTAGCGCAGGAATTAGTTACAATTTCAACCACCTCTATAAAAAACCAGGTATTATTCAACCGTTTATTGGTGTTGGCGTTGCGTTCATCAATTTCGATAGCAAATCGGATATGATTGACGCGAACGGAAATGCTTATTTCTATTGGGCGGATGGTTCAATCAGATCTTTAGCAGAATCAGATCCATTGGCAGATTCTGAGTCCACACCAATTTTGCAACGAGATTACAATTACGAAACCGACTTACGTGATGCTAACCAAGACGGCCTAGGGAAATACGATCAGTTTACATTTTCTATTCCGGTTACCGCTGGTGTAGACTTTAAAATGGGTAAGCGATTGAGCGCCAAATTAAGCGCTGGATTCTATTACACTTTCACAGACCTTATGGATGACATCTCCGAAGAAGGTGTAGGAATAAGAGAAGGGAATTCGAGAAACGACATGTTTCTATTCTCATCATTATCTGTTAGTTACAGCATAGGTGTTGGTAAGAGCTACACTAAAAGTGCTAAAACTAAATACTATGAAGAAGTAGATTTCTACGCCATGCAGATGGCTGACTCAGACGGAGATGGAGTAAACGACTTTATGGATCAATGTGCCATGACTCCGACAGGAGCAAAAGTGGATGAAAACGGATGCCCAAAGGATTCTGACCAAGACGTTATAGCTGATTATAGAGATGATGAGGACTCTACAAAACTTGGAAACGTTGTGGATTTACGAGGAGTAACCTTGACTGACGAGCAAATGCTAGCGTCTTATGCTGACTCTATAGCAACAGAAAGAGCAAGAATGCATCACGTTTACCCTAGTGGTATTTTATCTAAGAGAGCGGCTTTAACTGGAGAAGATTCTACCAAACTCGCTGTAATGATGCTTGACATTCAGAATCAAGTTGAAGCAGCTGGAGAATTCGATGAGTTATTCAAAGAAATAAGCAAGGAAGTTTTTAGCAAAGCACCAAGCAATGCTAGCTCGGTGGAAGATGTTTATACCAGTATTGATAAGGTTTATAAGAAAATGGTTCAAGAAAAAGCCATCTCCCCTACCCAACCGCTTGCCATTACCAAAGAAGAAAACATTACCACCACAATTCCACCAGAATTTAAAGACGCTGATTACAACGCTGACGGCTTAATAACCGCAGATGAAGTTATGAGGGTTATAGAGGACGTACTTGAAGGCGCTTCTCCTTTAAGCATCTCGCAATTATACAATCTAATTGATTTCTACCACGAATACATGGAAGGAGCAAAAGCGATTGACTTTGGAGGAACCATGGCAGTTTATTTAGATGGAACGTTAAACATTCTAGAGAACTACAAGAAAGATGGGCTTTCGGACACTGAGCGTTTCTTGGCCAATAAGTTCAAAGAAGTTGACTTTAACGGTGACGGAAAGCTCACTCCAGACGAGGTAAATGAGATGATTGCTAGGTTTAAAGCAGGCAAATCGTCATACTCAGAAGAGAAGATATATGAACTAATAGACCTCTTCTTCGAGGATTAGTTTGAAGGTTCTTAAATTTGCACCACCCAAATCCCTAACTATGAGGACATTTATAGCCCTGCTCTTTGCTTGTGCGTTTATTACAACTACGGTTGCTCAGGAAAATTCGCAAAATTCTGAAACCCCAAAGGAGAAAGAAACGACCAAGACAGAAGAGAAAAAAATTGAAGCCAAGGAAGGCAAGAAAGCCAAGACCAAGGTTCCTTTCAGGTTTATGGCCAATGTTCATGGCGGAATCGGCCTGATGAATTATTTCGGTGATGTAGTAGATAGAGATAAAACCACCGTACACAGGGTTGGTAATCGAGCAGGTTACAATTTTGGTATTGGAGGTTTGGTTACAAACTACTTAGAGGTTAATGTTGATGTTCTTATGGGTAAACTCAATGGGAATGAAAACAACTATGGTCAGCACAGGAATTTTGAATCAGAGGTATTTACAGCTGGAGCAAGTCTTACATATAACTTCCAAAATTTCATTCGCGACCCAAAAGGAATTACTCCCTTCATCACCGTAGGAGTTAGCTACTCCGATTACAATGTTTACACCGATGTTCAAGACGCTGACGGAAACGTTTATTACTATTGGGACGATGGCTTAATTCGAAATGTTGACCAAAGCAGCCCAGCAACTGATGATATCAGAGTGATTGAGCGAGATTTTGAGTATGAAACAAGACTTAGTGAATTTCCAATTACTTCTGTAGCAATGCCTGTAGGAGCTGGTATCGACTTTAACGCCTCAAGAAAGGTAGCTGTACGATTAGGCGCTTATTACAATTTTACCCTCACCGACAATATTGATAATGTTGTAGCTGGGGATAAAGGTTTCATGTCAAACGATGGGTTCCTTTACACTTCAATGACCTTGTTTTTTCGCTTTGATCCATTTAAGAAAAAGGCTCCAAAAGTTGATGAAGCAGGCGAAATGTACGCGGGATTAGGCTCGTTGGCAGATGAGGATAGCGATGGTGATGGTGTAACGGATTTTAACGATAGATGTGAAGGAACACCTAAAGGATTGGTAGTGGACGAAAATGGTTGCCCAGCTGATGCGGATAAAGATGGCATTCCTGATTACAGAGACAAAGAGTTAAACACCACTGCTGGTAGAATTGTAGATGCTACCGGTGTTGCAATTAGCTACAAAGACATCTATAATACCTATGGGGCTGATACCGCTTCTCTTATGAGAAAAAACCTATCTCAAGAATGGTTATTCTCTCAAAAATCGACTGACTCAAAGTATACTGTCCACGTGGGAACTTATACTAACTACGATATTCCAACTCAGATTAAAATGCGTTTGGCTAAGATGGAATCTCTACAAGAACACAAAGTGAATGACTCTATTTCTGTATTTACCCTCGGGTCGTTTAACTCGTTTGAGGATGCAGAGAAGAAGCAGAACGAGCTGATTGAAAGCGGAATTGACGAAGCTTTTGGCGTAAATGAAGATGCAATTCCAGATGTTGGAATTGACCTTGGAGTAGTTGGCTTCGATGTTGCCAAGCAGCAGCCTAAAGGAATATCTCTTGACTTTAAGGATATAGACGTACTTCAATTTGGTGTAGAGTTGAAAGAATACCGTCTTAGAATTGAACTTGACAAACTTTCTAAATTAATTGCTCAGCACGGTGTAGAGATGAAGACTACAGACGGAGGGCTAAAAATCTACACGATTGGTTCTTTCAAAACATTGGCTGAAGCAGAAAGCTTAAAAAGAGAAGTGGTTAGTTTAGGGGTTAAAAATCCAGAGATTACGGCAAAGCTTAATAATGCGGTGATTGAGTTAGACGAAGCAAAAAAGCTTGAAAGCCAAATCCAGGGTGAAAAGACAGAGTAAACTCAGTCTAATGGTCGAATAATAGAATTAAATAAGGGGCTTAAGTGCCCCTTATTTTTTTATCGAAAAAATTCCAAAATGAAATTCAGTTACATCTCTCTTTCAATCCCCATCTTTTTTCTACTAATTGGAATTGAACTTTTGATTGGTTACGTCAAGAAAAAGAAGCTGTATCGCTTCAACGATGCCCTCACCAACATTAATCTTGGAATTGGACAACAAGTAGTTGGCATTGCCATGAAAACCTTGCTCGGATTCGGCTATGTCTATTTGTACGAACATGCTAGGTTTTTCACTTTCGAAAACACCACAATTGCCTTGATAGGGCTTGTACTAGGAGTCGATTTTTTCTATTACTGGTTTCACCGAGCCAGCCATGAGATTAATTTTCTTTGGGCTGCTCATATCGTTCATCACCAAAGTGAAGATTACAACCTGTCAGTTGCTCTTCGACAATCATGGATTCAAGGCTGGTTCTCTTGGATATTCTATCTGCCTTTGGCGTTGATTGGCTTCGAACCAGAAGTGTTTTTCCCAGTAGTTGCGTTCAATACACTCTACCAGTTTTGGATTCATACAACGACCATCAAAACAATGGGACCTTTAGAGTGGATTTTCAACACTCCATCCCATCATCGAGTACATCATGGTAGTAACCCCAAATACATTGACAGAAACCATGCAGGCAGCCTTATCATTTGGGATCGCATGTTCGGAACATTCCAAAAAGAGGAAGAAGAAGTTGTATACGGAATCACGTCTCCCTTAAATAGTTGGAGTCCTGTTTGGGCAAACCTGCATTATTGGAAAGACCTCTGGCAGCTATCTACGGTATCGAAAGGTTTAGATAAAGTGAGGGTGTTTCTGAAACCTCCGGGTTGGCAACCAGAATATTTAGGTGGATTTCAAGCGCCACAGGAAATCGATTTGAAATCGTATTCCAAATTTAATTATGACGGTCTGAAACAACATCACTTGTATGTATTCTTCGTTTTCATGGTATCCCTTAGTCTTTCCACTGCTGTGCTATTCCTCAAAAACAGCATATCCCCTACTGCGCTGTACGCTACAATGGGGTACCTCCTAGTAACATTGGCTATTTCTGGTGGATTGATGGAAAATAAGCGCTGGATAATACCTGCAGAATATGCACGAATTTTCGGTGCTCTATTGGTGATGCTACTTTACTGGGAACACCCTAATTTTATGTTGATTATGCAATTGGCGGCATTATTTGTACTGCTGAATTTTGTTTGGTTTTCTAGGATTGCAAGAACTATTCGAACACATCAAAATGTTTAGGGAGCTAAAGAATTTCACGATTGTCTATTATTTGCTTGTGCTCGTATTTATGCTGAGTGTATTTATGGAGCTTCAGGCGCTGCATTACTTAGTGAAACCAATGTTTATGCTCGCGTTAATTGGTTTTCAGTATGTTCAGTTAAAAGGAAACTATTCCTTCTTTTCTAAAATGGTTCTTATTGGTCTCATTCTCTCTTGGGTTGGGGATATTGCTCTTATGATTGACGAGAAGTTTCCAATCCTATTTATTGTTGGTTTAGGGGCTTTTCTAATTGCCCATTTAGGTTACTCAGCGGGGTTTGTTCAGAGTATTAAGGCTTCGAAATCACCATTAAAATGGGTGAAATCACTTCTAATTGCTCTACCGTTTGTAGCTTTTACTGCTGCGTTTTTCAGCTATGTTCAAAGCGGCTTACCGGCTGACCTGTACGTTCCGGTACTGGCATACACTATTGTGATAACGATTATGGGAATTACAGCAACGGCTAGACACTATCATACGGATAAGAAGAGTTTTAAATGGATTGCGATAGGCGCTATCCTTTTTATCCTGTCAGATTGTGTAATTGCTATAAACAAGTTCGTTTACGACTTTGAGTATGACGCAATTGTGAACATGATCCTATACTTAGGCGGACAGTATATGATAACCGTTGGAGCGGTTTACTACGTTAAAAATATTAATTCAGGTTCAACGGATTTGCCACTTTCTGCTTAAGAAGTGCACGCTCCATAACTTCATCCATATTCCTTACGTAATGAAAAGTCAGCCCTTTGAGGTAATCTGGCTCAATTTCTTCTACGTCCTTTCGGTTTTCCACAGAAAGAATGATTTCCTTGATTCTTGCCCTCTTAGCAGCCAAAATTTTCTCTTTGATACCCCCGACCGGAAGTACCTTACCACGTAAGGTAATCTCACCTGTCATCGCCAATTTTTCTCTCACTTTTCTTTGCGTATACAAAGAAGCCAAGGCCGTGAAAATGGTAATTCCAGCAGACGGGCCATCCTTAGGAGTAGCTCCTTCTGGAACGTGAATATGTAGATTCCAATTTTCGAATATATCAGAATTCAGCTCCAATTTATCTGCGTGGGCTTTCAAGTACTCCAGAGCAATTACAGCAGACTCTTTCATTACATCGCCCAAGTTTCCGGTAAGCGTCAGTTTACCCTTCCCTTTGCTTAAGCTTGATTCGATGAAAAGAATATCGCCACCAACTGAAGTCCAAGCTAATCCTGTAACAACTCCTGCAAACTCATTGTCTGTATAACGGTCTCGTTGCATGCGTGGAGGGCCTAGAATCTCTTCCACATCCTGTAACGTGATGTTGGCCTCTTTGGGTTCTTCCATGGCTACAAACTTGGCCCGGTTACGCACAAGTTTAGCTATCGTCTTCTCCAACCCTCTTACACCACTTTCTCGAGTGTATTCTTCAATTACTTTCTCTAGAGATTGCTTACTCAGCTTTACTTGAGACTTTTTCAAACCATGTTCAGCAATCTGCTTTGGCACAAGATGTCTCTTCGCTATCTCCATCTTCTCCTCAACCGTGTAGCCGCTAACCTCAATAATCTCCAGTCTGTCTCGTAACGCAGGTTGAATCGTACTCAAACTATTAGCGGTTGCGATAAACATCACCTTCGAAAGGTCATATTCCGTTTCGAGGTAATTATCGTAAAACGCGCCATTTTGTTCCGGATCTAACACTTCAAGCAAAGCAGAAGAAGGATCCCCATGAAAATCTGAACCAACCTTATCAATCTCATCTAACACAAACACTGGGTTAGATGACTTTGTCTTTTTTATATTCTGAATAATCCGACCTGGCATAGCCCCTATGTAGGTTTTACGATGCCCTCTTATTTCAGACTCATCTTTTAACCCGCCTAGCGAAACCCGAACATAACTTCTACCTACTGCCTCTGCAACAGATTTCCCCAAACTCGTTTTCCCTACTCCAGGAGGGCCAACCAAGCATAAAATTGGAGCTTTCAAATCGCCTTTCAATTTTAAAACCGCTAGATGTTCTAAAATCCTATCCTTCACTTTAGTAAGACCAAAATGATCTTTATCAAGTACTTTTTGAGCTCTTTTCAGGTCAAAGTTATCCTTAGAATATTCGCCCCAAGGAAGATCCAAAAGGACATCCAAATAATTCATTTGAACAGAATATTCACCCGCACTTGGGTTCATTCTACCTAGTTTCTCTAGCTCTTTATAAAAGTGGTCTCCTACTTTTTTGGTCCATTTTTTATCTGCGGCTCTGCTCCGCATCTCATCCACCTCTTGATCAACTGAATTACCACCAAGTTCTTCCTGAATCTGCTTCATTTGCTGATTGAGGAAGTACTCTCGCTGCTGCTTATCAATATCAACTTTAACCTTAGACTGAATATCATTCTTCAGTTCAAGCATTTGCAGATTCTTAGTAAGATGCTCCAGAACCATAATTGCTCTTTGCTTCAAATCAGCCACCTCAAGCATCTTCTGCTTCTGACTAACAGAAGCATCCATATTGGATGAAATGAAGTTTATTAAGAACGAGGGACTTTCGATATTCTTGAGCGCAAATTCGCTCTCAGAAGGAATATTTGGTGACTGTCTTATAATGCTTAGAGCCAAATCTTTTAGAGAATCAACCAATGCATTAAATTCCTTGGTTTTTCTGGCAGGCTTTATCTCGTCAAATGCGGTAATTCTAGCACGGAAATAAGGATCAATCTCAACCATCTCTCGTACCTCAAATCTTCTTTTACCCTGTATGATGACAGTGGTACTGCCATCTGGCATTTGAAGCATTTTAATAATACGCGCAACGGTACCAATGCGATTCATGTCTTGAGGTCCTGGGTCCTCCACGGCAACATCTTTTTGTGCTAATACACCAATTACCTTGGTGCTATGGTAGGCGTCTTTTACAAGCTTTATAGACTTGTCTCTGCCAATTGTAATTGGAATTACAACACCAGGAAATAAAACAGTGTTCCTCAACGGAAGAATCCCAACTAATTCGGGAATTTCTTCTGTATTCATACTCTCTTCATCTTCCGGAGAAAGCAAAGGAATGAACTCCGAATCTTCCTCTATTAGATTAGAAAAACTCACAATATCCTCAAACGGGTCACTCATTGAATAGGGGTTAGACGGCAAAACTAAATCGTTGGCCACCGCGGAAATGTCAACGAATGTGCCGAAGCTTCAAATTGTCAAGAATTCGGTCAAAAGGTCAGTTACGGTAACTCTTTGTCAGTTCAAATACTGACGAAAGGATGTCTTTCTCCGTTTCATCTAACGATTTACCGCGTCTTTGCATCACTCTATCGGCTGTGGCCAAGGCTTTATCTAGGTTATATTCGGTAAAACCAGCTGCTCCGCCCCAATTAAATGACGGAACAAAGGTTCGGGGAAATCCAGCACCAAAAACATTAGTGCTTACTCCCACTACGGTGCCCGTATTAAACATGGTGTTTATACCCGATTTAGAATGGTCTCCCATAATTAATCCGCAAAAAGTTAGACCTGTTTTGGCAAATCTTTGTTCTCCATAACTCCAAACTCTAACCTCATCGTAATTATTTTTCAGGTTTGAGTTATTGGTGTCGGCTCCTAGATTACACCATTCTCCAAGCACAGAATTCCCTAGGAAACCATCATGGCCTTTATTAGAGTACCCTATTAAGACACTATTATTTACCTCTCCACCCACTCTACTATGAGGTCCGACAGTGGTTGGTCCGTAAATCTTTGCTCCCATTTTCACCTGGCTTTCTTCGCATAGTGCAAACGGCCCACGAATAATGGAGCCTTCCATTACCTCGGAGTTTTTACCAAGGTAGATAGAGCCAGAAGTTGTGTTGAAAATGCTCGCTTCAGCCTTTGCGCCTTCTTCCAAGAATACTTTTCCATTTCCAATAACTGTGTTGCTATTAGACAGCTTTACAGATTTAGCGCCAGCAGTTAAAAGTGCCATATCGGCTTCAATAGCTTCGCCATTTTTAGAAAATATGTCCCAAGGGTGGTCAACTGTAAGCACGTCTCCGCCAAATTCTAAGCATTCTCCTTCATTCAAACTAAACTTGGCTCTGCTTTCCATTCTTGCTGCCAATAATCTGTCGGCTTTTACAAGTCTTTTACCTACACCAAGGTTTTGAATTGACCGAACTAATTCATCATTGGGGCTGATGCTTCCGTTTATGAAAATGTTGTCGCCCGTTTGGCTGAAAGGAAACTTAGCTTGTAAATAATCCTCGGTAAGTGTGCTTGTAGTTGCGTTTAGTACGTGTTGCCACTTCTCTCTAATTGTAAGAATTCCAATTCGGAGATCACAAACTGGACGAGTGAATGTTAGCGGAAGTAGATTCTCTCTGGAATCGTCAAAAAGTATGTAGTTCATGCTTTGCTAAAATGCGAAAATAAAAAGCCCCAATCACAATGTGATTGGGGCTAAACTCAGAAATCTGAGTATTTATTATCCTTCGTCCTCCGTCTCCTCTGGCTTAACCTGAGATGCACGGTGAGTTTTGTATCGGTTACGGAACTTGTCAACACGTCCTGCTGTATCAACTAACTTCATCTTACCAGTATAAAATGGATGAGATGAACTTGAAATTTCCAATTTAATCAATGGATACTCTTCTCCATCTTCCCACTTAATAGTTTCTTTGGCTGCTGCACAAGATTTGGTACGAAAAGCCACATCGTTAGACATGTCCTTGAATACAACGTATCTATAATCTTCTGGGTGAATTCCTTCTTTCATTGTTCTGCTTTTTTCAGAATGGAGCGCAAAGATATATAAATCGTTCTTTTATGAAACACACAATTTATCTTTCATCTGTGCGTAATAGGCCCAATAAGTATATTTGCCGTCCATGAAAACCGTCAACTGGAGCATATTTTCGATTATCGTAATCATCTTTTTGGCGGGTGGCTGCAAGAAAGATTCTTTTAATAGAGATGGCGCGCTAACGTTTTCGGAAGATACGGTGCTATTTGATACGGTTTTCACAACCATTGGATCTGCCACTCGGCAATTCAAGATTTACAATCGTCATCAAGAACAGATTACCATCTCATCCATTATGCTTGCTGGCGGGCTTCAATCTAAGTATAGAATGAATCTTGACGGGGTAGCTGGAGTTGCTTTTAGCAACATTACAATTCCTCCAAAAGATTCGCTTTTTGTTTTTGTTGATGTTACGCTTGACCCAAACAATTTGTCGCAACCTGCCATTGTAACCGACAGTATTCTTTTTAATACCAACGGAATTATTCAGGATGTTGATTTAGCGGCATTCGGTTGGGATGCAGATTTCATATATCCAACGGTTTTCGACAACCCAATAGGACCGTATACCTTTTTAGACTGCAATATTACCTGGACTTCAGCCGAGCCGCATGTTATTTACGGTTGGGCTGTAGTGCCAGATGGTTGTACCCTAACTATAGAAGCAGGGACGAACGTCTATAGCCATAAAAGCTCTGGGATTATTGTAGATGAAGGCGGGACACTCATAGTAAATGGCACTTCGCTTAACCCTGTTACTTTCTCTAGCGATAGGTTGGATGAATTCTATGAAGACCAAGCAGGCGAATGGGATAGAATTCGGCTTCTTAATGGAAGTAAGAACAACGTTATTAATGGCGCAATAATTAAAAATGGCAATGTGGGGATTGAGGTTGATACGGTAAGTCCAGGGTCTCCTAACCCAACTCTCACCATCAGCAATACAATTATTGAGAATATGGCTGGCGCGAGTTTGCTCTCATTAGCTGGTACGGTTGATGCTAAAAATTGCGTTTTTGGCAATGCTGGTCAATATTCAGTAGCACTCATTAATGGTGGTACCCACAATTTTTATCATTGCACCATTGGAAATTATTGGGTGAACGGCAATAGACAAACGCCAGCATTGCAGATTACCAACTGGCTTGAAACATCTACAACCTACTATCTCAAAGACCTTAACTCTTACTTCGGCAATTGTATCATCTATGGCAACAATCAAACGGAAATAGGGCTTGATGAGGACCCATCTGCTGCATTCAATTTTGAATTTGACCATTGTCTTATTCGAGTAAATACAGATGATGTAGACGTGAGCGATTTGGCCGAATTCCACGACATCATTTACATCGACCCTGAATTTGTTAAACCAACCGAGCAGAATTTTGCGTTGGACACTCTTTCTCCTGCCATGAATGCTGGGGATATTTCTATCACAAATGATGCTGGCATTTTTGACGATGTAATCGGAAATTTCCGGCCTTTTGGCTCAGGACCCGACTTAGGTGCCTACGAACGTCAAGAGTAAGAACATCTTTATATTTGGCGGTACAACTCCGTCTTTGAAAAACCAAGTCTTAAATACCCTCCACCACATTGGTGTTTCTTCGCTTTTGCGAGCGAAAAAAGACGGGCTTTTAACCGTTCTCAGCCTTCATAGAATATCAGAAGAGCGCAATAGTTTTTGGAACCCAATACATCCGAAAACCTTTGACCAATTGCTTGGGTATGTAAAAAAGAATTATCGGGTAATTGGATTTAATGAGTTGGAAAACGAGAACCATTCCAAGTCAAACAAGCCTTTGTTAATTCTCAGTTTTGATGACGGTTATTATGATTTCTACCAGCACGCATTGCCATTATTGGTGAAACACAACTTGCCGTCAAATCACAATATTGTGAACGAATGTGCTAGTTCAAACCGAACTATTTGGACGCAAAAGCTGAACTTAGTTTTTGAACATCATCTTCAAACATCCTCTCCTTTAACAATTGACTATTCGGATAGGAAAAGCTCATTGGCAGATTTTGGAAATTCGTGGATGACCTATTATCTCGACACTTTCAAAACGCTCCTAAACCTCCCTTTGAATGAAAGAGAATCCGTGCTAAACAACCTGATAGAAGGTTCAGGTATTGATCTTTCCTGCAGAATGATGAATTGGGAGGAAATAAAGGAATGCAGTTCAAATTTGGTTGAAATTGGAAGTCACACTTTTACGCATGATTCTTTGGGAACCATAAAAGATGTAGAAGCTCTTAAAAAGGAAATTCTGGAATCTAAAACTCAAACGGAAAATGCATTAGGAAAGAAAGTTGATGTATTTGCCTTACCTAATGGACAAACAGGTTCTTTAGCTGACGAGGTTATAACCAATTCGGATTATAAATTCGTGCTTTACGCTAATGATGAATTGAATGCAATACCTGATTCAAACTCTCATGGCCCAATTAAAATTTCAAGGATTAACTTGGTGGATGAACCTTTACCTCACATGGCCTTGAGACTAGAGCAATTTCATAAAATGCTCAGAAAATATGTCTGATACGTCTGAAAAATATTTAAAACGAGCTGAGGACTTCTCTTACGACTTAAAGCGAATAGGACCTGAAGATTTCTCTTTACTCATTCCACTTATGAAGGATTGCTTTGGGATGGACGCGGATATCGAATATTTCCGATGGAAATTCACCCAAAATCCAGCTGGTAGTTTCATTGGGTTTATTGCCGTTGATGGCTTTACTAATGAAGTTGGCGGCTATTACGGAGTAATTCCGCAAGTATTTGAGTTGAATGGAGAGACCCGAACAATCTATCAGTCTTGCGATACCATGACTCATTCTTCGCATAGGAGGCGTGGATTATTCAGGAAACTAGCTATGCGCTGCTACGAAGAGTTGGAGAATGAAAACAAATTTTTCGTTATTGGATTTGGTGGTGGTCAATCTACCCCCGGATTTATAAAATTCGGCTGGAAAAGAATTTTCGATTTTCGATATTACTTCAGACCGGCTTTGCTCTGTCGGTTATCAAGAGCATCCAAATCTGAACGAGAACAGGTTTTGGTTACAACCGCTGAAACTGCGTTAAATTCTGGTTTGGACATTACAAGACCAGGATTGGTTGCCAAAGCCAAAGGCGCAAGAAATGCCGAACAAATCAAATGGCGACTAAGCAATCCGTATCACAAATACTTGGTAATTCGTATCAAGGATGAGCCCAAAAGTTACATCATCTTTTATGTGGATAAAGACAAGCTGGTCATTTTCGATATTCATTTTTACGAAAAGAAAAGTGGAAAAATTTTGATGCGATTCCTAAATGATGAGGTTATAAACAAAGGATTTAAGGGAATAATTGCTTTCTGTCAAGAAAACGCATTGGATTCAAGGCTACTTAAATCTTTGGGATTCATCAGTAATCCATTCAGATATGGTCCGCTAAACGAGCGGGTTCCATTCATCTTATTTAGTGCTGATGATGAAATGGATAAATATCTTTCGCCATCGGATTGGTTGGTTACTACTTTCGACCACGATTCTTTATAATCAAACCACTTGAAAAAAGCCCTAATTCTAGCGTACGACTTTCCGCCCTACAATTCTATCGGTGCACATAGACCTTACGCGTGGCTTAAATATTTTAGAGAGTTTGGTTTAGACCCGGTTGTAATTACACGGCATTGGGATATAGAAATTACAGGACCGAACGATTGTAATCTGCCAAGTAAAAACACCCGCGTTACCGAAGAAACCAATGATTTTGGTAAAGTAATTCGCGCTCCCTTCTACCCTAGTTTGCGCGATAAACTTATCTCTCGGTCAGATTTACCCTCGGTATTATTCCGAAAAATTCTTTCTGTGTGGCAGCTGATTACGGAGCATCACATTAAATCCTCAGACAACAAAAGGACCATTTTTGATGCAGCTCAATCCTACTTAAAAAAGAACCAGGTTGACGTGATAATTGCCTGCGGAGAGCCTTTTGTGTTATTCAGATATGCAGCTCAATTAAGCAAGGAGTTTGACGTTCCTTGGATTGGAGATTATAGAGATGGTTGGAGTACCAATTACCGCTGGGATGATGCCAAATTTTATGGCGTTATTCAAAAATCGACACAACAGACTGTAGAGAAAAGCGTTGTGGCAACTTCTACACTGCTTACAACGGCCGCGCCTAGTTTCTCGACTAGGATAGCATTCCTTACAGGAAGAAAAGAGGAAGACATTCCTGTGGTGTACAATGGTTATTTCGAAGAGAAATATGCGAATATCACTTCAGTTCCATTAAAAAACACCTTTACCATTGCACATGCTGGAACGCTGTACTACTTCCAACGTGTAGAGACTTTCTTATCTGGGCTTAATTTGTTTCTAAAGAATCATCCCGAGGCAAAAATTGATGTTACGTTTTACGGATTGAATTTTTATCCTGCTCAAATCGACCGGATAAAGCATGCCGCAGGAGAGGCAACTGTTTACTTTCCTGATAAAATTTCGCATGATGAGATGGTTAAGGAGCTTTGTTCTTCTCATCTTCAACTGCTATTGGCAACTCCAGAAAAGCATCAGGTGTACGCCAAAATATTCGACTACATTGCTTCTGGACGCCCAACCTTGATGGTAGAAAATGACAAAGGGCCATTGGAATGGATTCTAAGTTTTCAGAAGAATTCAACCATCGCATCCTCGCCTAAAGAGGTAGAAAGTTATCTCGAATCGCTTTACTACAATCCAGAAAATCTGGTGTCTACCAGCCGAGAGGGAAATAAATTCACAAGACGCAATCAAACCAAAAGGTTCGCAGAGCTAGTGCTTAACGCAATTGTCAAAAATGATTAATACGATTTACAAAGAAGGTTTATTTGAGGGCAAAATCGTGCTCATTACTGGAGGAGGAACTGGAATTGGGTTGCGCATCGCCCGAGAGTTTTGTCAGCTAGGTGCCAAAGCGATTATCGCTAGTAGAAGTTCAGACAAACTGATCGCAGGCCTTAAAGTCTTAACCGATGAAGGAGCAGATGCTATTGCACTTGAATGTAATATAAGAGATGAAGAAAGCATAAAAAAATGCGTGAAAGCGGGCATTGAGCAATACAGTCGGATTGATATTTTGGTGAACAATGGTGGCGGTCAATTTCCTTCTCCGGCTGAGTACATTAACCGAAAAGGCTGGCATGCAGTTATCGAAACAAACCTTACAGGCACGTTTTTCATTACCCAAGAGGTATTTAACCAGTCGATGAGTAAGAATGGAGGTTCTATCATTAACATTACGATGGACAATAGAAACGGTTTTCCCATGTTGGCGCACTCGGCAGCCGCCCGGGCCGGAGTTCAAAATATCACAATGAGTTTAGCCAATGAATGGGGGAAGTACGGAGTACGCGTAAACAGCATATCCCCTGGAACAATCGAATCGAGCGGATTAGATACTTACGCACCCGAATTTCAAGAATATGTGCGAGGCTATGGAAAGAACAATCAGCATTTCAGGTTAGGAACCGAGGCCGAAGTAGCTGCTACGGTAATCTTTCTTTCATCACCTGGCGCAGCATTCATCACAGGTGTTAATTTGGCTGTAGATGGAGGTGAATCTATTTACACACCGCTTATGCCACCAATTGACAACCAGAAAAATGAAAAATTTGACGATGAATAGACTGTTTTTTCTTCTGACATTAATCTCGCTTTCTGGGTGCGATTGTCTACAACTTGTAAAAGGAACGGTGGTAGACGCGGCTACAGGAGACCCTATAGCTAATGCAGTTATTTACAAGGATGCTGATAATGCGGTAAGAGACACAACTGATATGGAAGGTGCATTTGAAATATCCGATATTACAGGAGCGAGGAATTGCGGCAACGTTACATTGATTGTAGAAAGGATAGGCTACAATGATTTGATTATTACGGCTCCAAACAACGAAGACATCGTAATTCAAATGTCTAACTGATTGTGCTAAACAATTAGCGGAAAATCAATGTAGTTTTATACACTATGCAAAGCCTAGCTGACATACTAAGAAATCTTACGTTTGCTGACTTAGGCAACGACCCAACCGTATATTTCATTCCAGGCTTCCTAATTCTAATTCTTCTTGAATTATACCTTAGCCACAGGCAGCATTTAAGAGTTCATGTTCTAAAAGACAGCGCAGCAAGTGTTGGAATGGGAATTGGGTCTTTAATTATTGGAGTTGGAACGAAATTTTTAGGCTTTGGGCTTGTCGTTTTTCTGCACCAATATGCATTATTCGAAATAGGTTTTGTGTGGTGGGCTTGGGTCTTGATTTTTTTCGCTGATGATATTTCCTTTTACTGGCATCATCGCTTAAGTCATCATATTCGTTTGCTTTGGGCAGCCCACATTAATCATCATTCATCCGAGAATTACAATCTGGCTGTTGCATTAAGACAAAGCTGGACAGAAGTAATATACAAGTACATTTTCTGGCTTTGGCTTCCATTAATTGGGTTTGAACCTGTGATGATTTTTACCATGATGGGGTTTAGTCTCATCTATCAGTTTTGGGTTCATACCAAAACCATCAAATCGCTAGGGCCGTTGGAATTGATTTTAAACACCCCATCCCATCATAGAGTACATCATGCAAGCAATGCAAGGTACTTGGACCGGAATCATGCTGGAATCCTTATTATTTGGGACAGGTTATTCGGAACGTTCCAGAAAGAGCTAGATTCTGACCCTGTTGTGTTCGGAATTACCTCCAACATACATACTTTCAACCTCTTTAAAATCGCGTTTCACGAATTTCGAAACATTTTAACTGACGTAAGAACTGCCCCTACGGTAAGCGCGAAACTTGGCTACATTTTTATGCCACCTGGCTGGAGTCATGATGGTAGTAGAAAAACTTCGGACCAGATGAGGGCCGAAGAGGGAATTTCGAGTAGTTAATTATGAAATCGTTCACGTTGTGAGGATTTGACTATTATTGCAATCAACCTAAACGCTTTTAAAATGAAATCTAAAGTTCTACTTATCGCAATGCTTGCCTCCGTTGCAATGTCAACAGAAGCATGCAAAAAATGTCAGACCTGTGTAGAAACTAACGCACCTGACCTTGAAGTTTGCAGAGACGATTTTGCAACTGTGCAACAGTTTGATGCAGTAATAATTACCTATGAGAATGCTGGTTACACTTGCAACTAATTCGGATTGCACAAAACAAAAAAGGCCGCTCAAGAGCGGCCTTTTTTATTGCGAAAATTTTCTATGCTGCCTTTAACTTATTAATCGTTGAGTTAGAGAGTTTATCCTCTGCATAAGCTCTAGAAATTGTTATCTCTTTTTTATCTGATGATGGCAAATCGAACATGGCGTCAATTAATATTGCCTCACAAATTGACCTCAAGCCTCTAGCACCTAAATTAAACTCAATGGCTTTTTCCACTACGTAATCCAAGACCGGCTCTTCAATAGTAAGTTCAATACCATCCATCTTAAAGAGTTTGGCGTACTGCTTGGTAAGCGCGTTTTTAGGTTCAGTAAGAATTCTTTTTAGTGCATCTGCATCAAGCGGATTTAAGTGAGTCACAACTGGTAAACGACCAATTAGCTCTGGAATTAA